>DJBL01000135.1:0-230 GCA_002435595.1 Stenotrophomonas maltophilia
CTTGGCCGGCGCCGGTGCGGCACCTGCGGCGGCCGGGGCCTGGCCCTGCGCGTTGGCGCTGGCCGGATCCCACGGCTTGGCCGTGGCCGGAGCGCCTTCCTTGACCTTCTGCACGCCGGCCACGATCACCTGGTCGCCCGCTTCAAGGCCACCGCTGACCAGCCAGTTGCCGCCCTGCTGGCCTTCGCTCTTGACGTTCTTGCGGGCCACCTTGCCATCCTTGCCGACCA
>DJBL01000135.1:376-35198 GCA_002435595.1 Stenotrophomonas maltophilia
CCTTGCCATCCTTGCCGACCACCAGCACGTAGCCGCCGGTGGTATCGCGCTGCAGTGCCTGCAGCGGCACCAGGTAGGCGTTGTTGCGCTCGCCCAGGGTTGCCTGGAAGCTGACGAAGGCACCCGGCAGCAGGATCTGCTGCGGGTTGGGCAGCACCGCGCGCAGCGAGACCGCGCCGGTGGTCGGATCGACCGTGGTGGAGGAGAAGTCCAGCGTGCCCGGCTGGTCGTAGACCGTGCCGTCGGCCAGCTTGACCTGCACGGTGGACTTGCCGTCCCCGCTCAGGGCCAGTTGGCCCTTGGCCTGCGCCGCGCGCATCTGGGTCAGCTCGTCCACGCTCATGGAGAAGTTCACGTACAGCGGGTCCAGCTGGTCCACGGTGGTCAGCAGGGTCACATCGCCCTGGCCGACCAGCGCGCCTTCGGTGACCTGCTGCTTGCCGGCGCGACCGCTGATCGGCGAGGTCACTTCGGCGTAGCCGAGGTTGATCTTCGCGCTGGTCAGGGCGGCCTGGGCCTGCTGGACCGCCGCTGCGGCGGTGCGCTCGGTGGCCTCGGCCGCGTCCAGATCGGACTTGGACACGTACTTCTGCGGGGCCAGGGAGCGGGCGCGGTTGGCCGCGGCCTTGGCATTGGTGTAAGTAGCCTGGGCCGAGGCCAGCTCGGCCTGGGAGGCATTCAAGGAGGCACGCAGCGGGGCCGGGTCGATCAGGAACAGGACCTGGCCCTGCTTGACGTCGGCACCTTCCTGGTAGACGCGCTTGAGCAGCACGCCGGGCACGCGGGCGCGCACGTCGGCGCTGCGGAAGGGCGACAGGCGACCCACCAGCTCGCGCTGCAACGGCAGGGTCTGCGGCTTGGCGTCGATCACGCCCACTTCCGGCGGCGGGGGCGTCTGCTGCTCTGGCTTCTTGCAAGCGGTCAGTGCAACAGCAACTGCGCAGGTCAGGGCAAGGCTGCGGAGTGGGGCGATCATCAGGAAAAACTCCGGTGTTGGTTTGAATGCGAAGCCGCGGCGGTTTCCGGCGTGGCGAACGCGCGCAGGAAGCTGTCAACGGAGAATTCGGCCCAGCGGCGACGCACGGCGGCGTCAGCGCGATGGGGGGTGTGGAAGCGCTGTTTCTCGAAATCCAATCCGGCGATCATGCTCAATAGCAGTTCGGCCATGAAGTGCGGGTCGTCATGCCCGAGCTGGCCCAGCGCGCTGCGCTCCTGCAGCCATTCAGCCACGTGAAGGACGAGCGCCCCGGCGCCATCGCGGTAGAGCGCGCGGGCCTCCTCGGGGAACTGCGGCGAATCGGCGGCGATCAGGCGGCGGGCCTGGGCCACGTGCGGCTGGTTGCAGTGCTCCAGGTAGTCGGTGGCGAACTGCAGCAGGCTGCCGCGCAGGTCGCCCTGGTCCAGGCTGCGCAGCCCGGCGGTGGCGCGGCTGACGTGCCGCTGCATCACCCGGCGCAGCAGTTCCTGCTTGCTGCCGTAGCGACTGTAGAGGGTCTGCTTGGAACACCCGGCCTGCTGGGCCACCGCGTCCATGCTGATCTGCATGCCCTGGGTGGCGAACAGGTCGCGCACGGCATCGAACACGCGCTGGTCGCGCGCGTCCAGGGTGCTGGCGGCGGGGTGGGGGGGATTCACGCGGTGGACTATACCGTCCAGTTCAGAATTGGAGAAGCCTTGTATTTGCCGCGCTTCTGATACCCGACGTCAAGTTGCCACGGAAGTGGCCGATGCTGACGTGCGCTGTCGCCTCGTACCCATGCCCGTACGCGTACGGATTGACGCTCGCGATGTAAACGCCACCCAACCCGAATCACCTTATTCCGTCCTGCAGCAAGGTATTTTTGTGCGGTAGGCCTACAATTTCATTTTCCCAACTGAGCAACACGCACCGCTCTGCCATGAAACCGCAAAAACCAGCAGCCAAGACCGTGAAAAACAAATCCAAACCAGCCGATACGCAGACTGTTTCGCCAGTGGGCTTCTCGCTGGAGCCGGTGTACACGGCCTTGCGCAAGCGCTACCCGGCGGCCGGGCAAGCCGAGGCAGTGGCGTTTGCCGCCGACTTCTACAAGCGCATGGAGGCGGACGAGTTCCCGCACCACACCGCCGAGGAGTGGTCCGCGCTGGCGGCCGACACGCTGGAGTTCGCGCGCGTCCGCAAGCCGGGCAAGGCCAATGTCCGCGTGTTCAACCCGAGCCTGAAGTCCAACGGTTGGGAATCGCCGCACACCGTGCTGCAGATCGTCAATGACGACATGCCGTTCCTGGTCGACACGGTGACCATGTCGCTGGCCGAACACGGCATCGGCGTGCATGTGCTGGGCCACCCGGTGATCCGCTTCGCGCGCGACAAGGCCGGCAAGCTCAGCGGCGTCAGCGAAGGCAATGCCGAATCGGTGATGCTGCTGGAAATCGATCGCCAGCCGGCCGATGCCATGGCCGACGTCGAACAGGCCATCGTCAAGGCGCTGGACGAGGTGCGTGCCATCGTCCGCGACTGGGATGCCATGCGCAGCAAGGCGCAGGGCCTGGCCGACGACCTCGGCACCCGCCAGCTGCCGGTGGACGCCGCTTCGCGCGCCGAGGCGCAGGAGTTCCTGCGCTGGGCCGCCGACAACCACTTCACCTTCTTCGGCTACCGCGAGTACCGCGTGGAGAAGCAGGGCAAGGAAGAGGTGCTGGCGCCGCTCAACGAGACCGGCCTGGGCCTGATGCGCGGCAAGGACAAGTCCGCCGCCCGTCCGGTCAAGACCCTGGCCGCGCAGGGCCTCAACGCCACCACCGGGTTGAAGGACGCACTGATCCTGACCAAGACCAATGCCCGTTCGCGCGTGCACCGCGCCGGTTACATGGATTACATCGGCGTGCTCGAATTCGATGCCAAGGGCAAGATCATCGGCGAGCAGCGCTTCCTGGGCCTGTTCACCTCCAGCGCCTACAACCGCCGCCCGTGGGAAATCCCGCTGGTGCGCCAGCGCCACGAATACGTGATGACCCAGTCCGGGTTGGCCCCGAGCAGCCACAGCGGCAAGGCCCTGCGCCACATCCTGGAGACCCTGCCGCGCGAAGAACTGTTCCAGTCCAGCGAGGACGAACTGTTCCGCACCGCGATGGGCGTGCTGGGCCTGCAGGAGCGCGTGCGCAGCCGCCTGTTCCTGCGCCGCGACAAGTACAGCCGCTTCATTTCCGCGCTGGTCTACCTGCCGCGCGAACGCTTCAACACCGATGTGCGCCTGCGCATCGAGGCCATGCTCAAGGACGCCCTGCAGGGCGAATACGTGGACAGCTCGGTGGTGCTGGGCGAATCGCCGCTGGCCCAGGTGCACCTGATCGTGCGCCCGAAGGCCGGGCAGACCCTGGAAGTGGATACCAGCGCGCTGGAACAGAAGCTGGCCCAGGTGCTGCGCAACTGGCAGGACGACCTGCGCGAAGCGCTGGTGGCCCGCCACGGTGAAAGCGAAGGCCTGCGCATTGCCGCCCGCATCGGCAAGGCCCTGCCGGCCGGCTACATCGAAGATTCCAGCACCGAGATCGCGGCCAATGACGTCAGCCAGCTTGATGCGCTGACCGGTCCGGACGACCTGCGCCTGAGCCTGCAGGCCGTGCAGCGCGAGGGCGGCGACGGCCTGCGCCTGAAGCTGTACCGCCAGCTGGACGACATCCCGCTGTCGGACGCGCTGCCGATGATGGAGAACATGGGCCTGCGCGTGATCTCCGAGCGTCCGTACCGGCTGACGGTCGACAACGCCCCGGTGTACGTGCAGGACTTCGAGGTGGAATCGGTGGCCGGTGCGATCGACGCGCCGAGTGTCGATGCCGCCTTCGGCGAGACCTTCGCCCGCGTGTGGCACGGCGATGCCGAGAACGATGGCTTCAACCGCCTAGTGCTCGCCGCCGGCCTGCATTGGCGCCAGGTCGCGATGCTGCGTGGCTACTGCAAGTACCTGCTGCAGACCGGCGTGCCGTTCTCGCAGGCCTACGTGGAAGGCACCTTCACCCGGTACCCGTTGCTGGCGCGCCTGCTGGTGGAACTGTTCGAAGCCCGCTTCGACCCGGCCACCGGCCATGAAAGCAAGGATGCGATCGCCGAAGGCCAGGCCCAGCTGCGCGCCCACCTGACCGTGCTGGCCGGCGGCGACGAAGCCACCCTGAAAGTGCTCAAGACCGTGGTCGATGCACGCAAGGGCGACCGCGCCGCGCAGATGGAGGCCGCGCGCGATGCGCTGGTGAAGCTGATGGACCGCGTCTCCAGCCTCGATGAAGACCGCATCCTGCGCAGCTTCATGGGCGTGATCGATGCGACCCTGCGCACCAGCTACTACCAGACCGATGCCGAGGGCCGCCACGGCCACGTCATCAGCTTCAAGTTCGATTCGGCGCGGGTGCCGGACCTGCCCAAGCCGCGTCCGTACCGCGAAATCTTCGTGTATGGCCCGCGCGTGGAAGGTACGCACCTGCGCTTCGGTGCCGTGGCCCGTGGCGGCCTGCGCTGGTCGGACCGTCGCGAAGACTTCCGTACCGAGGTGCTGGGCCTGGTCAAGGCACAGATGGTCAAGAACACCGTGATCGTGCCGGTCGGCGCGAAGGGCGGCTTCTTCGCCAAGATGCCGCCGGTGAACGGCGACCGTGATGCGGTGTTCGCCAACGGCGTGGCCTGCTACAAGCTGTTCATCCAGGGCCTGCTGGACATCACCGACAACATCGTCAACAACAAGATCGTGCCGCCGGTGGACGTGGTCCGCCACGACATGGACGACCCGTACCTGGTGGTGGCCGCCGACAAGGGCACCGCGACCTTCTCCGACATCGCCAACGGCCTGGCCATCGCGCACGGCTTCTGGATGGGCGACGCGTTCGCCTCCGGTGGTTCGGTGGGTTACGACCACAAGGGCATGGGCATCACCGCGCGCGGCGCATGGGAATCGGTCAAGCGCCACTTCCGTGCACTGGGCCGTGACAGCCAGAGCCAGGACTTCACCACGGTGGGCGTGGGCGACATGTCCGGCGACGTGTTCGGCAACGGCATGCTGCTGTCGCGCCACATCCGCCTGGTCGCTGCGTTCGACCACCGCCACATCTTCCTGGACCCGAACCCGGATGCGGCCACCACGTTCGTCGAACGTGAGCGCCTGTTCACCGTGCCGCGCTCCAGCTGGGCCGACTACGACGCCAAGCTGATCAGCAAGGGCGGCGGTATCTTCCCGCGCTCGCTGAAGTCCATCGAGATCACCCCGCAGGTGCGCGAAGCACTGGGCCTGGACGAGAACGTCAAGGCACTGTCGCCCAACGACCTGATGAGCGCGATCCTCAAGGCGCCGGTGGACCTGCTGTGGAACGGCGGCATCGGTACCTACGTCAAGGCGGCCAGCGAGCAGCACAGCGATGTGGGCGACCGCGCCAACAACGCGCTGCGCGTCAACGGCGGCGAACTGCGCTGCAAGGTGGTGGGCGAGGGCGGCAACCTGGGCATGACCCAGCTGGGTCGCATCGAGGCTGCCCAGGCCGGGGTGCTGCTCAACACCGACTTCATCGACAACTCGGCCGGTGTGGACACCTCCGACCACGAAGTCAACATCAAGATCCTGCTCAACGACGTGGTGCGGGCCAAGAAGCTCACCGTGGAACAGCGCAACAAGCTGCTGGCCTCGATGACCGACGAAGTGGCCGCGCTGGTGCTCAATGACAACTACCGCCAGAACCAGGCGCTGAGCCTGATGGAGCGGATGGCGGTCAAGCGCCTGGGGTCCAAGCAGCACTTCATCCGCACGCTGGAGCAGCAGGGCCTGCTTGATCGCCAGATCGAGTTCCTGCCCTCCGATGCGGAGCTGTCGGCACGCAAGGCCCGCGGCCAGGGCCTGACCCGTCCGGAGCTGTCGGTGCTGCTGTCCTACTCCAAGCTGGTGGCGTTCGCCCAGCTGCTGGACTCGGACATCCCCGAAGATCCGTACCTGTCCAAGGAACTGCAGCGCTACTTCCCCACGCCGCTGCAGAAGAAGTACGCCGATGCCATGGAACGCCACCGCCTGAAGCGCGAAATCATCGCCACGGCCGTGACCAACCAGACCATCAACCGGATGGGCGCCACGTTCCTGATGCGCATGCAGGAAGACACCGGCCGCAGCATCGCCGAGGTCGCCAAGGCCTATACGATCAGCCGTGAAACGCTGGACGCGCGGGCCCTGTGGGCGCAGATCGATGCGCTCGACGGCACCCTGCCCGAGTCGGTGCAGATCGATGCGCTGGAAGTGATCTGGAAGCTGCAGCGTTCGTTCGTGCGCTGGCTGCTGTCGCGCCCGGGCGCGATGCCGGGCATCACCGAAGCGGTGAACCGCTACCAGGCCGCCTTCAACGACATCCGCGTGGCCTCCGGCGTGCTGCCCGATTCGCAGCGTCCGGCCTACGAGGCCAGCGTGGCCGAGTGGAAGGAAAAGGGACTGCCGCCGGCACTGGCGCAGCAGCTGTCCGAGCTGCAGTTCCTGGAGCCGGCGTTCGACATCATCGAACTGGCCCGCACCCGCAAGCTCAAGCCGGTGGACGTGTCCAAGATCCACTTCCGCCTGGGCGATGCCCTGCAGCTGCCGTGGTTGTTCGAGCAGATCGACGCGCTGGAGGTCAATGGCCGCTGGCACGCCGTGGCCCGTGGCGTGCTGCGCGACGAGCTGGCCGCCCACCATCGCAACCTGGCTGCCCAGGTGCTGTCGATGAAGGGCAGCAGCGCCGAGGCCAAGGTGGCTGCGTGGATCGGTCGTGACGACAGCAGCCTGCGCTTCACGCTGTCGATGCTGGCCGAACTGGCCGAGCAGAAGACGCTGGACTACCCGACCGTCTCGGTCGCGGTGCAGCGCCTGGGTCAGCTCGCCGCGCATGGTGCGTAAGCGCATTCGCGCTGACGCCCCACGGTTTGCGTTGCAAACCGTGGGCCCCATGCGGACCACCTTTCCAGACCCCCGCGCCTGCGGCGCGCCCCCCTGACTCAGGGGGGCTCTGCTCCAGCAGGGTGTGCCGGGATCTGGCACGTGCATGAAGACCGACGGCCCCGCTCATGCGGGGCTGTTTTTTTTGGGGAGGGGTGCGTATGCGCATTCGCGCTGACGCCCCACGGTTTGCGTTGCAAACCGTGGGCCCCATGCGGACCACCTTTCCAGACCCCGGCGCCTGCGGCGCGCCCCCCCTGACCCAGGGGGCTCTGCTCCAGACGGGTGTGCCGGGATCTGGCACGTGCATGAAGACCGACGGCCCCGCTCATGCGGGGCTGTTTTTTTTTCATGTTGATGGGCGACATCCGCTCGGCACCGACCCTGGGTCGGTGCGGGCACGGACATGACCGGCACCCTACGCCGCGACCCTTGGTCGTGGCCTGGCGGGGATGTGGCGGGTATGCTCTGGCGAACCCGTCCCACCGGATCGTTGATGAGCGCTTCCCCCCGTATCGCCTTCCTGGCCAGCAACACCGAGGCCGCGCAGCAGGCGCTGGCGCAGATGCTGGCGCGTTATGGCGATTGCACGCCCGAGCAGGCCGATGTGCTGTGCCCGCTGGGCGGCGATGGGTTCATGCTGCAGACCCTGCATCGACATGCCGCGCTGGGCAAGCCGGTGTTCGGCATGAAGCTGGGCACGGTGGGCTTCCTGATGAACCAGTACCGTGACGACGACCTGCCGGCGCGGTTGGCCGCGGCCGAGCCGGCCAACCTGCGCCCGCTTGAGATGCTGGCGCTGACCGAATCGGGCACCACCACCGGCTCGCTGGCGTACAACGACGTGTCGCTGCTGCGCCAGACCCGCCAGGCCGCGCATATCGGCGTGGATCTCAACGGCCAGGAACGGGTGGCCGAGCTGATCGGCGATGGCGTGCTGGTGGCCACCCCGGCCGGCAGTACCGCCTACAACTATTCCGCGCACGGCCCGATCCTGCCGCTGGGCTCGCACACCATCGCCCTGACCCCGCTGGCCCCGTACCGGCCGCGGCGCTGGCGCGGGGCGATCCTCAAGGCCGATACCGAAGTGCGCTTCCGCGTGCTGGACCCCTACAAGCGCCCGGTCAGCGTCACCGCCGATTCGCACGAGACCCGCGACGTGGTCGAAGTGACCATCCGGGAGTCGCGCGAGCGGCGGGTCACCCTGCTGTTCGATCCGGAACACAACCTGGAAGACCGGATCCTCAGCGAACAGTTCATGTTTTGACCGACAATAGCTGGCCGGCCACGTTGGCCGCATTGGATCTGTGACTGCCATGGGCGACAACACCCCCCGATTGCTGACCGTAGCTGTGACCTCGCGCGCCCTGTTCGACCTGGAGGAAGGGCACGCGCTGTTCGAGGCCGAAGGCGTGGACGCCTACGCCGAGTACCAGCGCAAGCACGAGGACGACGTGCTGCGCCCGGGCGTGGCCTTCCCGGTGGTGCGCAAGCTGCTGGCGCTCAACCAGGGCCAGTCGCCGGAGTCGCCCCGGGTGGAGGTGATCCTGCTGTCGCGCAACTCGGCCGACACCGGCCTGCGCATCTTCAATTCGATCCAGCACTACGGGCTGGGCATCATCCGTGCCACGTTCACCGCCGGTGAGCCCACCTGGCCCTACGTGAAGCCGTTCGGGACCGATCTGTTCCTGTCGGCCAACCCGGACTCTGTCCGGCGCGCGTTGTCGCACGGCATCGCGGCAGCCACGATCCTGCCCAAGCCGCCCGGCGAGACCATCGCCGCGGCCGAACAGGTGGACCTGGGCCGACCGCTGGGCCAATTGCGCATCGCCTTCGATGGCGATGCGGTGATCTTCGGTGACGAGAGCGAGCGCATCTCGCGCGAGCAGGGCGTGGAGGCATTCGGCCGGCATGAGCGCGAGAACGCACGCGAGCCGCTCAGCGGCGGCCCGTTCCGCAATTTCCTCTCCGCCCTGCACACCCTGCAGGCGGTGTTCCCCTCGGGCGAGGATGCGCCGATCCGTACCGCGCTGGTCACCGCGCGCTCGGCGCCGGCGCATGAGCGGGTGATCCGGACCCTGCGCGAGTGGGGCGTGCGCCTGGACGAGGCGCTGTTCCTGGGGGGGCGGCACAAGGGGCCGTTCCTGGAAGCCTTCGGCGCGGACATCTTCTTCGACGATTCGCAGCACAACATCGACAGCGCCCGCCAGCACCAGAGCGTGGCCGCCGGGCACGTCCCGCATGGCGTTGCCAACGACGGCTAGCGCGTGGGCGTGGGCTCGGCGGCTACCGGATCGGCAGGCCGGTAGGCGGGGTGGGGCTCTGCTCGCCCAGCGGCAAGCGGATGTCCACCAGTTTCCAGCGCAGCCCGTTGCGCTGCAGTACGAACACGATCGGTGCGCCGTCGGGGGTGTGGGTGGTCGCGGTGAAGCGCGACAGGGATTGGAAGCGATGCTCGGCACCTTGCAGCGGGCGCGCCTTGCGCGGCGCGGCGTAGGCATCGTTGCTTTCCAGGTCGTTGCTGGCGCGCTTCCACAGCGTATGGCCCTCCAGCAGGGCGCCGATCCCGGTCGGGGTCACCATCGCATCCACGGCCGTGTCGGTGACCTTGCTGGTGGCCGCCAGGAACAGCGCGCCCAGCACGTTGGACTGCACGTCCGGTCCGGCCCGCCGCACCACGTAATCGTTCAACTGCGCGCGCAGGTTGGCGCGCAGCATCGGAAAATCGACATAGCGATCCAGGCGGCCGGTATCGCGCGCTTCGATGGCCTGGGCCAGCCCGCGCACGGCCAGATAGGGGCCGCTGAACCAGATGCCGGCCAGCAGCAACACCAGGGCCAGCAACAACCACGGCAGTTTCTTCATCGGTCACGCACCTGCAGGGAACCGGCACGAGCTTGCCGCAGCCCGTGTCGGAGGATGTGAAGGCCTAATGGCTGGGTGACGCGGCCGGATCGAATGCCGCCACCAGCCGGGCACGCTCGTCGGCCTGCAGGGCATCCACGCGCGTGTCCAGGATCTGTTCCAGATTGCCGATGCGCGTGGTCCCGAGCACGCCACTGGCGATGGCCGGGTTCTGCAGTACGTAGGCGAACGCGGTCTGCGCCGGGGTCTGCGACTGCACGCCGGCGATGGCGCGCTGCAGGCTGCGCGCGCTGCGCATCAGCTGGCGGCTGGAGGGCTTGAGCCAGGCCCGAGCCAGGTACCAGGCGTCAGCCAGGCGGGGCACTCGTGGGCGCGCCGGCAGCAGATGGCCCTGGGCCAGCACGGTGCCGGCCAGCACGCCGATGCCGGCCGCGTGCATGGCCGCGATCACCGGCTCGCGGTCCTGCTGCAGGGCGTTGTAGTCGATCAGCGCGACATCGAACACGCCGGGGCGCGCGGCCATGAACTGCATGGTCTCCTCGGTGTGGGTGTTGATCCCGAGCAGCTTGAACATGCCGTTGCGGCGCATCCTGTCCAGCGCAGTGAGCAGCTCATCGGTGATCTGCGGCACGCCAATGCCGTGCAGCTGGAAGATGTCCAGATGGCCGCACTGCAGGTTGCGCAGCGATGCCGCGCAGCTGCGTTCGATGTTCGCCGGGGAGAAATCGCGCTGCTCGGCGCCGCTGACCCCGGCCTGGCCGGTGAGGGTGCCTGCCTTGCTGGAGATCACCAGCCCATCGCGCGGATGTGCGGCAAAGGCACGTTGCAGGATCCGCCCCAGCCGCGGCTCGGCGTGGAAGGCCGAATAATTGTGGCCGGTATCGAACAGGTTGACGCCGCGCTCCAGCGCACGGCGCACGATGCGCTCGGCCTGGGCTTCGGCGAAACGACGGTTGCCCCAGAAGCCCGAGCAGCCCAGGGCGATCTGCGACACCTGCAGGCCGCTGCGGCCCAGCGGGCGCAGGGGCACGGAAGACAATCCGCTCATCGGGCTCAGAACTCCAGGTCCAGCGCGGCGCACAGGTAGTCCACGAACGGCCCCAGCGTGACCAGGTCGGCGGCGATGGTCTGGCGCAGGCGCGGGCCGGTCATGGTGGCATCATCCAGCGAACGCCAGAACACCCAGTTGCGGTGCTTGAGATCGTCGATGAACTCAAAGTCCGGCTCGAAGCCACGCGGCGCGCGCACCAGCTTTTCGCTCTGCTCGAAGTCGAACTTCCTGCGCAGCACCGGCGAATGCGCGGCGGCCTTCCAGCTGCCGGGGTTGTCGACGATGAAATGCCGGACCTTGCGCTGGGTGGCCGGCTCGGGATGCCACAGCCCGGCACCGACGAAACTCTCGCCCGGTTGCAGATGGATGTAGAACGACGGCGCGGGCACCTGCTTGCGGCGTTCATGGAACAGGCGCGCGCCCTGCCAGCTCTTGTACGGCGACTTGTCGTTGGAGAAACGCGCGTCGCGGTAGATCCGGAACAGCGAGCCGCCCACGCTGCGCGGATCGGCGCGGAAGTGTTCGCTGACCGCGGCCAGGTCCGGCTGCAGGTCGGCGATCAGGCGCAGGAACGGCTGGCGCACGTGCTCTTCGTACTGCGGCTTGTGTTCGTTGAACCAGGTCTTGTCGTTGTTGCGGGCCAGCCCGCGCAGGAAGGTGAAGCTCTTGGGACTGAAATAGGTGCTCACAGGCTCTGCTCCAGGTGGGTGCCCCAGTCGCGCAGCTGCTGCAGCAGTGCAAGCGTGTCAGGGGCGTTGGCGTGCTCGGCGGCCAGGGTGTCGAGCTGCGCGCGGAACTGCGGCAGGTTCTGCTCGCCCAGGCCGGCCTCGCCCAGCAGGCGTTGGCGGCGGTAGTCATTCCAGCGCGTCCGCTCTGCCGCATCCAGGGTCTGCGGGTGGTTGCGGGCGCGGTAGCGGAACAGCAGCTCGGGCATGCGCGGATCGCGCAGGCGCTCGGCGTAGCTGGCCAGTTCGGCCGGTGGACTGGTGCGGATGCGGGTCATCAGCGCCTTGTCGCCGTCAGCGAGGAAGCCGTCATACAGCGAGGCGTCCACATCGCTGGGGGCCAGCGCACGCTCGCCCCCGAACACCTGGCGCACCTTCTCGGCCAGGGCCGGGCCGAGCGCGCGCAGGCGCGCGGCCTTGGCGTCGATCGCGGCCGGATCGATCCCCAGGCGCGCATGGTCGGCCGCACGCAGGTGGTTCCAGGCCACCAGCGCCGGCACCTTGTTGAGGTGCACTTCCTTCAGCGGCACGCGCTGTTCGCCCTCGGCCAGGTCGGCGGCGCGGGTGTACAGGCGCGCGGCGATGGTCTCGGCCGGCAGCGCGAGCAGGGCGTCGATGTCGCCGTCCAGATCCAGCGCGATGATGCGGTTGTTGATGTAAGGGTGTCGCGCCAGCGGCAGCACCGGGGCCGCGCACAGGCGCTGGGCCGGGTAGCGCATGGAGATGTGCAGCACCGGCTGCATCGCCTCCAAGTCCAGCAGGCCGGCCACGAAGCGCTTGTCGCGCAGCTTCAGCGCGTAGTCCCACAGCCGCGGCTGGGCCTGTTTGAACAGGCGCGCCAGGCCGATGGTGGCGTGCACGTCCGACAGCGCTTCATGGGCATCGCCCTGGCGCACATCGTTGGCGGTGGCCAGGTGTTCGAGCTTGAACGAGGTGGCGCCATCCTCGCGCTGCGGCCACACCACGCCCTCCGGGCGCAGCGCGTGCAGCAGGCGCATCATGTCCAGCAGGTCCCAGCGCGAGTTGCCGTTGCGCCACTCGCGCTCATAGGGGTCGTAGAAATTGCGGAACAGCCCGTGGCGCACGAACTCATCGTCGAAGCGCAGCGTGTTGTAGCCCAGCGAGCAGGTGCCGGGCCGCGCCATCAGGTCGTTGATCCGCGCAAACGCCTCGGCCTCGCTTACGCCCACCTGCCACGCGTGCTGCGGGGTGATCCCGGTGATCAGGGTGGCCATCGGCGAGGGCAGCAGGTCGTCGGCCGGTTTGACGTAGAAGCTGACCGGCTCGTCGATCACGTTCAGCTCGGCATCGGTGCGGATCGCGGCGAACTGGGCGATGCGGGTGCGGCGCGGATCCTGGCCGAACGTCTCCAGGTCGTAGAACAGGAAGCTGTCAGCCATCAGTGCGCGCCCTCCAGGACCGGCAGCCGGGCATGCACGATGCGCTCCAGGGCATCCCAGTCGATGTGTTGCAGGCTGTCATGGCCGGCGGTGGCCTGCTCCAGGATGCGGCGCTGCAGCTCGGTGCGTTCCAGCGCCACCGCATACGGGGTGTGCAGGAAAGTGACCATGGTGTAATGCGGCACGAAGCGGGTCGGCCAGCGCGCCTGCAGGGCCTGCTCCAGCTCGCGCTGCAGCAGGAAGGCCGGATCGGCCACGCGGTCGCGCATTTCCAGGTAGTTTTCCAGAGCCATCTGCTGGATCGCCTCGGCATTGGGCTTGCGGTCGGCTTCGAAGGCGGCGAAGGCCTCGGCCAGCGAGTCCTGCTCGAGCAGGTGACCGGCCAGCGCCACGCAATCCTCGAATGCGCAGTTCATGCCCTGGCCGTGGAAGGGCACCATCGCATGGGCGGCATCGCCGAGCAGCACCGCGCGCCCCTGCAGGTGCCAATGGGTCAGGTGCAGCGTGCCGAGCAGGCCCGGTGGATGCTCTTCCCAGTCGCGGCGCAGGTTGGGGATCAGCGCCAGTGCATCGGGGAAATCCCGTGCGAACAGCGCTTCGGCCTCGGCGCCGCGGGTGGTGGTGGCAAAGCTGGGCGTGCCGGTGTTGGGCAGGAACAGGGTGACGGTGAAGGTGCCCTCGTGGTTGGGCAGGGCGATGCACATGTAATGGCCACGCGGCCAGATGTGCAGGGCATTGGCCTCGATGCGGAAGCCACCGTCGGCGGTGGGTGGGATTTCCAGCTCCTTGTAGGAGTGGTCCAGGAACTCGATGCGCTCGTCCAGCGACTGCTTGCGGTTCATCGCCGCGCGCAGCGCCGAGCCGGCGCCGTCGGCGCCGATCAGCGTGTCGAAGCGGATATCGTGCGGCTGGTCATCACGGTCATCGATGAAGCGCGCATAGCCGGCGTCGAAATCCACGGTGTGCAGGCGGCGGTGGAAGTGCACCTGCGCGCCGGCGTCCTCGGCCAGCTGCAGCAGGGTGGTGTTGAGGTCCTTGCGGTGGATGGACCAGATCACCTCGCTGTCATCGCGGCCGTAGCGCTGCAGCTGCGGCTGGCCCTGGCGCGGGTGCACCATGCGCCCGCGCATCATCACCGCCTTGGCCATGACCGCCTCTTCCACGCCAGCCTGGCGCAGGGCGTTGCGACCACGCTCGGCCAGGGCCAGGTTGATCGAGCGGCCGGACTCGTAGTCGCTGATGCGCGGGTCGCCGCGGCGCTCGTAC
Source organism: Stenotrophomonas maltophilia (assembly GCA_002435595.1). GTDB lineage: Bacteria > Pseudomonadota > Gammaproteobacteria > Xanthomonadales > Xanthomonadaceae > Stenotrophomonas > Stenotrophomonas maltophilia_AC. Next base: position 14,598 of record DJBL01000135.1, read on the forward strand.
AGGGTGATGCGCCAGCCTTGGCGCGACAGCAGGATGGCGAGCAGGGAGCCGGCCAGGCCGGCGCCGATGATGCTCAGCGAGCGGGAGGTGGTAGCGATCAATTCGGTGTCCGCAAGGGGGAGGGGGCGCGGCTTAGTGGCCGGCCCAGGCGCCCACTTCATCGATGAAGTGGTGCAGGTCCTGGTAACGGTTGTACAGCGGGGTGGGCGAGATGCGGATGACGTCCGGTTCGCGCCAGTCACCGAGCACGCCGACGGTCTGCAGGTACTCGAACAGGCTGCGGCCACGCTCACGCCCGCCGACCACGCGCAGTGACAGCTGGCAGCCGCGACGCTCCGGCTCGCCAGGGGTCAGCACCTCCAGCACGCCGTCCAGGCGCGCGCGCACCAGCGCATCGAGCAGGCCGGTCAGGCGCAGTGATTTTTCGCGCAGGGCGGCGATGCCGCCGGCCTTGTCGACTACATCCAGCGCCGCGCGCAAGGGGGCCAGGCCGAGCACCGGCGGGTTGCTCAGCTGCCAGCCTTCGGCGCCCACGGCGGGCACGAACTGCGGGGCCATCTTGAAGCGGGTGGCTTCCTCATGGCCCCACCAGCCGGCGAAGCGGGGCAGGCTGCTGTCGCGGTGGTGGCGTTCATGGACAAAGCAGCCTGCCACGGCACCGGGCCCGGCATTGAGGTACTTGTAGTGGCACCAGATGGCAAAGTCCGGGGCGACGTCGTGCAGCTGCAGCGGGATGTTGCCGACCGAGTGGGCCAGGTCGAAACCGATCCGGGCGCCCTGCAGCCGCGCCATGCGGGTGATGGCATCGAGGTCGAAGACCTGGCCGCTGCGGTACTGCACGCCGGGCCACAGCACCAGCGCCAGGCGCGGGCCGTGCGTGGTGATGGCCCGTTCGATGGCCTGCAGCGAGATGGTGCCGTTGGCTTCGTCCGGCTGCACTTCGATCAGGTCGGTGGCCGGGTCGAAGCCGTGGAAGCGGATCTGCGATTCGACCGCGTGGCGGTCGGTGGGGAAGGCGCCGGCCTCGATCAGGATCGCTGGACGCTGCGCGGTCGGGCGGTAGAAGCTGACCATCATCAGGTGCAGGTTGACGCTGAGGGTGTTCATGGCGACCACCTCGCTGGGCAGCGCGCCGACGACGCGGGCGAGCTGTTCGCTGACGAGGCGGTGGTAGCGCAGCCACTGGGTATCACCGGTGAAGTGGCCTTCGACGGCCAGGCTGCCCCACTTGTCCATCACTTCCTGTACGGCCGCGCGCGCACCGCGCGGCTGCAGGCCCAGCGAATTGCCGACGAAGTAGGTCTGGTCGCGGTGGTTGTGCTGGGGAAAGACGAACTCGCTGCGGAGGGCGCGCAGGGGGTCGGCAGCGTCCAGGGCAACGGCATGGGTGCGGCTGAGAAGTTCGGACATGGTGCAACCAGCGGTGACAGTGACCGACAGTTTATCCGGGTGGTGGGGGTGTGGGCTGAATCCGGTGGATGGGATAGCGGTCCCGGCCCGCCACCCGCACGGCGCCGTGACACCGGGGCGGTGCGCACGGGAAGCGCGGGAAACGCATGGCGCATGGTTACGCGAGGCTGCGCGGCATGGTGCGGGGCGCGCGATGCCCGTGAGGGGCGGGATCATGCAGCCGCGGGATAGGCGGCATGACCGGGATGGCCGGGATGATGCGGGGCCAGGCTGGTAGCGCCGACCGTTGGTCGGCTGCCTGCCGCTCGCAGGTCATGCTGCCATCGAACGAGGAAGGCGTATCGGCAGTCGATCGAGGATCGACCCTACCAGGTTCGTGGTTGCGGCCGTAGCCATGCGTTGCTGCGAGGCCGCGAGGTAACGGATGTTTTATGGCGCCACGCGGGGTCGAACCGGTAACGCCGACCGTTGGTCGGCTGCGCTCCGCCCGAACCCGCGCACGCAGCGCTGCGCTCTTATCCTTCAATCCTCGACGCCAGCCCCCGGCACCGGGTCCACATGCCCGCACGCTCCACACGTGCGCATCTCCAATGATGCCTGGTACCGCGCGAATACCTTCGGCAGGTCGGTCTCGATGTTCTCCAGCGCGAAGTACTCTTCGTACAGCTTGTGGTTGCAACGCTCGCAGAACCACAGCAGCCCGTCGCGCTCGTGTGCCAGGCGCTTGCGCTCCACCACCAGCCCCACGCCACCGGCCGGGCGGCGCGGTGAATGCGGCACCTTGCCCGGCAGCAGGAAGATCTCGCCGGCGCGGATGGGAATGTCGCGCACCGCCCCGTCTTCCTGGATCTTCAGCGTCATCTCGCCTTCGAGCTGGTAGAACCACTCCGGACCTTCGTCATAGTGGTAGTCGGTGCGGCTGTTCGGGCCGCCCACCACCATCACGATGAAGTCGCCGTTCTCGATCATCTTGTTGCCTACCGGCGGCTTGAGCAGATGCCGGTGTTCCTCGATCCAGCCCAGCAGATTGATCGGCATGGCGAGCATGGTGCGATTCCGTGATGAGGGGGAAGGTCAGTCGCGCTTGCCACGGCGCGGCACATGCGCCAGCGCCTGCTCGTAGGCGGCCTGCAGGTCCTCCGGCGCACCCACGTCGATGCCCATCTCGCGCACGCGGCCGTCCTTCAGGCTGTACACCCAGCCGTGCACCATCAGCTTCTGGCCGCGCGCCCAGGCGTCCTGCACGATCGTCGACCGGCACGCATTGACCACCTGCTCGATCACGTTCAACTCGCACAACCGGGCGTGCTTCAGCTCCGGATCGTCGATCGCATCCATGATCGCGGCATGCTTCTGCGCCACATCGCCCACGTGCCGCAGCCAGTTGTCGGCCAGGCCCACGCGCGTGTTGTTCAGGCTGGCGTGCACGCCACCGCAGCCGTAGTGGCCCACGATCAGGATGTGCTTCACCTTCAGCTGGTCCACCGCGTACTGGATCACGCTCAGGCAGTTGAGGTCGGTGTGCACCACCACGTTGGCCACGTTGCGATGCACGAACACCTCGCCCGGTGCCATGCCGATGATCTGGTTGGCTGGCACGCGCGAATCGGAGCAGCCGATCCACAGGTATTCCGGATGCTGCTGCTTGGCCAGCTGGTGGAAGAAGTCCGGGTCTTCCTTCTCGATCCGGTCCGCCCAGTCGCGGTTGTTCTGCAGCAGCTTGTGGATGTCTTTCATGGTCGGGGTGTCCGTGACGTCGGGTGGGGGCAAGGCGCGACCGGTGGGTCGCGTCGTCGCGGGAATCGGGGTGGGTCAGGCGGTGCCGGTGTCGTCCTCGCGGCGCCAGCGCATCCACTTCGCCAGTTCCTGCGAGGGCGCCGAGGGTAGCGCCGACAGCGCCTGGATCACGCTGTGCTGATTGGCCTCGGGGTGGTTCTGGCTCAGCTTGAGCTTGATCTGGACCTGGGTGGGACGGAAGCGGAAGCCGACGATGCCGGCCAGCATGCGGCGTTGCCGGGGCTCGATCGGCAGCAGGTCCCAGTCACCGCCCACCGAGGCCTCGTAATGCGCGCTGAGGCGGTCGAGCATCGCGATCAGCTCGTCCTCGTCGGTGACCGGCTCCAGGGGGCCGCGCAGTTCGGCCGCAGCATAGTTCCAGGTCGGTACGCGTGCCTGCGCCAGCTTGTCCGGGTACCAGCCCGGCGACACGTAGGCATGCGGGCCATCCACCAGCACCAGGGCCGGGCCGGCGTGGCCAGCCTGCGGGTTCGGCCTGGCCCAATGGCCTTCAATGAGGATGCCGCCGGCATCGCGGTGGTATACCACCGGCAGCCGGGTTGCCTGCGGGAAGCCGTCGGCACCGGGGGTCACCAGGGTGATGAAGGCATCGCGTGCCAGCAGCCGGTCCAGCCAGGTCAGGTCGGTCTCAGCGAAGGCGGCAGGGATGAACATGGTTGCTCAGGCGCGCGCGCCCAGGCTCTGCACCATGCGCCCGTGCAGCTCGGCGTCGCTGGCTGCCTGCGGCGGCTGCACTTCATGCAGCGAGAAGCCGCGGATCAGCGCGTCTTCCTCATCCAGACCGTCATAGGCCACGAATTCGGCGTCGAACAGCTGCGAACGGGCGGTGTCTTCGCTGTCGTAGCTGAGCGTGTTGCCGTCGCTGTCCAGCACCTCGGCGGTGCCGGCCGGGCGCACCCGCAGGCGGGCCCAGATCAGCGTGTTGCCCAGGCTGGCCAGGAACCACTCGTCGCGGTGGGGGGTGTTCTCGTTCATATCAGTACCATCGAAAGCAGCCAGAGCAGGGCGGCCATGCCCAGTCCGGCCAGCAGGGTGAGCAGCGATACCCAGGCCGGCGTGGCCAGCCCGGACAGCGCCCGGTCGGGGGTCTGGCGGTAATCGCGGCCCAGCAGCCAGCGCAGCGCGTCCGGGCGCAGGAAGGCCGCGTTGCCGAAGCGCTCGGCCAGCGTCGGGTGGCGGTCGCGGATGTGGATCAGGGTCAGCGGCCAGAAGATCACGAAGGCACTGAACCCGGCGATCGCCACGCCGACGAAACACAGCGCGAAGAACAGGGTCATGGGCGGGGTGCCTCCGTGGTGGGGATCAGAACTCGGCGCTGCCCGGTGCGCGCGGGTAGGGGATGGCGTCGCGGATGTTGCCCAGCCCGCACACGTACACCACCAACCGCTCGAAGCCCAGCCCGAAACCGGCATGCGGGACCGACCCGTAACGGCGGAAATCGCGGTACCAGCTGTAATGCTCGCGGTCCAGGCCGAACTGCGCCATGCGCGCGTCGAGCACATCCAGGCGCTCTTCGCGCTGGCTGCCGCCGATGATCTCGCCGATGCCCGGGGCCAGCACGTCCATCGCCGCGACGGTCTTGCCGTCGTCGTTCAGGCGCATGTAGAACGCCTTGATGTGCTCGGGGTAGTTGGTCACCACCACCGGGCGGCCGATGTGTTCCTCGGTCAGCCAGCGCTCGTGTTCGGTCTGCAGGTCCAGGCCCCACTCGACCGGGAAGTCGAACTTCCTGTCGGCCTTCTGCAGCAGCTTCACCGCATCGGTGTAGTCGATCTGCTCGAACGGGGCGTTGATGAAGTCTTCCAGCTTGGTGATCGCGTTCTTGTCCACGCGCTCGGCCAGGAAGGCCAGGTCATCGCCACGCTCATCGAGCACCGCGCGGAACAGGTACTTGAGGAACTGCTCGGCCAGGCGCGCGTCTTCGGCCAGGTCGGCGAAGGCGATTTCCGGCTCGATCATCCAGAACTCGGCCAGGTGGCGGGTGGTGTGGGAATTCTCGGCGCGGAAGGTCGGGCCAAAGGTGTAGACCTTGCTCAGGGCCAGGCAGTACGCCTCGACGTTGAGCTGGCCGGACACGGTCAGGAAGGTTTCCTTGCCGAAGAAGTCGCGGCTGAAATCGACCTCGCCCTTTTCGTTGCGCGGCAGGTTGGCCATGTCCAGGGTGGAGACCCGGAACATCTGGCCGGCACCTTCGGCATCGGAGGTGGTGATGATCGGGGTGCTGATCCAGTTGAACCCGTTCTGGTGGAAGAACCGGTGCACGGCCTGGGACAGGCAGTTGCGGATACGGGTGACCGCGCCGAACAGGTTGGTGCGCGGGCGCAGGTGCGCCACTTCACGCAGGAACTCGGCGCTCATCGGCTTGGGCTGGATCGGGTAGGTCAGCGGTTCTTCGACCAGGCCGACGATCTCGATGCCGCTGGCCTGGATCTCGAAGGACTGGCCCTTGCCCTGCGACTTGACCAGGGTGCCGCGGGCGATCACCGAGCAGCCCGGGGTCAGGCTCTTGATCTCGTCGAAATTGCCCAGGGTGTCATTGGCCACCACCTGGATGGGGGCGAAGCAGGAGCCATCGGTGACATTGACGAAAGCCAGCGCCGCGGAGCCGCGTACCGTACGAACCCACCCGCGTACTGTTGCCTCGCCGCCTTCCGGGATCTTCCCGGCAAGCGCATGTTCAACGCTGACCACCGTCATGACTTGAATCCTCTGTTGATCGACTCGATCTCTGAACGAGGGAGTTTACCGGTTGCAGCGTTCTGCTTGCGAGGCATTTCTTGCCTGCCGGGGCGCCTATAATGACCACGATCCGCTGGAGTTGCCTGTCATGGCTGTAAGCCTTACCCCTGTTGCCTTTGCCCGCGTGCAGAAGTTCGTTGCCCAGACCCCGGGTGCGCTGGGGCTGCGTTTTGGCGTGACCCGCACCGGTTGCTCGGGCTGGGGCCACATCACCGACCTGGCCCGCGACCAGCGCCAGGGCGATACCGTGTTCGAGCAGGACGGGGTGCGCATCTATGTGGATGCCGACAGCCTGGCCCTGGTGGACGGCACGGAGATCGACTTCGGCAAGCACGGCCTGAGCGAGACGTTCACGTTCAGGAACCCGAACGCCACGGCCGAATGTGGCTGCGGCGAGAGCTTCACCACCGAGGCCGACAAGGCCTGATCCGGCCCGCCGCGGGGCGCCCAGCCCCGTGGTTGCTTGCCTGCCGGCGCGTGTGCTGCCATACTTCGGGGCTTCCTGCCTGATTCCGGGCAGGACCCTTGCCCCACCGCGTTCACCTGCGGGGGGCTGTCCGGCCCCAACGGGCCACATCCGAAAGGTATACACACATGAGTCGTCATTACGAAGTCGTGTTCCTGGTCCACCCGGACCAGAGCGAACAGGTCCCGGCCATGATCGAGCGCTACAAGGCGCTGGTCGAGAACGGCAACGGCACCATCCACCGTCTGGAAGACTGGGGCCGTCGTCAGCTGGCCTACCCGATCCAGAACCTGGTGAAGGCCCACTACGTCATGCTCAACATCGAGTGCGACCAGGCCGTGCTGAGCGAGCTGGTGGAAAGCTTCCGCTTCAACGATGCCGTGCTGCGCAACCTCGTCATCAAGCGTGACGAAGCCGACACCGAGCAGTCGCTGATCATGAAGAGCAAGGACGAGAAGGGCGACAAGCCCGAGCGTGGTGAGCGTCGTCGTCGTGATGACGAAGAAGGCGAAACCACCCCCGCCGCTGACAACGATGCCGGCGATGACGCCGCGTCGGCCGCCTAAGGAGCACTGACATGTCCAAGTTCTTCCGTCGCCGCAAGTTCTGCAAGTTCACGGCCGAAGGTGTCAAGGAGATCGATTACAAGGATCTCAACACCCTGCGCCAGTACCTGACCGAGAACGGCAAGATCGTGCCGAGCCGCGTCACCGGTACCAAGTCGAAGTACCAGCGTCAGCTGGCAACGGCCGTCAAGCGCGCCCGTTTCCTGGCCCTGATTCCGTACACCGACAACCACGACGTCTGATGAAAGCCGGCGGCTTCGGTCGCCGCTTTCGTGGACCTGGCCGCCCGCGCTGCAAGGCGTCGGGCGGTTTCACGGTCTACCGTTCGGATATTCGGACAGCCATCGCTGCGGGGCCATGCCTCGCTAACGAATACATATTTGGAGCTACACCATGAAGCTGATTCTTCTTCAGAAGGTCACCAACCTCGGCGGTCTGGGCGATCTGGTCGACGTGAAGCCGGGCTACGGCCGCAACTTCCTCGTCCCGACCGGCAAGGCCGTTCCGGCCACCGCCACCAACGTGGCCGAGTTCGAAGCCAAGCGCGCCGACTACGAAGCCAAGGCTCAGTCGATCCACGCTGAAGCCGAAGCCCGCAAGGCGAAGCTGGAAGGCGCGAGCGTGACCATCGCTGCCAATGCGTCGACCGAAGGCAAGCTGTACGGTTCGGTTGGCCCGCGCGACATCGCCGAAGCCTTCACCAAGGCCGGTCTGCCGATGGAAAAGAGCGAAGTGATCCTGGGCGAAGGCGCCTTCCGCAACGTGGGCGAGTACGAGGTGACTGTTCACCTGCACGCCGACGTGGAAACCACCGTCAAGGTGGTTGTGGAAGCCGAAAAGGCCTGATTCCGGCCGAAAGGCTGGCGTCACCAGAACGGGTGCCCGCAAGGGTGCCCGTTTTTGTGTTTGGGGTTTTGTTTTTTAAAGCTTAAAAGCTTAAAAGCTTAGAAGCTTGAAGCCAGATCAACGGCGGGTGCCGGCGCTTTGGTTCTTCCGGTGGGAGGGTGCCGGGTGGCCTTGGCCGGGACACGCCGTAAACCCGTCCTTGGGGGCTCGTGGGCGCCATCCATGGCGCCCAACGGTCCCGCCCAAGGCCACCCGACACCCTCTGCCAGGATGTCCGATGCGGGCGGGTAGAGCCACGCCATGCGTGGCTGGGGCGAGAAGCGGTCGATAGGGTTGCGTGATGGGTGAGGCGGGTAGAGCCACGCCATGCGTGGCTTCTCTCATTCGCGTACCTCGATAGCCACGCATGGCGTGGCTCTACCCCCCCAATTCCCCTTTACTTCGACGCTCCAGGTCACGTCGCACCGCAACGTGCGAAACGCCGGCTTCGGCCTTTTCCTTGCGCACCGACTCACTATCGACGGTCGGGGTGGGTGGGGTCGCGGGACCGTTGGGCGCCATGGATGGCGCTCACGAGCCTCCAAGGATGGATTTACGGCGTGTCCCGCGACCCCGCCCACCCCGGCCGCCCAGACGTAGCCGGCACGCAAAGGCTTTGGCTCCAGCTCTGGCTCCAGCTCCGGCCCCGGCTCCTGCCCTTCGCCTCTAACCAAACACAACCCCAACCCACCCCCACCGCCCGTCGAACAGCCGCCCCGTTATACTCAGGCTATCGCGTCGCCCTTGGGGCCATTGAAACCCAGCAACATCAATGGCTTGAAGGTAGGAATCGCCCCGACATCCACCCTGGCGGGGGCCGCTTCAGGCCCTTGCCCCGGAAACCAACCCCGCCATGCGTCTGTCCACGATCAAGCTGTCCGGCTTCAAGTCCTTCGTCGATCCGACCACGCTGCACCTGCCGACCAACATGACCGGCGTGGTGGGGCCCAATGGCTGTGGCAAGTCCAACATCATCGATGCCGTGCGCTGGGTCATGGGCGAAAGCTCGGCCAGCCGCCTGCGTGGCGACTCGCTCACCGACGTCATTTTCTCCGGCTCCTCCGCGCGCAAGCCCGTGTCCCAGGCCACCGTCGAACTCATTTTCGACAATACCGACCACACCATTTCCGGCGAGTACGCCTCGTTCAATGAAATCTCGGTCAAGCGCCAGGTCAGCCGCGACGGCAGCAGCAATTATTATCTCAACGGCACCAAGTGCCGCCGCCGCGACATTACCGACCTGTTCCTCGGGACCGGCCTGGGCCCGCGCAGCTACTCCATCATCGAACAGGGCATGATCAGCCAGATCATCGAAGCCCGCCCCGAAGACCTCCGCGTGTACCTGGAAGAAGCTGCCGGCATCTCCAAGTACAAGGAGCGGCGCAAGGAAACCGAAACCCGCATCCGGCACACCCGCGAAAACCTCGACCGCCTCGGCGACCTGCGCGAGGAAATCGGCAAGCAGCTCGAACACCTCAAGCGCCAGGCGCGCCAGGCCGAGCAGTACCAGGCGTTGCAGGAAGAGCGTCGGGTCAAGGATGCCGAGTGGAAGGCGCTGGAGTATCGCGGCCTGGACGGTCGCCTCAATGGCCTGCGCGAGGCGCTGTCGCAGGAAGAAACCCGCCTGCAGCAGTTCATCGCCGAACAGCGTGACGCCGAGGCCCGTATCGAAACCAGCCGCGTGCGCCGCGAAGAAGCCGCCGATGCGCTCAGCACCGCGCAGGCCGAGGTCTACCAGGTCGGCAGCACCCTGGCCCGGCTGGAACAGCAGATCCAGCACCAGCACGAAATGGCGCAGCGCCTGAACAAGGCGCGCGATGAGGCCCAGCAGGCCCTGGCCGAACTGGGCCAGCACATCAGTGGCGACGAAGCCAAGCTGATGGTGCTGCGCGAGGCGGTGGACCAGGCCGAGCCGCGGCTGGAGCAGCTGCAGGAGGAAAACGAAATCAAGCAGGAAGCCCTGCGCGACGCCGAGGCCCGTCTGGCCGACTGGCAGCAGCGCTGGGAAGCCCACACCCGCAGCACCTCCGAAGCCTCGCGTGCCGGTGAAGTCGAGCGTACCCGCGTGGACTACCTCGATCGCCAGGTGCTGGAGGCCGACCGTCGCCGCGAAGCCCTCAGCGCCGAGCGCACCGGGCTGGACCTGGACGCGCTGGCCGAGGTGTTCGAGGAACTGCACCTGCAGCACCAGACCCAGAAGGAGTCGCTGGATGGACTCAATGAGCAGGTCGAGGAACGCAAGCAGGCCGTAGCCGCGTTGCAGGATCGCCAGCGCAGCGGGCAGACCGAGCTGGCCGAGATCCGCAAGCAGGCCCAGGCCGCGCGTGGCCGGCTGTCCTCGCTGGAAACCCTGCAGCAGGCTGCACTGGGCCAGGAGCAGGGTGCGGCGGTGGCGTGGCTGAAGGCCCGCGGGCTGGATTCGGGCGCGCGCGTGGGCGAACGCCTCAGCGTCGAAAGCGGCTGGGAAAATGCCGTGGAAAGCGCGCTCGGTCAGTTGATCGAAGGCGTGCTGGTGGCCGCTCCGGAGCAGCTGGTTGGCGAACTGGCCGAGCTGGGCGATGGCCGTATCGCGCTGGTGTCCGACAGCCAGGAGGCGCTGAACGTGGCGCCGACCTCACTGGCCGCCAAGGTCCAGGGCCCCACCGCGATCCGCCGCCTGCTGGCACGCCTGCATGCGGCCGAAGACCTTGATGCCGCGCGTGCACTGCAGGCCACGCTGGCCGACGGCGATTCGGTCATCACCCGCGGTGGCGAACGCCTTGGCGATGGCTGGGTGCGGGTGTCGCGGTCGGGGGCGGCCAAGCAGGGCGCGCTGCTGCGCGAACGCGAGATCGTCACCCTGCGCAGCCAGATCGACACGCTGCAGGAGCGCGAAGCCGCGCTGGAGCAGCAGTTGTCCGGCTTCCGCGAGCAGTTGCTGGCCGGCGAGCAGCAGCGCGAAGAAGCGCAGCGCCAGCTTTACCAGGCCCATCGCAGCGTCTCCGAGCTGGGCGGCCAGCTGCAGAGCCAGCAGGGCAAGGTCGAGGCGGCGCGGACCCGCATCGACCGCATCGAAGGCGAACTGGTGCAGTTGCTGGAAACCCTGGACAGCGGTCGCGAACAGGTGCGCGAAGCGCGTGCCCGGCTCGATGACGCGGTCACCAGCATGGGCGACCTGGAAGCGGTGCGCGCCGCGCTGGAAGGCGAGCGCCGCCAGCTCACCGATGCACGCGACCAGGCCCGCGACCATGCCCGCAACGTGCGTGAAAGCGCGCATGCGCTGGCCCTCACCCTGGAGTCGCAACGCACCCAGATCGCCTCGTTGAGCCAGGCCCTGGAGCGCATGAGCAGCCAGCGTGGGCAGTTGGATACCCGCCTGGGCGAGCTGCACGCGCAGCTGGACCAGGGCGACACGCCGGTGCAGAACCTGCAGGCCGAACACCAGAACGCGCTCGGCGAGCGCGTGCGTGCCGACCGCGTGCTGGGCGAAGCCCGTACGCTGCTGGAAGGCATCGATGCCGAGCTGCGCAATTTCGAACAGACCCGGCACAAGCGCGACGAACAGGCGCTGGCCCAGCGCGAACGGATCTCCCAGCGCAAGCTCGACCAGCAGGCGCTGGTGCTGAGCGCCGAACAGCTGTCGGCCTCGGTGGAAAAGGCGGGTTTCGTGCTGCAGGAGGTGATCAACACGCTGCCCGAAGACGCCCGCACCTCGGACTGGGAGCAGACCGTGCACCAGATCGATGGCCGCATGCGTCGGCTGGAGCCGGTCAACCTGGCCGCCATCCAGGAATACGGCGAGGCCTCGCAGCGCTCGGAATACCTGGATGCGCAGAACACCGACCTGACCACTGCGCTGGAAACCCTCGAAGACGCCATCCGCAAGATCGACCGCGAGACCCGTGGCCGCTTCAAGGACACCTTCGACCGCGTCAACGCGGGCGTGCAGCAGTTGTACCCGCGCCTGTTCGGTGGCGGGCACGCCTACCTGGAACTGACCGGTGAAGATCTTCTCGACACCGGTGTGGCCATCATGGCGCGGCCGCCGGGCAAGCGCGTGTCGAGCATCTCGCTGCTGTCCGGTGGCGAGAAGGCGATGACCGCGGTGGCGCTGGTGTTTGCGATCTTCCAGCTCAATCCGGCGCCGTTCTGCCTGCTGGACGAGGTGGATGCGCCGCTGGACGAAGCCAACGTCGGCCGCCTGGCCAATATGGTCAAGGAAATGAGCGAGAAGGTGCAGTTCCTGTTCGTCAGCCACAACAAGGCGACGATGGAGGCCGCGCACCAGCTCTCGGGCGTGACCATGCGCGAACCGGGCGTGAGCCGTCTGGTGAGCGTGGACCTGGAAGAGGCGGCACGATTGGCGGGCGCCGCCTGACGTGCCATGCTTACCTGAACGTATTTAGCCGGAGACCCCCACCGAATGTCCGACATGGCACTGCTCCGCATCGGCATCCTGGCCGCCGGCCTGCTGTTGATCGCCGCGATCTTCCTGTTTGGCCGCCCCAAGAAGAAATCCCAGGGCCGGCGCGTGGACAGCGCCGAGAAGGGTGCTGGCGCGCGCCGTGAGCCCAGCCTGGGCGACGGCGAGGGCCTCGACCCGGCCGCCACCGGCGTGGCCGGCGATGACAGCGTGACCCAGCCCGAGCTGGGCCTGCCCGACGTCGATGGTGCTGCCAGTGACCTGGGCAAGCGCGCCAACCAGGATTTCGACAAGATCGTCTCGCTGTTCGTGGCCGCGCGTGCCGGCGAACAACTGCGTGGCGAAGACATCGTGGTGGCCGCCGAGAAGACCGGCCTGGTGTTTGGCCACATGAATGTCTTCCACCGCCTGGTCGAAGGCCACCCCGAGCGCGGCCCGATCTTCTCGATGGCCAGCATCATGAAGCCGGGCAGTTTCGACATGGCCAACATCCGCGAGATGCAGACCCCGGCCATCGCCTTTTTCCTGACCCTGCCGGCGCCGCTCACCGCGCTGGATGCGTGGGAAAAGATGCTGCCGACGGTGCAGCGCATGGGCGAGCTGCTCGACGGCGTGGTGCTCGATGACAGCCGCAACGCACTCGGCCGCCAGCGCATCGCGCACATCCGTGACGAACTGCGTGCCTACGACCGCCAGCACCAGGCGCCGCCGTTGACCAAGGCCCCGCGCTGGTAAGGCCGGGCGGCAACTGCAGCTGCCCGAAACGAGCGACAGCCGACTGACGTCGGCGACCGGCGTGCGACCGACCAGCGCGCAGCCGACCAACGGTCGGCTCTACCGGGGTATGACCGACCGATGCGCGGCCGACCAACGGTCGGCTCTACCGGGGTATGACCGACCGATGCGCAGCCGACCAACGGTCGGCTCTACCGGGATATGACCGACCAGCGCGCAGCCGACCAACGGTCGGCTCTACCGGGTATGACCGACCGACGCGCGGGCGACCAACGGTCGGCTCTACCGGGGTATGACCGACCAGCGCGCAGCCGACCAACGGTCGGCTCTACCCGGTGGTGCCCGTCACTGCGGCGAACGCGTCGCGGAACCGCGCCATCTCCGCCTCGGTGCCCACCGTCACCCGCAGCCGCTGCGGCCAGATCGGCCAGCTGCGGCCGATCACCACACCGTGCTCGGCCATGGCCGCCGCGAAGGCCTTGCCGTCGCGCCGTACGTCCACCACGAAGCAGTTGGCTTCGGTCGGCACGCAGGCGAAGCCGCGCGCGGCCAGCCAGGCCACGGTGGCCTGGCGCACCTGCGCGTTCTCCGCCTTGCGCTGCGCTACCAGGCCCGGGGCGCGCAGGCTGGCCAGGCCGGCCGCGAGCGCCGTCACCGGCAGCGGGTTGTCGCCCAGGCTGGCCAGTTCGCGCAGTCGGTCCGGGTGCGCGGCGGCCACGCCCAGGCGCAATCCGGCCATGCCGTACAGCTTGGAGAAGGTGCGCAGCACGATCACATCCTCGCGCTGCATCACCTGGCCGATCACCGAGCGCTGCTCGCTGTACTGCAGGTAGGCCTCATCGACCAGCACCCGCGTCTGCCGGGGCTTGTTGTCCAGCAGCCAGGCGATGTCGGCCGCCGGCGTGATCGAGCCGGTGGGGTTGTTTGGATTGCACAGGTACAGCAGCCCTGCGTTGATGCGTGCAGCGGCGCTGGCCATCGCCCGCACGTCATGCGCGCCGTCGCCGCGCAGGGGCACCTTGGCCACGGTGGCACCGCGCGCGGCAGCCAGGTCACCGAGCGCCTCGAACGTCGGGTCGGCCACCACCAGCCCGGCATCGGGCGAGGTCCACAGGATCGCGGCGCGGTTCAGCGGCTCGCTCGAACCGGGATACAGCCGCACCTGCTCCTTGCCCAGGCCTTCCTGGCTGGCGAACAGGTCGCGCAGCTCGCCGGCCAGGGCAAACAGGTAGCGCCCGCTGCTGGCCACGATCTCGCGCGCGGCCTGCTGCGCGGCCGGGGCAGGGCCGTAGGGGCATTCGTTGAAGTTGAGCAGCACCGGCCCCGGCGCCACCGCCGGGCGCGCAGCGGCCGTGGTACTGCCGGACAGGCCCAGCCCGGACAGGCCTAGTCCGGACGCGGCCAGGCCAGTGCCGGCCAGTTGCAGGAACGAGCGGCGGGAGGGAGCGGCAACGGTCACAGGACACCTGCGTGGAAGGACTTGGCGCACGCTAGCGCCCTGGCCGTGGCGGGGCAATAGCGCGGTCACCGCGATGCAGGGTGGCTGCCGCAGGCGGCAGGCCATAAAATCTACTGCCCCTTCAGGATGCTTTCCGCATGAGCCCCAGCCCCGCTGAACGTGCCGAGGCGTTGCGCCGCCAGATCGACGAAGCAGGCAAGGCCTACCACGAGCGCGACGAGCAGCTGATCCCGGACGCCGAGTACGATCGCCTGGTCCGCGAGCTGGAAGCGCTGGAGCGTGCCCACCCGGAGCTGGCCGAGGCCGATTCGCCCACCCAGCGCGTGGGCGGCAAGGCCTCTTCGCGGTTTGCCGAGGTGCGCCATGCGGTACCGATGCTGTCGCTGGGCAATGCCTTCAGCGATGAGGAGGTGCAGGATTTCGTGCGCCGCATCGGCGAGCGCCTGCGTCGCGACGCACTGTACTTTTCCGCCGAACCCAAGCTTGATGGCCTGGCGATCAGCCTGCGCTACGAAAACGGCCGCTTTGTGCAGGGCGCCACCCGTGGCGACGGCGCCACCGGCGAGGACGTCAGCGCCAACCTGCGCCAGATCGAGGTGATCCCGCAGGCGCTGGTCGGGCAGGGCTGGCCGGAGGTGCTGGAGGTGCGCGGTGAGGTGTACATGGCGCGCGCCGATTTCGAGGCCTACAACGCGCAGGCACGCCTGCATGATGGCAAGGTGCTGGCCAACCCGCGCAATGCCGCCGCCGGTTCGCTGCGCCAGCTGGACCCGAAGATGAGCGCCAGGCGCAAGCTCAGCTTCTACGCCTATGGCACCGGCCAGGTGCAGGGCGGCCAGTTGCCGCCTACCCACTCGGCCACGCTGGCGCAGCTGCGTGCGTGGGGCTTCCCGGTCAGCGAACTGTGCCAGGTGGTGGAGGGCAGCGCCGGTCTGCTGGCGTACTACCGCGACATCGGCGAACGCCGCGATGGCCTGGCCTTCGACATCGATGGCGTGGTCTACAAGCTGGATGATCGTGTCGGCCAGGAGCAGATGGGCTTCGTCTCGCGCGCCCCGCGCTGGGCGATCGCGCACAAGTTCCCGGCGCAGGAACAGACCACCACCGTGGAGGCGATCGAGATCCAGATCGGCCGCACCGGAGCGGCTACGCCGGTGGCGCGGCTGAACCCGGTCGCGGTGGCCGGGGTGATCGTCTCCAACGCCACCCTGCACAACGCCGACCAGATCGAGCGCCTGGACGTGCGCGTGGGCGACACGGTGATCGTGCGCCGCGCCGGCGATGTCATCCCCGAGGTGGTCAGCGTGATCGCCGACCGTCGCCCGGCCGGCACCACGCCCTGGCGCATGCCCGGCCAATGCCCGGTGTGCGGCTCGGAGATCGTGCGCGAGGAGGGCGAGGCCGCCTGGCGCTGCTCGGGTGAGCTGAGCTGCCCGGCCCAGCGCAAGGAAGCGATCGCGCACTTCGCCTCGCGCCGCGCGATGGACATCGACGGCCTGGGTGGCAAGTACATCGAGACCCTGGTCGATGCGGGCATCGTGCGTGGCGTGGCCGACCTGTACCGGCTCAGCCGCGACCAGCTGCTGCAGCTCAAGCTGGTGCTCGATGCCGAATCGCCTGAGGCGCTGGCCGCGCAGATCGGCCTGCACCTGCCGCCCGAAGGCAGTGGCGACTACCTGCGCGGCATCCTGCAGCTGGACGGCAGCGACGAAGCCTGGCGCGCGCGTGCGCTGGCGATGCCGGCCGCGTTCAACTGGAACACCAGGAAGATCGCGACCCGCTGGGCCGACAACCTGATCGCCGCGATCGACGCCAGCCGCGCCACCACGCTGGAGCGGCTGCTGTTCGCACTTGGCATCGAGCACGTCGGCGAAAGCACGGCCAAGGCCCTGGCCAGCTGGTTCGGGGATCTGGAGTTGATCCGTCACCTGCCGTGGCCGCTGTTCAAGCGCGTGCCGGACATCGGCGGGGAAGTGGCGCGCTCGCTGGGCCACTTCTTCGAGCAGTCCGGCAACCAGGACGCCATCGACGCGCTGCTGCAGGTGGGGCAGGTGCGCATCGGCGACACCCACGCGCCGTCGGCCAAGCTGCGCGACGGCCTGGACTTCGCCCAGCTGCTGGTAGAGGCCGAGATTCCCGGCATCACCCGCCTGCGCGCCGAAAAGCTCACCGCCGTACTGCCCGATGCGGCCGCGCTGGTGGACGCCGAGCCCGTGCGTTTCGTGGCGGCCGGCCTGCCCAACGAAGTCGCGCTTGGCCTGGCCGACTGGCTGGACCGCGACGGCCATGCACAGATGCTGCTCAAGGCCGACGCGGACCGCCATACGCTGCTGGCCCGCGCGCCGGAGCAGACCGAGCAGGTGGCAGGCCCGCTGGATGGCCAGACCGTGGTGCTGACCGGCACGCTGGCCCGGATGACCCGTGACGAGGCCAAGGCGCGGCTGGAAGCGCTGGGCGCCAAGGTGTCCGGCAGCGTCTCCAAGAAGACCGCGTTCGTGGTGGCCGGCACCGAGGCCGGGTCCAAGCTCGCCAAGGCCGGGGAACTGGGCATCGAGGTGTGGGACGAAGACCGCCTGGTCGCTTTCCTGGCCCAGCACTGAACCCACGGCGGGGCCGGTGCGCCCCGCCGTCCCGCATCACCGGAGAACCCCATGCACACTGCCGTCCTCGACTTCCGCCTGGCCACCGTGGCCGACACCGACCTGCTGATCGGGCTGATGCGCGCGTTCTACGCCGAAGACCAGCTCGACTTCGACGATACGCGGGTCCGCGTCGCGCTGGCCGCGCTGCTGGAAGACCCGCGCAACGGCGAAGTGCTGCTGTGGCTGGACGAGGCGGGCGGCGTGGTGGGCTATGCCGCGCTGGCGATGGGCTTCAGCCTGGAGCAGGGCGGCCACTATGCGCTGCTCGACGAGCTCTACCTCAGCCATGCCGCGCGCGGCCGTGGCCGTGGCAAGCAGGCCCTGGCCATTGTCGAACAGCGCGCCAATGCACGCGGCGTGGAGCGCATGCGCCTGGAGGTAAACCACCACAACGAGCTGGCGCGGCGCCTGTACCTGGCCACCGGCTACGTGGACGACACCCGCGACCTGCTCACCCTGCCGTTGGCGCAGCGCCTGAAGGACGCGCGCCGATGATCGCCGCCCTGCGCCAGCGCGCCGCGCTCAACGCGCTGATCCGCACCTTCTTCGCCGAGCGCGACGTACTGGAAGTGGAAACCCCGATCCTGTCGGCGGCCGGTAACACCGAGCCCAACATCGACAGTTTCCAGACCCGCTTCAGTGGCCACGTCGATGCCGGCAGCGCCGAGCGCTGGCTGCGTACCTCGCCGGAATACCCGCTCAAGCGCCTGCTCGCCGCTGGCGTGGGCGACTGCTACGAGCTGGGTCGGGTGTTCCGCAATGGCGAGGCCGGTGGCCGCCACAATCCCGAGTTCACCATGCTGGAGTGGTACCGCGTGGGCTGGGATCACCACCGCCTGATCGAGGAGGCCGCCGCGCTGGTGCGCGCCGCACTCGGCCTGGTGCAGCGCACGGCCACGCTGCAGGTGATCGACTACCGCCGGCTGTACCAGCAGCAGCTGGGCGTGGATCCGTTCGACGCGAGCCTGGCGCAGCTGCAGGCGCCGCTGGCGGGCGTGCACATCGACGCCGACGGGCTCACCCGCGATGACTGGCTGGACCTGCTGATGACCCATTGCATCCAGCCGCACTTCGATGACGACCGCATGACGGTGGTGCACGACTGGCCGGCCAGCCAGGCGGCGCTGGCGCGGGTGCGGCCGGGCACGCCGCCGCTGGCTGAACGGTTCGAGTTGTACCTGGGCCCGGTGGAGCTGGCCAACGGCTATCACGAGCTGAACGACGCCGCTGAACAGCGCGCGCGCTTCGAACGCGACCATGCCACGCGCCGTGCCCGTGGCGACGTGCTGCCGCCGTTGGACGAAGCGCTGCTTGCCGCGCTGCCGACGCTGCCGCCCTGTGCCGGCGTGGCCGTGGGCGTGGACCGGCTGCTGATGGCGATGAACCGCACCGGTCGGATTGCCGACGTTCTGGCCATCGCGTTCGCACGCGCCTGAACGGGTATGCCGGCCATTTGCGCCGGTTTCCGTCGCACGGGTGTCTTGCGCGGCCTGCATGATGATGCTCTGATCACACCGGATGTCCGAAGGTGGTCATGTGATCGTTCAGGTGCGGCGGGGATTGTGTTGATGAAGCTGTTGGATGTTGCCGACCTGCCCTCATGGAGCGCGCCGCGCTGGACGCGGTCGTGGTGGACGCTGGTGCTGTGCGGCGTGGCGTTGCCGTTGAGCACCAGCGCCGCCGAGACCGGTTACGCCGGCCAGGTGGTGCGCTGCGAATCGCGTGACATGGAGTGGGTGCACTGCGACATGCCGGTGGCCAACGGCGTGGACCTGATCCGCCAGTTGTCCGACAACAGCTGTGTGCGTGGCACCGAATGGGGCACCGACCGCTCCGGGGTGTGGGTGACGCTGGGCTGTCGGGCCGAGTTCCGCAGCCGTGTCGCCGCCGGTGCGGCGCAGGCCGGGCAGGCGCGCAATGTGCGCCGGGTGCTGCGTTGCGAATCCAACGGCCGCCCGCAGAATTGTCCGGTGGTGTTGCAGGGCGCGCCGGTGCGGCTGCTGCGCCAGCTGTCCTCGATGCCTTGCCGCGAAGGCCACAGCTGGGGCGTGCGTCGCAATGAAGTGTGGGTGACCCGCGGCTGCCAGGGCGATTTCGAGATCGGCGCCACCGACGGCTCCGGCTTCCTGGATGTGCCACGCACGCTGGTCTGCGAATCCAAATCACGCCAGCGGCGCTTCTGCGGGGCCACCATCGGCAAGAGCGTGCGCCTGTCCAGGCAGCTTTCCGGTAGCCCCTGCGAAGAGGGCCGCGGCTGGGGCTGGGATGCGCGCGGCGTGTGGGTGGACAACGGCTGCCGGGCCGAGTTCCAGGTCAACTGAGCGGCAATATGGCGGTGCGCCGTGGCGCCGCTACAATGATGCGATGAACGCATCCACCGACATCGACTACGCCCGCTACGACCATATCCGCCCGATCCTGTGGACCGGCGATTCCCTGCAACTGCTCGACCAGCGCAAGCTGCCGTTCGTGGTGGAGCACGTGGAGTGCCGCGACAGCGACGCGGTGGCCGAGGCCATCCACGCGCTGACCGTGCGCGGCGCACCGGCGATCGGCATTGCCGCCGCCTGGGGCGTGGTGCTGGCGGCCAACGCGGTCCAGGCCGACGATGGCGCGCAGGCGCTGCTGAAGCTGGAGCCGGCCCTGCAGCGCCTGAATGCATCGCGCCCGACCGCGGTAAACCTGGCCTGGGCGCTGGCCCGCATGCGCCGCGCGCTGGCCCCGGCCGGCGCCGACTGGCGCCAGGTGCTGGTCAACCAGGCCCAGGCCATCGCCGACGAGGACCTGGCCGCCAACCGGCACATGGGCGCACTGGGCGCTGGCCTGATCGAGGCCGGCAGCGGCGTGCTGACCCACTGCAACACCGGCTCGCTGGCCACCGCCGGCTTCGGCACCGCGCTGGGCGTGATCCGCGCCGGCATGGCCCAGCACCGCATCGCCAAGGTCTTCGCCGGCGAAACCCGGCCGTGGCTGCAGGGCGCGCGGCTGACCGTGTGGGAACTGCAGCAGGACGGCATCGACGCCACCCTGATCGCCGATTCGGCCGCCTCGCACCTGATGAAGACCGGGGCGGTGCAGTGGGTGATCGTGGGTGCCGACCGCATCTGCGCCAATGGCGATACCGCCAACAAGATCGGCACCTACCAGCTGGCCATCGCCGCCCGCCACCACGGGGTCAAGTTCATGGTGGTGGCGCCGTCCTCCACGGTGGACATGGAGACCGCCGATGGCGAGCAGATCGAGATCGAGCAGCGCGACCCGGGCGAGCTGTACGGGGTAGGGGGCACGCGCACCGTGGCCGAGGGCATTGCCGCCTGGAACCCGGTGTTCGACGTCACCCCGGGCAGCCTGATCGACGCCATCGTGACCGAGCGCGGGGTCATCCTGAGCCCGACCGTGGCCAACATGCAGGCCGCGTTCGGCTGATCGCCGCCGCCTGGGTGCCGCCGCGCCCGATCCCCGCCGCCACGGCCCTGGGCCGTGGCCTGCCGCGACCTGCC
>DJBL01000058.1:0-177 GCA_002435595.1 Stenotrophomonas maltophilia
GCCAGCGGCGCGGCCAGCGCACCGGCGGCGCCGGCGATGCCGAATGCACCGGCCACCGCGCTGCCCACCTGGTAGCGGCTGTGCAGCATCAGCGCCAGGGTCGACCAGAACGCACTGAACCCCACCGCCAGCAACCCCTGCGCGAACACCGCCCGACGCAGCGCCGGTTGCCCGCGC
>DJBL01000058.1:399-737 GCA_002435595.1 Stenotrophomonas maltophilia
CGCAGCGCCGGTTGCCCGCGCCACAAGGCTGCCAGCGAGCCCAGCAGCGCCGGGTAGCCCAGCGTGGTGGTAGGGGCGAAACGCGGCAACGCGCGCGCCAGTGCAATGGCGATCAGCACCACCGAGACCGCCGCCAGGGCGAACATGCTGCGCCACCCCAGCCATTGCGCGACCAACCCGCTGGCCACGCGCGAGAGCAGGATGCCCAGCAGCAACCCGGTCATCACCTTGCCGACCACGCTGCCGCGCTCGGCCGCCGGTGCCAGGCTGGCCGCAGCCGGTACCACGTCCTGGGCCAGCGTCGCGGTCACCCCGATCAGCAGGCTGGCCAGCAGCAG
>DJBL01000058.1:957-23183 GCA_002435595.1 Stenotrophomonas maltophilia
CAGCAGGCTGGCCAGCAGCAGGGTCGGCAGGCTGCCGGCAAGTGCGGCGGCGGCCAGCACCAGCGCCAGCAACACGGCCTTGGTCAGAATCAGCCGGCGCCGGTCGACGCGGTCGCCCAGCGGGGCCAGCAGCAGGATCCCGAGCGCGTAGCCTAGCTGGGTCAGCGTGGGCACCATGCCGGTGGCGGCGGGGGCCGCGCCGAGATCAGGGCCGATCACCCCGAGCATCGGCTGGCTGTAGTAGATCGAGGCGACCGAAAAGCCGGCCCCGGCCGCCATGGCCAGGATCAGGCGCGGCGCCACCGCGTGCGTGGCCGGTACCACGGCCGGGATATGCATACTGGACATGAGCAGTTCCAAGTAGGAAGACGATGGCGCCAGCATCTGCCTTGAACACCCGCCTGTGTAGTAGGCTGGCGCACATATCGCCTATACGTGATTCGCATGACCAACCCAGTCACTGCTGCCGGTGCCGACCGTATCGACCTGCTGCGCACCTTCGTACGCATCGTTGAAAGCGGCAGCCTGTCGGCGGCTGCCGTGCAGCTGGGCACCACCCAGCCCACCGTGAGCCGACGCCTGCAGGCGCTGGAGCGGCTGTTCGGCCTGCAGCTGCTCAAACGCTCGACCCACCGCATGACGCTCACCGACGACGGCGAACGCTGTTTCGTGCATGCGCAGTCGCTGGTGGCCGACTGGGAGGCGATCCAGGCCGACCTGCGCGGTGAAGTTGACGTGCCGCGCGGGCGCCTGCGCGTGGTGGTGCCGCACGCCTTCGGGCAGGCCCAGCTGCTGGACCCGATGCTGCAGTTCCTGGCGCGCTACCCGCAGGTCACCCTGGAGTGGATGCTGGAAGACCGCCATCCGGACTTCATTGCCGAGGGCATCGACTGCGCGATCCGGGTGGGTGCAGTGGATGCCCCGCACCTGATCGCCGTGCCACTGGCCGAAGTGCCGCGTATCGCGGTTGCCGCGCCGGCCCTGGTGGCCGCGGCCGATGTGCGCGACCCGGCGTTGCCGGGCACGCTGCCATGGATCGCGCTGACCACCTACTACCGCGAGCGCGTCACCCTGCTGGGGGCCGATGGCGGCCCGGCGCTGCAGGTCGACATCCAGCCGCGGCTGCTCACCGACAACCTGTTCGTGGTGCGCCAGGCGGCGCTGGCCGGGTTGGGCGCGGCGCTGGTGTCGGCGTGGCTGGTCAGCGATGACCTGCGCGCGGGCCGACTGCTGCGCCTGCTGCCCGAGCGCGAGGCACCGCCGCTGCCGGTGCACCTGGTGTACCCGTCGGCCCGGCAGATTCCGAGCCGGCTGCGCGCCTTCATCGATGCGATGAAGGCCTGCCTGCCGCACACCCATGGCATGCGTATCCGGCCCGCTCCTCCCCGTTGAGGGGGCGGCCGGTGGCCGTCATGGGATGGCCCGTAATTGCAAAGCCTTGCAAACATAGCCTCTGCTATATTGCGGCCGTGGACATCCAACGCCGCCCCGAACAGACCCCTGCCTGGCCGTCTTCGTCCGGCCAAACACCCAGCCTGGGCGCCATGAACGCCAGCGTCGCGGTACCGCGCGGCGGGCATTGGTGGTTCCGCCTGCTGGCCTTCCTCGGGCCCGGCTACATGGTCTCGGTGGGGTACATGGACCCGGGCAACTGGGCCACCGACCTCGCCGGCGGCGCCCGGTTCGGCTACCTGCTGCTGTCGGTGATCCTGCTCTCCAACCTGATGGCCATCGTGCTGCAGGGACTGTCGGCGCGGCTGGGCATCGCCACCGGGCGCGACCTGGCCCAGGCCTGCCGCGACCATTACTCCAGGCCGGTGAATCTGTGCCTGTGGGTGCTGTGCGAGATCGCGATCATCGCCTGCGACCTGGCCGAGGTGATCGGTACCGCGATCGCACTGAAGCTGCTGTTCGGCATCCCGCTGCTGGCCGGGGCGATCATCACCGCCATCGACGTGGTGCTGGTGCTGTGGCTGATGAACCGTGGCTTCCGTGCCCTGGAAGCGTTCGTGATCGCGCTGCTGCTGGTGATCTTCGCCTGCTTCGCCATCCAGATCGCCTTCGCCGCACCGCCCCTGCAGGCCGTGCTGGGTGGCTTCATTCCCCGCGCCGAGGTGGTCACCAACCCGCACGCCCTGTACCTGGCCATCGGCATCATCGGCGCCACGGTGATGCCGCACAACCTGTACCTGCATTCGTCCATCGTGCAGACCCGGGCCTATCCGCGTACCGACCAGGGCCGCCGCAGCGCGCTGCGCTGGGCAGTCACCGACAGCACCATCGCACTGATGCTGGCGTTGTTCATCAACGCCTCGATCCTGATCCTGGCCGCGGCGGTCTTCCACGCGCATGGCCGCACCGACGTGCAGGAGATCGAGCAGGCCTACGAACTGTTGGCACCGATGCTGGGCGTGGGCCTGGCCTCGACGCTGTTCGCGGTGGCACTGCTGGCCTCGGGCATCAACTCCACCGTGACCGCCACGCTGGCCGGGCAGATCGTGATGGAAGGCTTCCTGCGCCTGCGCATCGCCCCGTGGGCACGACGGCTGATCACCCGTGGCATCGCCATCGTGCCGGTGGTGATCGTCACGGCGGTGTCCGGCGAGCAGGGCACCGCGCGCCTGCTGGTGCTCAGCCAGGTGCTGCTGTCGATGCAGTTGCCATTCGCGGTGGTCCCGCTGGTGCGTTTTGTGTCGGACAAGGCAAAGATGGGGGCGCTGGTCGCGCCGCGCTGGCTGATCGCGCTGTCCTGGGCGATCGCCGCGGTCATCCTGGTGCTCAACCTCAAGCTGCTGCTGGATACCTTCAGCGCTTGAGCGTGGGCCGCGCCAGGCGCAGCAGCGCCCGGAAGCGCGGGCATTGCAGGTGGCTGGGCGCCTTGCATGCCGCAGCATGGCGCAGCCCGTCGCGCATCGCGCCCATCTGTACGATGCTGCGATCCAGCGCGTCGGCCCTGGCGGCCAGCGCCGCGCGATCGATACCGCTGCCGCCCGCGCCCCCCAGCATCGGCGCGATCGCCTGCAGCGACAACCCGGCCGCGCGCCCCAGCGCGACCAGCGCCAGCCGTTCCAGCACGTCTTCGCTGTACACCCGGCGCAGGCCGCGCCGCCCGACCGGAGCGATCAGCCCTTTGTGCTCGTAATGGCGCAGCGCCGAGGCGGCCAGCCCCGAGCGCCGGGCGACCTCGCCGATATCCAGCTCACGCATCGCTTGACCTCAAGTGCACTTGAAGTGGCAGAGTGCGCACTCCCCTCCCCGCTGGCAAGTACGCCCATGAGCGACTCTCCCCAACACGCCCTGTGGAACGGGCCTTCCGGGCACGCCTGGGTGCAGGCACAGGCGCTGCTGGACCGGATGTTCGCGGCCCTGGCCGCGCACTTGGCCGATGCCGTCGAGCTGCAGTGGCCCGGTCAGGTGCTGGACGTGGGCTGCGGCACCGGCGCGGTCAGCCTGGCCATCGCGGCACGGCTCGGGCCCGGGGGCCATTGCACCGGCGTGGACATCTCCGCGCCGATGATCCGGTGCGCGGCGCAGCGGGTGGCGGGCAGCCAGCTGCCGGTGAGCTTCGCGGTGGCCGATGCGCAGCAGCCGGGATTGGCGCCGGCCGCGCTGGACCGCATCGTCTCGCGCTTCGGGGTCATGTTTTTCGACCAACCCGTGCGCGCGTTCGCCAACCTGCGCCAGGCCACCCGCGCGGGTGGCGCGCTGCAGGCGCTGGCCTGGCGCGACGCCGGGCAGAACCCGTTCATGACCACCGCCGAGCGCGCCGCCGCACCGCTGCTGGCGCTGCCGACGCGGGCGCCGGACGCACCCGGGCAGTTCGCCTTCGCCGATGCCCGCCGGGTAACGCGCATCCTGGCCGACAGCGGCTGGGACGCGATCGAGCTGGTGCCCGTGGATGCGCGCTGCACCATCAGCATCACCGAGCTGCGCACGTACCTGGGGCTGCTGGGGCCGGTAGGGGCGGCGTTGCGTGACCCACAGATGGATCCCGGCCGGCGTGCAGAAATACTGGCGGTGGTCGAGCAGGCGTTTGCGCCGTTCGTGAGCGGCGACGAGGTGAGCTTCACCGCGGCCTGCTGGGAATTGCGGGCCGTCGCGCCCTAGCCGCGCATGCCGCGGCCCGGCCTGCAGGTGTGGCCGCATCCGACGCAGCCTGGCCGGCATCGTCGCCGGCGGTCCGCATCAGCCGCCACTGGCAGTCAGGCGCGTGCGCACCCTGGCATCCATCTGCGCATCGCTGAGCGCGTAACCCAGCACGTCCTGCAGCGTGCCATCGGCACCGAGCAGGAACCACGAGGCGGTGTGTTCAAACGTGGCCGCCTCGCCGTCGCCCACCCGCTGGTAGCTCACGCCCAGGCTCTCCGCGACCGCCCGGGTGCCGGCTTCGTCGCCGGACAGGCCGATGAACGCCGGGTCGAACGCAGCCAGATACTGGCGCAGGTGCGCCGGCGTATCGCGTTGCGGATCGACCGTCACGAAGACCACCTGCAGGTCGGCAGCGAGCGGGCCGAGCCGGCGCTTGAGCTGCACCGCCTTGACCAGGCTCAACGGGCAGACTTCCGGGCAGTGGGTGAAGCCGAAGAACAGCAGCGTCGGCTTGCCGCGCAATGCGCTGATCGATACCGTGCGGCCATCGCTGCTGTGCAGCGCCACCGACGCCAGCGCGGACTGGCCCATGATCGGCGCGGCGTCCTGGCTGCAACCGGCCAGCAGCGCCAGCAGTGCCAGCCCCGACAGCAACGTGCGGCCGCGCCGCCTCACCGCCCTGCCCCGGCGCCGTGCGCGGCCTGTCCCATCCCGTCGCGGACCACGAAGTCCACGTTCTGCTCGCCAGCGCGGGCCAGTTGCAGGCGCACCCGCACGTGCTGGCCGTCCTGCAGGGGCCGCTTGGGCAGCATCAGCATCAGGTGGTAGCCACCCGGCTGCAGCGAGGTGGTTCGGCCCGCAGGCAGGGCCAGGCCATCGGCCAGCACCTGCATGCGCATGACCTCGCCCTGCATGCGCATCGCATGGATCTGCACCTGACCAAAGCCGGCGGCACTGGCCCCGACCAGGCGATCGTCGCCACCGCCGTTGTGCAGCTCCACATACCCGGCGGCCACGCCCGCCGCCGGCGGCGGCAGGCGGATCCAGGCTTCGCTGGCGATGACCGTCGCGCGCGGTTGCGGCGCCGCTGCGGCCGCGTCGGCCCGGCCGACGCCCTGCCACAACAGCAGTGCCAGCGCGGCGGCCTGCATCGTGCGTGTCATCACCCTGCTCATGCCTGCATCGGCATCATGTTCTGGGTCGCGTTGTGCATGACCCACAGCGAGCCGGCCACCACGATGGCGATCAGGAAGGCAGTGCACAGGAAGATCCCGGTGTTCTCGCGCTGACTGCGGCCGGCACCGATGTGCAGGAACAGCACCAGCTGTGCCACCAGCTGCACCACGCACAGCGCCACGATGGCGGTCAGGCGCAGCGGCTGCGGCACCCACCCGGTCATCACCACGGCAAACGAAGCGCCGGTAAGCAGCAGGCACAACAGCAGGCCGATGACATAGCCCTTGAGGGTGGCGTGGCCGCCACCGTGGTCGGTTGCCGAGACATCCGGGCTCATACGAACTCCCGCAGGTAGACGAAGGTGAAGACACAGATCCAGATCAGGTCCAGGAAGTGCCAGAACAGGCTCAGGCAGGCCAGCCTGCGGCGCACGATGCCGTCCAGGCCGAACTTCAGCACCTGGTGGATCATGATGGCCAGCCACAGCAGGCCGAAGGTGACGTGCAGGCCGTGGGTGGCCACCAGGGTGAAGTACGCCGACAGATAGGCACTCACGTCCGGGGTCGCGCCTTCATGGATCAGCTCGGCGAACTCGTACAGCTCCATGCCGATGAACACTGCCCCCAGCAACCCGGTGGCCGCCAGCCAGCCCACCACCTGGTTGCGCCTGCCGGCCTGCATGCCGAGCATGGCCACCCCGAAGGTGAAGCTGCTGAGCAGCAGCACCACCGTCTCGGAGAGCACGAAGCCCAGCTTGAACAGCGCCTTGCCACTGGGGCCGTCGGCCGTCCCGTTGAGCAGGACGCCGAAGGTGGCAAACAGCACGGCGAAGATCAGGCAATCGCCCATCAGGTACATCCAGAACCCGACCACGGTCTTGCTGCCGTCATCGTGGTGCGCGTGGTCGCCAGGGTGACCTGCGTGCAGCGGCGCGTGCGCCGTGGCTGCCAGGGTATCGCCGCTCATGCCTTCACTCCTTGCAGCTGCGCCACGTGCGCCTCTTCGATGCGCTTCACCTCGGCGGCGGGCACGTAATAGTCCACGTCACGGTCGTAGGAGCGCAGCACGAAGGTGGCGATCACCCCGACCAGCCCGACCACCGCCAGTGCCCACATGTGCCAGACCAGGGCAAAGCACAGCACCAGGCTGAACACCGAAATCACCACGCCGGAGGCGGTGTTGCGCGGCATGTGGATGTCCTCGTAATGCCCCGGGCGCTGCCAGGCACGGCCGTGCTGCTTGTCGTCCCAATGCTGTTCCAGCGAGGTGATCGTGGGCAGCGTGGCGAAGTTGTAGAACGGCGGCGGCGAGGACGTGGCCCACTCCAGGCTGCGTGCATTCCACGGGTCGCCGGTGCGGTCCATGTTGGCCTTGCGGTCACGCACGCTCACATAGAACTGGATGAACATCGCCGCGATCCCGGCCGCGATCACCAGCGCGCCGATGGCGGCCACGATCAGCCACGGCTGGTAACCCTCCACACCGTAATGGTTCATGCGCCGGGTCATGCCCTTGAAGCCCAGTACGTACAGCGGCATGAAGGCCAGGTAGAAGCCGACCAGCCAGCACCAGAACGACACTTTGCCCCAGCGCTCGTTGAGGGTGAAACCGAACGCCTTGGGGAACCAGAAGGTGATTCCGGCCAGGCAGCCGAACACCACGCCGCCGATGATCACGTTATGGAAGTGGGCGATCAGGAACAGGCTGTTGTGCAGCACGAAATCCGCGCCCGGGATGGCCAGCATCACACCGGTCATGCCGCCGATGGCGAAGGTGACCATGAAGCCGATGGTCCACATCGTGGAGGAGTGGTAACGGATGCGGCCGCGGTACATGGTGAACAGCCAGTTGAACAGCTTCACCCCGGTGGGGATGGAGATGATCGAGGTCATGATGCCGAAGAAGGCATTGACGTTGGCGCCCGAACCCATGGTGAAGAAGTGGTGCAGCCACACGAAGAAGGACAGCACGCCGATCGAGCAGGTGGCGTACACCATCGAGCGGTAGCCGAACAGCGGCTTGCCCGAGAAGGTGGCGATGATCTCCGAGAACGCGCCAAAGCACGGCAGGATCAGCACGTACACTTCCGGGTGGCCCCAGATCCAGATCAGGTTGACGTACATCATGGCGTTGCCGCCGGCGTCATTGGTGAAGAAGTGCATGCCGAAGTAGCGGTCCATCGACAGCAGCACCAGCGTGGCGGTAAGCACCGGGAAGATCGCCACGATCAGGATGTTGGTGATCAACGCGGTCCAGGTGAACACCGGCATCTTCATCAGGTCCATGCCCGGCGCACGCATCTTGAGGATGGTGACGATGAAGTTCAGGCCGGTCAGCGTGGTGCCGATGCCCGATACCTGCAGCGACCAGATGTAGTAGTCCACACCGACCGTGGGGCTGTACTGGATGCCCGACAGCGGCGGATAGGCGACCCAGCCGGTGGCCGCGAAGTCGCCCACGAACATCGACAGCATCACCAGCACCGCACCCACCGCCGACAGCCAGAAGCTGAGCGAGTTGACGAACGGGAACGCCACGTCGCGCGCGCCGATCTGCAGCGGCACCACGATGTTCATCAGGCCCACGATGAGCGGGGTCGCCACGAAGAAGATCATGATCACCCCGTGCGCGGTGAAGATCTGATCGTAGTGCTCCGGTGGCAGGTAGCCGGCCGCGTCGTTGGCGGCGATCGCCTGCTGGGCACGCATCATCAGCGCATCGGCGAAGCCGCGCACCAGCATGACCAGCGCCAGCAGGATGTACATCACGCCGATCTTCTTGTGGTCCACCGAGGTGATCCACTCGGTCCAGAGGTAGCCCCACTTCCTGTAGTACGTGATCGCCGCGATGATCGCCACGCCGAGCAGCAGCGAGCCCGCCAGCGCCGACATGATGATCGGGTCGTGGTAGGGAATCGCTTCGAGGTTCAACTTTCCAAGCACAATCAGTTCTCCGCGGTACGGCTGGCAGGCGCGGCCAGGCTCACGAGTTGGGTTTTCGCCCCGGGCGCCTCGCCCGGCAGGCAGATCTCGTCATCGGGCATGCCGCCGTGGCGGCGCACGATGCTGTCGAACAGGCCGGTATCCACGCCGGCAAAGCGCAGCAGCGGCGAACCGTGGGTTGGCACCTCCAGCTCGGCCAGGCGCGCCGCGCCGAGGTGGTCGCCGCTGCCACGGGCCTGCGCCAGCCACGTGCTGAAGTCGGCGTCGGTGACCACGCGCGCGGGGAACTTCATGTCCGAGAAGCCGGCACCGCTGTAGGCCGAGGACATCCCGGCATAGGTGCCCGGCGTGTGCCCGATCAGATGCAGCCGGGTCTGCATGCCGGCCATGGTGTAGACCATGCTGCCCAGCTGCGGCACGAAGAAGGCATTCATCATCGACTCGGAGGTCAGCTTGAACGCCACCGGCCTGTCCACCGGCATCACCAGCTCGTTGACGGTGGCCACGTTGTAGTCGGGGTAGATGAACAGCCACTTCCAGTTCAACGCCACCACTTCCACACGCAGCGGCGCCTTGTCCGATTCAATCGGCCTGTAAGGGTCCAGGGCGTGGGTGCTCTTCCAGATCAGCACCGCCAGTACCACGATGATCAGGCACGGGATCGTCCACACCACCACTTCGATGGCGGTCGAATGCGACCAGTCCGGTGCATAGGTGGCCTTGGTATTGCCCTCTCGGTAGCGCCAGGCGAAGTACAACGTGAGCGCGATCACCGGGATCACCACCAGCAGCATCAGCCCGGTACAGACCAGGATCAGCTGCATCTCCTGCTCGGCAATGCTGCCCATGGGGTTGAACAGTTCCAGGTTCCTGCACCCGGTGAGCAGCGGCAGCAGGGCTGCCATGCCGAACCAGCGTCCGGCGCGGGCTCGGGCGGCCAGCGTGGCGCGGCGAGCGTGTTGTGTAGCGGGGTTCATGCGGGACGGCCCTTCCAACGCAGTGCCGGGCCGGGCGGCCCGGATCATGAAAAGTGGCGGACACTCCCCTGCATGACCGATATGCATGGGGGGTGCCCGCCGCAGTCGCGTACGTTAGGCAACGACATGATCCATACATGATGCGACACACTGTCGCAGCCGCCTGCGCACCCGGGCGTAAGATGCGCCGATGCACTGGAACACCCTCATCGCCGACGGCCACGGGCCGGTCTATCTGCGCATCGTGCAGGCACTGGAACGCGCGATCTGGTCCGGCACGCTGCGCCCCGGCCAGCGCCTCCCCGCCCAACGCCGCCTGGCCGGCGAACTGGGCGTGGACCTGACCACCGTCACCCGCGCGTTCACCGAGGCACGCAAGCGCGGCCTGATCGATGCACGCGGCCCATTGGGGTCGTTCGTCGCCCCGCCGCGGGTGGAGCTGGCCCAGCTGGTGGACCTGGGCATGAACCTGCCGCCCAGCCCCGGCGGCGGCCAGGTGGCGGACATGCTGCAGCGGGGGCTGTCCACGGTGCTTACCCGCAGCGATGCGGGCAACCTGATGACGTACCACGTCGGCGGCGGCAGCCGCGCCGACCACCTGGCGGCTCAGCAATGGCTCAAACCGATGCTGGGCAAGCGCGATCTACAGCAGCTGGTGGTCACCGAAGGGGCGCAGGCCGCGCTGTCGGCGCTGCTGCTGGCGCTCACCCGTGCCGGTGACACGATCCTGTGCGAGCCGTTGGTGTACCCGGGCCTGCTGCATGCCGCGCGCGTGCTGCAGCGCACGCTGCAGGTGGTGGAGTGCGACGCGCACGGCATGCTGCCCAGCGCGCTGCGTCGCCAGGCACGTGCCAGCGGTGCGCGCGTGGTCTACCTCAACCCCACTGCGCAGAACCCCACCGCGCGCACCATGCCCGAAGCACGCCGGATGGCGCTGGCCGAGGTGCTGCGCGGCCAGGACCTGTGCCTGGTCGAAGACGACCCGTACTGGCTGCTGGTCGACGACGCTCCGGCTCCCCTGGCCCTGTTGGCGCCGCAGCACACCTGCTACATCTCCACCCTGTCCAAATGCCTCAGCCCGGGCCTGCACACCGCATTCGTGCACCTGCCCGACGGCGTTGCACGGCAGGGCGTGCTTGATGCGCTGCGTGCCGTCAATCTGATGGCGCCGCCACTGATGAACGCGCTGGTGACCCAGGTGATCCTGGACGGTTCGGCCAACGCCCTGCTCGGCCTGGTACAGTGCGAGGCGGCCGAGCGCCGTTACCTGGCCCAGTCGGCGCTGTCCCCGCAGTTCCTGCAACACTGCGCGGGCGTGCACGCGTGGTGCCGCCTGCCCGCGTACTGGACCGACGCCAGCCTCACCCATGCCGCCCGCCTGCAGGGACTGGGCATCGCGCCGTCATCGGCGTTCACCCCGGACGGGGTGGCGATCAACGACGCGGTGCGGATCTCACTGGGGGCCGCAGGCAGCCGGCAGGAACTGCACCGGGCGCTGCGGCAGCTGGATCAGTTGATGCACCAGGCCGCTGGCGAGAGTGGCTGGACGGTGTAGGCCGGCGCTCGCGTCCGTCGCCGCGTCCTGCACGTACGCTTCCAGCGCGGCAACCAATTGCTGGCTGTTCATTGCGCGGCCCGGTCCGCACCGGCGCGCAGACGCTGCTCGCGCAACCGCTGAACCCGTGCCTGGTCGGCCTTGTCGGCGCGGAACCTGAAGACAAAGAACGCGGCCAGCGCGCCCACCAGCAGGGCCGGCGTCAGCGCGTACCCCAGCGCATAACCGAAGGCACCGGGTGGCAGGTCCGCGCGCACCGCCGTCACCACGATGTAGACGGCGAAGATAAGGGTGAGCAGCAGATGGATCGCGGCGCCATTGACGGTCAGCCTGCCGCGGATCGCGTTGACGGCCTTTGCCAGGCCCATGCACAGCAGAAACACCACGAAGAAACCGAGAAGCTCCATCCCAAGTCCCCTTGGCGAAGTGCGCCTGTTTGCCACCGGTCCGCGCTGCGGCCCCGGCCTGGACATTCCGTGTCCATTGCCGTCCGCACGGGGCGATACCGGCGCCCTGCCGCACCGGATCCGATGGCGGCGAGAGCCGACTCTACAGGCGCTGCCGGCGCGCCGACAAGGCCGGCGGCGGAGCGCCACCGTTCATCGCGGAAACGAAGCCAACAGTGCCTCGTTGCTGGTCACGAATACCGGCGGTGCCAGGGTCAGCTCCGCATCGTGGACCACGCCGCCGGCAAGGAAGGTGGTGATGGTGGCGGCGATGGCCGGATTGCCCAGCCACATCTCATTGTCATGGCTTGCCCCGCGAACCAACAGCGCGGTGCTGTGACCGAACCCCGGCCGCAGCGCGTCGGCATTGGCCGGCGGGGTGCGCCCGTCCAGCGTGCCGCTGATGAACAGCACCGGCACATCGCTGTGCAACGGCGCACGGAAGCCCTCGCCCAGGTCGACCAGGCCCAGGCCATCGGCCATGGCCGGGAACGGGAAGTTCAACGCATCGCCGAACAGGCTGCGGCGCGCCTGCTGCTCGACCAGGGCGCGGCGCTGCGGGCTCTGCCCGGACGCCACGTCCATCGCCAGCGGCATCGCCCCGAATGCACCCAGTTCACCGCGCAGGAACAGAACGATGTCGGCCAACGGGCGGTAGTCGCCCCGTTCGGCCTGGCGCAGGGCGAACGGGATCCACTGCTGGGTGGTGCGTCGGCCCAGCATGGCCGCCAAGGCAAGCTGCAGGTCGTAGGCGCCGATCATCACCTGCCGGTCCGGGTGCATCAGGCTGCGCGCCTGCTGCGGGTGTTCGCGCAGCGCGGCCAGCACGCGGGTGACCGCGCCGGTGAGGTCCTCGAACCCGGCCGCTGCCGCCTCGGTGCCGAGGTCGGCCAGCAGCGCATCGGCGGCCATCGGCAGCTTCAGCGTGTCGTCGGGCCCTTCGCTGCCCATCAGCACCACCCGCTCCAGCCCTTCGCCGTGCAGGCGCACCGTGGCCAGCGCCAGGTGGGTGCCATAGCTCATGCCCCACAGGCTGAGCTTGCGCACACCCAGTGCACGGCGCAGGCCGTCGATATCGCCCGCGCTTTCGGCCGTGGTGTAAGCGCCCAGGTCGACGCCGGCCTGTTTCCAGTACGCGACGCAGCGGGCGGCCGTGTCGCGCAGGGCCGCCAGCGTGGCCTCGCGCTGGAGCGGCTGCGCATCCTCGAAGGTGTGCGAATGCGGGCACGCCGGCGGCGGCTCGGACTGTCCGGCGCCACGCTGATCAAGCAGCAGCACGTCGGTCTCGCGCCGGACCTGGTCGAACACCGGCCAACGCGGCCCGCGTGCGGTGCCGATACCCGACCCGCCGGGCCCGCCGGCCAGGTACACCACCGGCGCGGCGCGACCGTCGCCACCGGTGGCGCGCAGCCGAACCACCCGCAGGCGCATGCGGGGTCCGTCTGGCTGCGCGTGCCGGCGCGGCACCTCCAGATACGCCGCCTCGGCGGCGATCGTGCCATGCTTCTGCGTCTCCAAGGCATACGGTTCAAATACCAGCGGCGCCACGCCCTCGCCTGCCCGTGCCGGTGCCGCGGCGGCGGCGAACGCCACGCACGCGGCAACCAGCCCGGCCTGCAGACGCGGGGGGACGACATGTGTCTTCAACAGGGATGCAAAGGTCATGGCAGGCTCCAAGGATGGCAGGGCTGGGGCCGGCCGAAGTGGGCCGGTGCCTCCAGCATCAGTGCCGCCGCTGCGCAGATGTCACGTCGGCCTGCCGAACAGCTCCCAGCGGGGGACCACTGTCTCCACGCAGCCGATAGGATGGGCGCATGCACATCCTCCGCACCCTGACCGCCTTCGCCGTGTTGCTTGTCGCGGTCGCCGCCTGGCTGTGGGCCGTGGCACCGCCGGCGGGAACGATGTACCTGGCCGCCACGCACATGGCCCCTGCCACGATCGGCGACGGCATCCCCGCCACGCCACCGCGCGACATCGCCTGGCAGGCGCTGGATCAACGCGCTCTCGCCGGTTGGCGGGGGCCGTACTGGCTGCGCTGGCAGCTGCCGGCGGCATCGGCGGCGCGGACGGGCGACGCGGCCTTGCGGCTGTCGCTGCGCGCCGCCAGCCAGCCTTACTGGAATGGAAAAGCGCTGGCCCCCAACGGCGTGGTCGGGCGCACCGCCGCGCAGGAACAACCCGGCCAGGTCGACGTCCTGCGCGTGTTGCCAGCCGTGGCCGGCGCGCCCAACGATACGCTGATCGTGCTTGCGTCGAGCCAGCACCAGTGGCCGCGCCTGGCCAGCGCCGATGCGGTCATTGCGGTCGGAAACATCGCGTCGATCTACGGGTACCGGCTGACGCCGTGGCTGATCGCCGCCTTCGCCGGTGGCGCGCTCGGCGCGGCCTGCCTGTATTTCCTGGCCGCCCAGCGTGGCCAGGCATCGGTGCCCGGCGCGCGCCTGTTGCTGGCGCTGGGTGCGGTGGGCCTGGCGCTGCCGGTACTGGAGGGCTGGCGCCCCCTGCTCGGCTATGCCTACCCGTGGCATGGCCCGCGCCTGCTGGCATTGCAGGCCCTGCATCTTGCAGCAGCGGTGCTGTTGCCGGCCTACCTCGCGCGCCGCTTTGGCGTGGCGCTGCCGGCAAGCGTGCGCATCGGCTATCTCGCCGCACTCCTCGTGGTGATCGCCTGGGTGCCCGGGTTCGACAACCGCGGGGCCGCGCTGCTGCTGCTGAGCCTGCTCGGTTCGGTCGCACTGCTGCTGCGTGCACGCGGCGAGCGCGAGGAACGCTGGCCGATCCTGGCGCTGGTCGCCGCCGGCGCGCTGGCCATTCCGCTGCTCGGCGGTGTCTTCCTGGATGGCCCCTACTTCCTGTTCCTGGCGGTGCTGATGGGGTTCCTGCTGGTGCGCCACGCGGCCCAACTGCGCTCCCTGGACCAGCACAACGCACTGCTGCGCGAGGAGCGCGCGCGCCTGGCGCTGCAACTGCTGCAACGGGGCATCCAGCCGCACTGGCTGATGAACACCCTCACCTGCCTGCAGGAACTGATCGAGCAGGCACCGTGGCGGGCCAGTCGCCTGGTCGAGGCGCTGGCCGAGCAGTTCGACCGCCTGCGCGACAGCAGCAGCCAGTCGAGCGTCACGCTGGAAGACGAACTGGCCCTGTGCCGCAATCACCTGGACATCGTCGGCATGGCCATGGAGCGGCACATCGGCTTCGAGGTCGAGGCCCACCCTACGGGTCTGTGGCTGCCACCGGGCGTGCTGCATGCGCAGGTGGAGAACGCACTCACCCACGCCGGCGCCCCGGCCTGTGCGCAGCATCCGTTCCACCTGCGTGTGCAGCGGCACGGCCCGCGCTGGGTGCTGGAGCTGCGTAGCGCGCAGGGCGTGGCCGCGCATCGCGGGCGTGGCACGGGGACGGCCTACATCGAAGCCAGCCTGGCGGCGGCGTGGCCGGGCCGCTGGCAGTTCGCGCAGGGGCCCGATGGCGCCGACTGGTACAGCCGGATGGAGCTGCCATGCGCATCCTGATCGTCGAGGACGAACTGCTGGTGCGCCAGCGCCTGCTGCGCCTGTGCAGCGAGCTGGCCGGCAGCCGTGCCCGCTTCGATGCGGTGGCCGACCTCGAGGATGCGGGCGACCGGCTGCAGCGCAATGTCTACGATGGCCTGCTGCTGGACCTCAACCTGGGCGGCGAAGACGGCTTCGAGCTGCTGCGCCGCGCCGTTGCCGGGCGCTACCACTGCGTGGTGGTCTCGGCTCACCGCGAGCGCGCCCTGCAGGCGTTCGAGCATGGCGTGCTGGATTTCGTGCCCAAGCCCTTCTCACGCGAGCGCCTGCAGGCTGCGTTGGCGCGGCTGCTGGATGTCGGGCGCGTGCGCGCGGGTGCGGCGCGCTATCTCGGCATCTGGCGCGCACACGGCACCACCGTGGTGGAACTGGCCCACGTGCAGTGGATCCGCGCCGACGGCGACTACAGCCAACTGCGCATGGTCGATGGTCGCAGTGAACTGCACGACAAGCCGCTGGCCAGCCTGGGGGCGGTGCTGCCGCCGGATTTCGTGCGCTGCCACCGCTCCTACCTGGTCAACCTGCGCCAGGTGCGCAGCCTGCATGCCGGCTCCGGCAGTCGCTACTGGCTGGTCCTCAACGACGGCAGCGAACTGGCCGTCGGCCGCGCGCACGTGGCCGCGCTGCGCGCTGAACTGGCCGTGGGCTGAGGCTGCTCAGCGGCCGGCCGTGGTGGCCCGTGCCTTCTTCCAGGCCGCCTCGAACTCGCTGGCGGTAATGCTGTCGTCCGAATCCAGGTCGAACCACGACAGCGGCTGGTCGGCCAGCACGAAGCGGTCATCGCTCTGTCCGGTCTTGTCGGCCCAGGTCGTCACGCTCCGGTAGACCTCCACCTGGCGCACGATCACCTCGCCCACCGCCTCGATGTAGACGTTGCCCTGGCCAAGGTCGGACTCGGCCCAGTGTTTGAAGTACTGCTTCTTGGGGGTGCTCATCGGGCGGATCCGGGTGGGGCGAAAAGGGGGGCGAATATACCTCAGCGCCGCCGCGACGTCGCTCGTGGCTGCAGTGCATCCAGCGCATCGGCGTTGCGCCGCGCCCAGTCGTAGATCAGTTCGATCGGCTCCACCAGCTGCACGCCGAGCGCAGTCAGCGCGTACTCCACCGATGGCGGCACGGTCGGATACTCGGTACGCAGCACCAGGCCGGCGCTTTCCATCTCGCGCAGGGTCTGGACCAGCATTTTCTTCGAGATGGCCGGCAGGCTGCGGTGCAGCGCATTGCTGCGGGCGGTGCCGCCGTGGCGGACCGCCAGCGTGTGCAGCACCATCGAGGTCCACTTGGTGCTGAACAGTTCCAGCACCCGTCGCGGCGCGCAGTCTTCGCGCCATTCATGTTCCGGACTGCCGGTTTTCATTGCCTGGTTACCATTTGGTGCCTTCTTTCGAGGCGTGCGCACCTATCCTACTGTGTGCGCTGGATTGGGATGGAAAGGCGGCATCGTGACGAACAAGGCACTGGTGGTAGGCGCAACCGGCATCGTTGGCAGCGCATTGGTCCGGCTCCTGCGGGACGCTGGCTGGGACGTACACGGGCTGGCGCGCAATGCCGGCCTGTTGCCCGCCGGCGTGGGTGCGGTGGCAGCGGACCTGCACGACGCAACGGCCACGGCCGCGGCGCTGGCCGGGCTGGCCCCCACCCATGTGTTCATCACCACCTGGTCGCGGCAGGCCAACGAGGCCGAGAACATCCGCGTCAATGCAGCGATGGTGCGCCACCTGCTGGATGCGCTGCGCCCGGCCGGCTCGCTGCGCCACGTAGCGCTGGTCACCGGCCTGAAGCACTACCTGGGGCCGTTCGAGGCCTATGCACAGGGCGCACTGCCGCAGACACCGTTCCGCGAGGAGCAACCGCGGCTGGCGGTGGACAACTTCTACTATGCGCAGGAAGACGAAGTGTTTGCCGCGGCCGCGCGCGACGGTTTCTGCTGGAGCGTGCATCGCCCGCACACGGTGATTGGCGCGGCAGTCGGCAACGCGATGAACATGGGCACGACCCTGGCGGTGTACGCCACGCTGTGCCGACGCAGCGGACGGCCGTTCTACTTCCCGGGTTCGGCCGCGCAATGGAATGGCCTGACCGACATGACCGACGCCGGCCTGTTGGCGCGCCATCAGCTGTGGGCCACGCAGACCCCGGCCGCGGCCAACCAGGCATTCAACGTGGTCAACGGCGATGTGTTCCGCTGGCGCTGGATGTGGGGCCGGATCGCCGAGTGGTTTGACCTGGAACCGGCACCGTTCAGCGGCCAACAGCGCCCGCTGGCGCTGCAGATGGCCAGCGATGCGGGTGACTGGTCGGCCGTGGCCGCCGAACACGGCCTGGCCGAGCCGGACATCCAGCGGCTGGTGTCGCCCTGGCATACCGATGCCGACCTCGGCCGTCCGGTCGAGGTGATCACCGACATGTCCAAGAGCCGGCGCATGGGCTTCCTGGATTACCAGCCCAGCGACGATGCGTTCTTCGCGCTGTTTGCGCAGCTGCGGGCGCAGCGACTGATCCCCTGAGGCCTTCGCCGCCCCACGCCACCGGCTGCGCGGGCGCCAGCGCGCGGCCGGCACGCGCCGGGCGTCATGCCGTCACGCGTTGACGTCGACCACGGTGCGGCCCTGCACCTTGCCCTGCAGCACCTGCGCGGCGATGGCCGGCACCTCGGCCAGGCCGACCAGGCGCGTGCTGCGGGCCAGTTTGCCCAGGTCCAGGTCGCTGGCCAGGCGGGTCCAGGCCTGTTGGCGCACCGCCAGCGGTGCGTTGACCGAATCGATGCCGGCCAGGGTGACGTTGCGCAGGATGAAGGGCAGCACCGAACCGGGCAGGTCCGCGCCCTGCGCCAGGCCGAACGCGGCCACCACGCCGCGATAGCGAGTCTGCGCCAGCACGTTGGCAAGCGTGTGGCTGCCCACCGAATCGATCGCACCGGCCCAGCGCTCCCTGGCGATCGGCGCGCCCGGTTCGGACAACGTGTGCCGGTCGATCACCTCGGCCGCGCCGAGTTCCGTCAGGTAGTCGGCCTCATCGAGGCGGCCGGTCGAGGCCACCACGCGGTAGCCCAGCCCGGACAGCAGCGCGATCGCGATGGAACCGGCGCCACCATTGGCACCGGTGACCAGGATGTCGCCGTGCGCCGGGGTCAGGCCGCCGTGCTCCAGCGCGAGCACGGACAGCATCGCGGTGTAGCCCGCCGTACCGATTGCCATCGCCTCGCGGGTACTGAAGGCATCGGGCACCTTCACCAGCCAGTCGCCCGGCACCCGCGCCCGCTGCGCGAAGCCACCGTGGTGGGTCTGGCTCAGGCCGTAGCCGTTGACCAGCACGCGGTCACCGGGCGCGATACCGGCGTGGGTCGAATGCGCCACCACGCCGGCCAGGTCGATGCCGGGAATCAGCGGGAAGGTGCGGATCACCGGCGAGTGGCCGGTGACGGCCAGGGCATCCTTGTAGTTGACCGTCGAGTAGTCGACGGCGACCGTCACCTCGCCGGGCATCAGGTCGCTCTCGGACAGATCGGTCAGTGCGGTGGAGATCGCCCCGCCGCTGTTGGTTGCCAGTAGTGCCTTGAACGTCATGCCAGTCTCCGTCGCGGTAGGCCTCAACTGTGCGGCGAAACGGCCGCGGTATCCAGTTGCAGGGTCGTGCCGACCTGCGACGCACACGCACTACTAGACGACCGGTCTATTCGGATGTACAGTGACACCCATGAACACCGCGCCCCCCCCTGACACCACCGACGTCCGTGACCGGATCCTGGCCACCGGCCAGAGGATCATGGGCGCCAAGGGGTTCTCGGCGGTGGGCCTGAACGAAGTGCTCACCGCCGCTGGTGTCCCCAAGGGCTCGTTCTACCACTACTTCGGCTCCAAGGAAGCCTTCGGCCAGGCCCTGCTCGAAGACTACTTCGCCGCCTATCTGGCCGACATGGACCGCATCTTCCGCCACTCCGGGCACAGCAAGGCCCAGCAGCTGGCGGCGTATTTCCATGCCTGGAAGGACAACCAGTCCTTCGAGGATTGCCAGGGCAAATGCCTGGCGGTGAAGCTGGGCGCCGAAGTCGCCGACCTTTCCGCGAGCATGCGCGCCTCGCTGCAACGCGGCACGGCGGGGATCATCAGCCGACTGGCCGGCGCCATCGAAAGCGGCGTCGCCGAAGGCTCACTGGCCGTCCACGAGGCGCCCGCTACCGTTGCCCAGAACCTGTACCAGCTCTGGCTGGGGGCCAGCATCATGGTCAAGATCGTCCGCACCACGCAGCCGTTCGACACCGCGTTGATCAGCACCCACCGGATCCTCCACCCCTCCGCCT
Organism: Stenotrophomonas maltophilia; assembly: GCA_002435595.1. Lineage (GTDB taxonomy): Bacteria > Pseudomonadota > Gammaproteobacteria > Xanthomonadales > Xanthomonadaceae > Stenotrophomonas > Stenotrophomonas maltophilia_AC. Next base: position 20,000 of record DJBL01000058.1, read on the forward strand.
GACCGCGGACCCAGCCCAGGTGCTTGCCCGCAAGCGCCCTTTCGTTCGCCCACGATGTAGACGACCGGTCTACTCACATCCTCCAGGAGCCCTGCATGAACATCCTCATCGTCCTCACCTCCCACGACCAGCTTGGCGATACCGGCCGCAAGACCGGCTTCTGGCTGGAAGAACTGGCCGCGCCCTACTACACCTTCAAGGACGCCGGTGCGCGCCTGGTACTGGCGTCACCCAAGGGCGGCCAGCCGCCGCTGGACCCCAAGAGCAACGAACCGGATTTCCAGACCGCACTGACCCGCCGCTTCGAAGCCGATCCGGCGGCCACCGCGCAGTTGGCCAGCACCGTGCGGCTGGACAGCGTGGACCCGGCGGATTTCGATGCGGTGTTCTACCCCGGTGGCCACGGCCCGCTGTGGGACCTGGCCGAGGACGCAGACTCGGTCGCGCTGATCGGCGCGTTCATCGCCGCCAACAAGCCGGTGGCGCTGGTCTGCCACGCCCCGGGCGTGCTGCGTGACGTCAAGGATGCCCAGGGCAAGGCCCTGGTCGCCGGCAAGAAGGTCACCGGCTTCACCAATACCGAGGAAGCCGGGGTGGGCCTCACCGACGTGGTGCCGTTCCTGGTCGAAGACATGCTCAAGGCGGCCGGCGGTGACTACTCCAAGGGCCCGGACTGGGGCGTCCATGTGGTCCGCGACGGCCTGCTGATCACCGGCCAGAACCCGGCTTCCTCGGCAGACACCGCGGCGCTGCTGGTCGCGCAGCTGAGCGCGGTGGACAAGGGGTAACCGCTGCGGGGAGCGGTGTCCGGCGCACGCGCGCGCCGGGCACCGTCATCCCACGCTGGCCCGGTAGCAACCGAAGGCCACCAGGGCCAGCACGATCCAGAAGACCAGGCCAACCACCGTGCAGGCGCTGTCCGAGGCCGTTCTGCCGGGCCGCACCCAGCGCAGGATCCAGTAGCCGGTGCCCTGCAGGATCGTCTCGATGAAGATGTCCATGAACAACCAGACGATGAAGCGCATCACACCGCCCAGCACACTCCCTGTCATCTCATCGATCGGCATGGGCGTTCCTTCGCATCCGCGCTCCGGGGTCATCCACCCCAACGTTACGATGGTATAGCGGTGCCCGCCCTGTCGACAATCGAACGCACGGGGAACAGCTGCACCACCGCTGCCGATTGAACCCGTGCTCCGGCCACGCTATCGTCCCGGCCACTTCGACTTCGCTCCGGATGGCTTCAAGGATGACGCACCTCTTCTGCGCTGTGCAGCGTGCCACCTCCCGGCGGCACCTCGCGCTGGCGCTGGCCGCGCTCGGGCTGCTTGTCACCGCGTCCGCGGCCGGCGCAAGGCCCGCCGAAAGACTCAAGATGCATCGCAGCAGCGCCGGCACCCCGGGTCCGGACGGCTGGCTGGAGGCCACCTCCACCGCAGGCAATTTCTCGGTCCGCCTGCCCTGTCGCTTCAACGACTTCACGCTGACGCCTGGCGCCGGCGATGTGGTCCAGGGCGATGCGCTGGTCTGCGGCAGCCAGGGCATCACGTTCGCCGCGACGCGGCTGCGGTACCGCGATGCGGCGCTGGCCAGCAAGTTCTTCGAAGGCCTTGCCCAGCCCGGAATGTTGCCGGGCGCCACGCTCGAGCGCAGCCCGCATCGCGACCGCCCCGCCATCACCCGCCAGTTCGACAACGATGGCGAGTGTGGCCTGATGCGGATCGTGCGCGGCAGCGTGGACAACGTGGTGATGACCGTCGAAGCGCCCGCTGGGCAGTGCAGCAGCGCCAGTACGGTCGGGATGCGGTTCCTGGACTCGCTGGTGATCGACGCTGCCCCTGCCATTGCCGACGCCGGCCCTGCCGTGGCCACCTCGCCCAACGCCATGACGTTGTCCGAGTGCCCGCTCGATGCCGAACTGGCTGGCCCGCAGGCGATCGCCGCCTTCAAGGCGCTGCCACGCGACGTGGAGGAGCAGATGCCGGGCGACGCCTGCACCCCGGCCACCCGCGCCTCGGTGATGATGCGGCGCGACGGCCTCTGCAGGATCGGCGATCAGACCATGACCTTCGCCAGCCTGATGACGCTCAAGGACGCCGACACCCCGGTCTCGATGATGTTCATGACCGCCTACCGTCCGGACAGCCACGCCGCGCTGCAGGCCACGCTGGAACAGCGTTATCGCAGCCAGCCTGCCTCGAACTACCCGCGCGCGGTGCCGGCGCGTCGGCAACCGGCCACGCTCGTGGTCCAGCCGCACGGCACCCTGGTGATCCTGGGCAAGTCCCCGCCGGAAACCCCTGGCGACGGGATGACCAGCGTGCAGCAGTTTGCCCCGGCCAATGCCGGGCTGGTCAATCGCGATATCAACACCTGTCGCTGATGCTCGACCGCAACGTCGAACGCGTCACCGCCATGGGCGCGCTGCGGCGCGGCAATCGCCACGCCCAGCCGCGCCTACAGCGTCCTGGCCCACAACTGTGACACCTGCGGCTTGCCGAACAGCTGCTCCTGCTGTTCGGTGAGCAGCTCGAACCCGGCCCGGGCAAACAGCCGACCGGCATCGGTGAGCGCGGCGTTGGTCCACAGCACCATGCGCTTGTAGCCCACCGCCGCAGCGAAGGCGATCGCTTCCTCCACCAGGCGGCGGCCGATGCCTCTGCCGCGGCTGCCGGCATCCACGTAAAGCAGGCGCAGCTTGGCGGTCTGCGGGTCATGCCGGACCACGAACACCGAGCCCACCGCCGCACCGTCGCGCTCTGCGATCCAGCACCGTTCGGTGCGTGCATCGTGCTCGCGGATGTAGCGGGCCACCACGTCGGCCACCAGCGCTTCGAACTCGGTGTTCCAGCCGTACTCGCGCGCGTACAGCGCGCCATGCCGGTGCACGATCCAGCCCATGTCGCCCGGGCGCGGATCGCGCAGCACGTAGCCCTCGCCCGGCCCTGCCAACAGCGACTGGATCTGCCCCATCGCCTCGACCAGGCGCTGCCGGGCCGCGTCGCTGAGCGGGGCAAGCACGCCGGCGGTCGCCTCGGCGGTGGCCGCGTCCAGCTGCGCGAACACCGCGCGGCCGGCGTCGGTGAGCGCCAGCACGCTGGCGCGCGCGTCGTGGGTGGCCGGGCGCCGGGCCACCAGCCCGCGTGATTCCAGTGCTCCCAGCAGTCGGCTGACGTAGCCCGCC
>DJBL01000131.1:0-174 GCA_002435595.1 Stenotrophomonas maltophilia
GCCGGCTGCGCCGGGCGCACGTCGGGAGCCAGGCTGGCGATGGGCGCCGCGCCCCCGCTGGCCAGCAGCGGCAGCTCCAGGATGAAGCTGCTGCCGCGACCGGGTTCGCTGGACACGCTGATGCCGCCGCCCATGCGCAGCGCCAGGTCGCGCGAGATCGACAGCCCCAGCCCG
>DJBL01000131.1:336-26541 GCA_002435595.1 Stenotrophomonas maltophilia
CGACAGCCCCAGCCCGGTGCCGCCATAGCGCCGGCGGGTACTGCCATCGGCCTGGCGGAACGCCTCGAAGATCACCGCGGTCTGCTCCTCGGGGATGCCGATGCCGGTGTCGCTGACCACGAACTGCACCCGCCCTGCCCCGGCCGCGCGCACCGTCAGCGACACGCTGCCGTGCTCGGTAAACTTCACCGCGTTGGCCAGCAGGTTCTTCAGGATCTGCTGCAGGCGCTGGCTGTCGGCGACCAGGTGCGCCGGCGCATCCGCCTCGCGGCCGATCGTCAGCTGCAGCCCCTTCTGCGCGGCCATTGGTTCGAAGGTGTCCTTCAACCGCTGCAGCACGCTGGCCACGGCCAGGTCTTCCTCGACCAGTTCCACGTGCCCGGCCTCGATCCGCGACAGGTCCAGGATGTCGTTGATCAGTGCCAGCAGGTCATTGTTGGACGAATGGATGGCCTGGGCGTACTTGACCTGTTCTGCGGTCAGCGTGCCGTCCTTGTTGTCGGCCAGCAGCTTGGCCAGGATCAGCGCGCTGTTGAGCGGCGTGCGCAGCTCATGGGACATGTTGGCCAGGAATTCGGACTTGTAGCGCGAACTGGCTTCCAGCTCGTTGCTGTTCTGCACCAGCTGCACCTGGGCCAGCAGCAGCGCCTGTTGGCGCGCTTCCAGCTCGTGGGTGCGCTCTTCAAGCTGCACGTTGGTCTGTTCCAGCTCGGCCTGCTGCTGTTCCAGGTTGGCCTGGGAGTGCAGCAGGCTGCGGCTCTGCTCCTCCAGCTCTTCGTTGGCCACGCGCAGCTCTTCCTGCTGGGTCTGCAGTTCTTCGCTCTGGCGCTGGGTTTCTTCCAGCAGCTCCACCAGCTGCGCACGCATCAGCGCCGCGCGCAGCGCCACGCCCACCGGCTCGGCGCACTGCAGCAGCAGTTCCAGTTCCAGCGCGCGGGCGGGCGAGACCCCGGCACGCCCCAGCTCGACCACGCCCATCACCACGCCATCGGCGGTGATCGGGCCAAGCAGGCGCTGGCGCACCACGCTGCGGCCCAACGGCGTCTGGATCTCCAGCGGCGACTGCGCATCCTCCAGCCGGCGCGGCTTGCCGGCGCGCAGGACTTCACTCCACTGCCCGGCCGCGGTCGGCAACGACTCCGGCAGCTCGGCCGGCAATGCCGCGCCGCCCACCAGCAGCAGACGATCCCCCTGCAGGCGGTACAGCGCACCGACCTCGGCCCCCAGCTGCGCGCACAGGGCGCGCATGGCCTGGTCGGCGAGCACCCGCGGTTCGGGATCGCCGCGCAGGCTGACGGTGACCGCGTTTTCGCCTTCCTGCAGCCACAGCGCATCGGCCGCGGTACGGCGCGACTGGATCGCCTTCATCACCGTCAATGCCATCAGCAGGAAGGAAACCCCGCCGATGCTGCGGTTGACGAAGGAGAACGCCGAGTTGTTGCTCGATGGCGCCACGTTGTAGCCCACCATCAGCAGCACGCACGCGCCCACCGCCACCAGCAGCGGTACGTCCAGGCGGCGCTGGAACAGGGTCACCCCCACCGCCATGAAGTAGGTCAACCACACCGCATAGCCCAGCGGGACCACCATCTCCAGGCCGAGCGTCAACGCCATCAGGGCGGCGGAGATGCCCCAGATCAGGCGGTCGCGAGCAGTGGGCGCAGCGTTCATGCGGATTTCCAGCTCAAAAGGGGGCCGATGGTACCTGAACCCCAAAAGCAGCGTTATCCGTCAGAAGTAAGCCCCTATCGGCCATCTATACATGCCCTTCACGCCGCCGCCCCTACGGTTCGGCCCCTTACAGGGGGAGTGCATCACCGTCGTGGTCGAGGTCGTATCCAGCGTCGTTCCGCTTGTCGATGAAAGTCGGCAGCTGAAGCTGTTGATGGACCACGTCTGCGACCATGCCATCTACCTGCTCGACCCCCAGGGCCGCATCTGCAGCTGGAACCGGGGCGGGGAGCGGGTCAACGGCTACACCGCCGCCGAGGCCATCGGCCAGCACGTATCGATCTTCTACAGCGCCGAAGAACAACGCCAGGGGCTGCCCCAGCAAACCCTGGACCGCGCGCGCGAACAGGGACGGCTGGTCGGCGAAGGCTGGCGGGTACGCCGCAACGGCGAACAGTTCCGGGCCAGCATCGTGCTCGAGGCCGTGCGCGAACAGGGCCAGTTGGTGGGGTTCGTCAAGGTCACCCAGGACATCACCGAACGCTACCAGGCCCAGTGCCTGCTGCAGGATGCCCAGCGCGCCCGCGAACACCTGCAACGCTTCGAGGGCGTGGGCCGGTTGACCCGCGGGCTGGCACACGAATTCAACAACCTGCTCACCACCGTCGGCAACGCGCTGGACCTGATCGCCCTGCGTCCCGGTGCCGATGCGCGCACCCTGGACCTGGTGGAACTGGCCCAGGCCGCCGCCGACCGCGGCTCGCTGCTGACCCGCCAGCTGCTGGCATTTTCCGCCGACCAGACCCTGGTGCGCGAGCCGGTGAACGTGCCGCAGCTGCTGGATGAGGCGCTGCCCTCGCTGCAGCGCGCGTGTCCGCCGACCGTGCGCATGCACCTGGCACTGGCGCCGGCGCTACCGCCGATCGCCACCGATGGCGTACAGTTGCACAGCGCCATGCTCAACCTGGTGCTCAACAGCTGCGAGGCGATGCCCGGGGGCGGTACAGTGACCATCACCGCCTGCCTGGAGCAGCGCCTGGCCCCCGACCTGACCCATCCCACCCAGCGTCGATATGTCGCCATCGCGGTGACCGACGAAGGTGCCGGGATGCCACCGGACGTTGCCGAGCGCGCCAGCGAGCCGTTTTTCACCACCAAGGAAGTCGGCAAGGGCAGCGGGTTGGGCCTGAGCCAGGTCTTCGGCTTCGTCTCGCAGTGCGAAGGCTTTGTCGATGTACAGACCGCCCCCGGGCGCGGCACCACCGTCCGTTTGTTGTTACCAGCCATAGAGGAAGTCGAACATGCCTGAGCCCCTTCGCGTTTTGATGGTCGAAGACCAGCAGGACCTGCGTGAGCTGATCGGCCAGGCACTGCAGGATTTCGGCATCGAGATCCATACCGCCGATGACGGTCCGGCAGCGGTGCGCCTGCTGCAGGAACCCGGTGGCTTCGATGTGGTGTTCAGCGACATCAGCATGCCCAACGGCATGAGCGGGGTCGAACTCAGCGCCCACGTCGCCGAGGCGCTGCCCAATGCGCGGATGATCCTGGCCTCCGGCTACGCCCGCTCGCAATTGCCGCCGCTGCCGGCCCACGTGGAATTCCTGCCCAAGCCCTATCGCCTGCGCCAGCTGGTGGCGATGCTGCAGGCCCCGGCGGGCGCTGCCCACTGAGCCCGGCTCGCGGCAGGAATGCCGTAGAGCACACTCTGCACGGCACCACCAGGCGGTCAGCGTGCCTGTCTGATGCCCGACCGGGCCGGCGATGGCAGGCGATGGCAGGCGGCGCGATAATGCCCGCCCCACTCTGCCGGTGCCATTGCATGTCCGACCTCAGCCCCCTGCCCAGCCTGCCGCTGGGCCACTATCGCCATTACAAGGGCGGCAATTACCAGGTGCTGGGTGTGGTGCGCCACAGCGAGACGCTGGAGCCGCTGGTGCTGTATCGCCCGCTCGACCGCGATATCGGCACGTGGGTACGCCCGTTTGCGATGTTCTGTGGGCAGGTCGACGTCGATGGTGTCATGCGACCGCGCTTTGCGCCGGTCGACGGTGGTCTCTGACGCCGATCATCGCTACTCTTCAAGGCCCGCGGGCCTCGACCCGCTTCAGTGGCAGGATGCAACGCAATGGCGACAGGAAGTCTGATCTGGGCGATTTTTGCAGCCGTGATGGGACTGGTGTGGCTGGTCGTTCCCTTCGCGATCTTCGGCATCAAGGACCTGTTGCGCGAACTCCTGGCCGAGCAGAAGAAAACCAACGAACTGCTGGCGCACGGGCCGCGGGCCACGCTGCCCGACGCACCGGCGCTGCCCCCGGTGACGATGGCACGCCGCTATCCCTGATCCGGGTGCGGGCGGCCCAACCCGCGTGACTTACCGGGGCAGCACGCTCAACGCCTGGATCCGCTGGGCGGTCTGCTGCAACGCCGGGGACGCCCCGGCAGTCGCCGCGATCCGCGCGGCCTGCTCGGCCACCGCATCGAGTGCGGCACGGATGGTCTGCGGCGCGGGAGTGTCACTCGTGGCCGCGGTGTCTTCCAGCGCCAGCTGCGCGCCGATCCAGGCCGCCAGCACCTCAAAGCACTTCACGCTGACCGCATCCAGCTGCGACGGGTTGGGATCCAGCGCACACAGTGTGCCGAACAGGCTGCCATCGCGCCGCAGCATCGGCACCGAGAGGTAGCTTTCAAACCCATACATCGCTGGCGTGGGATGGGTGGAAAACACCGGGTGGGTGCTGGCCTGGTCGAACTGCACGGTCTGCCGGTGCTGGCGGATCTCATCGCAGATGGTGGTTTCCAGCACCAGGTCCTGGCCGGGCTGCAGGCCGAAATCCAGCAGGTCGTGCACCGCGCATGCGGTCCAGCGCTCGCCGGTCACCCGCGCCACGGCCACGAAGCGCAGCCCGGTCATGCGGCTGGCCAGCGCCAGCAGGCCCGGTACCGCCGGCAGCGCCAGCAGTGCGGCGACATCGGCCACGCGCGGATCGCGCGAATCCAGCAACGGTTGCGGCGGCGGGCCACTCAGGGCCGGGTCATCCACCGGGTTTTCCAGCGCGGCCATGCGGACGGCCAACGCCTTGGCAGTGACCCGGTCGAACAGTTCACGTACCGCCGCCGACAGTTCGCGCGCATTGCGGATGTCGCCGACGAAATGGACGCCCTGCCCGACCAGCCGCAGCTGTTCCACGCCGTGGTCATGACGCAGCGCCGGCCACGCCAGGCGATCCAGCGCGCGCATCCAATCTTCGCTGGGTACGGTGTCCAGCAACGCACTGACGATCACCCGCGTCGGCGTCGGACCCTCCGGCACGCCGGGCAGATCGAAGCCGACGATGCTGGGAAAACCGGAGCCTGGATGCATCACGTTCCTTGACGGGCGGCGGCGCCGACCTGCAGAAGGGTGTCGGCCACGACGGTCACACCGGAGTGCCATTGTCGCATGAACCTGCGAGACCGCCTGTGATCGATGCGCGATGAACACAGCGTCCCACCCCCACGGGCCACGCGTGCGGGCCGTTGTTGCGCCGCAGCAGTACAATGGGCGGCTCCCCGATCCAGCCGTGCCGCATGAGCCCCTCCCTCGCCCCCCTGGCCTCGCGTCTCTCTCCGCGCGAACGCACCTTCATCCTGCTGGCCCTGTCGCTGGGTGGTTTTGCCATCGGCACCAGCGAGTTCGCCAGCATGGGGCTGATGCTGGAGATCAGCCGCGGCCTGTCGATCAGCGAAACCCAGGTCGGCCACCTGATCAGCGCCTACGCGATCGGGGTGGTGGTCGGCGCGCCGGTGCTGGCCTTCGCCGGTGCCGGCTATGCCCGCCGCAGCCTGCTGCTGGCATTGATGGGCTTCTACGCGGTGGGCAACCTGGCCAGCGCACTGGCCCCCAACTACAGCACCATGCTGCTGGCCCGCTTCGTCGCCGGCCTCCCGCACGGCGCCTACTTCGGCGTGGCCATGCTGGTGGCTGCGGCGATCAGCCCACCGGCGCAGCGTGGCGCGGCAATGTCCAAGGTGCTGCTGGGCCTGTCGGTGGCGATCCTGGTCGGCAATCCGCTCACCACCTGGCTGGGCCAGCAGTTGAGCTGGCGGACCGCCTTCGCCCTGGTCAGCGTGCTGGCCATCGCCACGGTGGCGATGATCGCCCGTTACCTGCTGCCGGATCCGGACGAGGTGCGCACCTCGCCGATGCGCGAGCTGCGCGCGTTCAACCGCCCGCAGGTGTGGCTGGCGCTGGCGATCGGCTCGGTCGGCTTTGCCGGCATGTTCTGCGTGTTCACCTACCTGGCCCCGACCCTGGTGCAGGTGACCGGCCTGGCCGAGTCGTGGATGCCGCTGGCCGTGGGCATCTTCGGCATCGGCGCGATCATCGGCAACGTCGCCGGTGGCTGGCTGGTGGACCGTTTCCACTTCCGTGCCGCCGCCGTGGTGCTGCTGTGGTCGATCGTGGTGCTGCTGGCATACCCGCTGGCCGCCCGCTCGGTCTGGAGCCTGTTCCCGATGATCATCGCCGTCGGCACCATGGGCGCGCTGGCGGCCGTACTGCAGACCCGCCTGATGGACGTGGCCGGCGAAGCGCAGACGCTGGCGGCGGCCTCCAACCACGCCGCCTTCAACACTGCCAACGCGCTCGGGCCGTGGCTGGGCGGCATGGCGATCGGCGCCGGCTTCAGCCCGGCCACCACCGGCTACGTGGGTGCGGCCACCGCCTTGGGCGGCCTGCTGCTGTGGGGCGTGGCGATGCTGGTGGACCGCCCCGCGCGCGCCGCCAATGCGTCCGCCTGCGAATCCTGAGTCGGCGCAGGCGTCGGGTTTTTCCTATCATTGAAGGCTGACCCACCCTCGCGCTGCCGCGCAGCGCCGACCGCCTTCTGGACGTACCGATGACGCAGTACTGGACCCCTTCGCACTGGGGTCGACGCCTCACCCGCGCCCCGCACTGGGCGCTGCGCCTGGTGGGCGCGCAGATCGAACTGCAGATCGACGATCGCCTGTTGCCGGTGGCGATCACCACGCCGCCCTCGCTGCAGGTGCAGCGCGGTCTGTGCTGGAGCCGCCTGGTGGTGTTCCCGGGCCAGCCCGACGCAGTGCACCTGGACGGCCTGCCGCACGCGCAGGCCCGTGCCCTGCGCGAGGCGCTGCACGGTCTCCAACAGGCCTGCGCGCGGGACCAGCGGCTGCTCGATGCCGACGCCGCGCTCGCGGCCATCGGCGACTGGCTGGCCGAGGCCGACCACGCCCTTGCGCTGGCCGATACCCGGCAGCGCTGGTTCACCCATGAGCAGCAGCAGGCACTGCTGCGGCAACGCCCCGACCTGCCGCTGGATGAAGACGCCCTGTGGGCGGTGTTCGACGATCCCGACCTGCGCGCCCAGCTGCAGGGAGCGCCCTCCCGGATCGAAGCCGAGCTGCTGCGCTATGCGCAGGACTGGCCCCGGCAGTGGGAAGTACGCAACCAGGCCCACCTGCAGCGCGAACTGCAGCACAGCCAGGACCTGCTCGACCGCGTCGAGCGGCAGCCACTCACCGCCGAACAGCGGCGCGCGGTACTGTGCTTCGACAACCGCGTGCAGGTGGTGGCCGCCGCCGGCTCGGGCAAGACCTCCACGATGGTGGCCAAGGCCGTCTATGCGATCGAGCGCGGGCTGGTGGCCCCGGAGCGCATCGTCCTGCTCGCCTTCAACCGCGAGGCCGCCACCGAGCTACAGCAGCGCACCGACCAGGCATTGCAGCGGCTGGGCATGCACGCGGTACGGGTGGAGGCCCGCACGTTCCACGCGCTGGGCCGGCAGATCCTCGGCAAGGCCACCGGGCGCCTGCCCGAGGTGCCCGACTGGGCGGTGGATGCGACGCTGGGCCTGCACAAGCTCGCCGACCTGATCGACGTGCTCAAGGACCGCTCGCTGGCATTCCGCACGCAGTGGGACATGTTTCGCCTGGTGTTCGGACGCGACCTGCCGGCCCTGGGCGCGCCGGCCCCGGTCGATGGCTGGGAGGCCGATGGCAGCCAGTACCTGCAGACCCTCAACGGGGAGCGGGTCGGCGGAATCGAGGAATGCGTGATCGCCGACTGGCTGTTCTACAACGGCGTGGACTACGCCTATGCACGCCCCGGCCAGCTGGACACCGGCACGGACACCTACCGCGCATCGCCGGCGACGTTCACTTACCGCGGCACCGGGCTGGCCCACACCCATCTGCCCACGGACGCCGCCGCAGGCGTGCTCGCGGCGCAGGGCAACGGCGACCGCGACAGCGAGCGGATCCAGACCACCACGCAGCAACTGCGCAGCGGCGCGCTGTTTACCGACCTGGGCCAGGCATTGGCACGCCACGGGATCGTGCTGGACCCCCATCCGGACCGCGAACTGCCCGAGGCAGGCGCCCGGCCGATGCCCGATACCGAGCTGATCGCCTTGGTACGCACCTTCATCAGCCACGCCAAGAGCAACGCTCTGTCGGTGCCGGACATGGCCGCGCGCCTGCGTGCCCTGCCCGAGGATCGGTTCAAGCACCGCCATCGGCTGTTCCTGGCCCTGCTCACGCCGATCCTGCAGGCCTGGGATGAAGCGCTGGCGGCCGAGCATGCCATCGACTTCGAGGACATGCTCAACCAGGCCGCCGAGCACGTCGAGCAGGGCCGCCATGTGCCCCCGTTCGAACTGGTGATGGCCGACGAGTTCCAGGATGCCTCGCGCGCCCGTGCGCGTCTGTGCCGGGCGCTGGTGCAGGCACCGGGGCGCCACCTGTTCGCGGTGGGCGATGACTGGCAGTCGATCAACCGCTTCGCCGGCGCCGACGTCTCGGTGATGACCGGCTTCGCCGACTACTTCGGCCACGGCCAGGTACTGAAGCTGGAGCAGACCTTCCGCTGCCCGCAGGCGTTGTGCGACGTTTCCAGTGCGTTCGTGTCACGCAACCCGGCCCAGATCGCCAAACGCGTGCATTCGCGGGCAACCCCGCACGGGGCCACGCTGCGCGCCTTCCAGGTGGCCTCGCGTGAGCAGCTGCGCGATGCGGTGGCCCAGTATCTGATGCAGTTGCAGCAGCAGTTGGACAGCGGCGCGGCGGCGCCCGGCCGGGAGGGGCGTCTGCAGGTCTTCGTGCTGGGGCGTTACAACGCCGACCGTGCCTACCTGCCCACCGGCTGGCAGGCGCGTCACGGCCACTGCATGGACGTGCGCTTCCTCACCGCGCACCGGGCCAAGGGCGCCGAAGCCGACCATGTCATCCTGCCGGCCCTGCTGGCCCGCAGCTTCCCCAACACGCGTGCAGACGATCCGGTGCTGTCATTGGCCATGCCCCATGCCGACCGCTATCCGCTGGCCGAGGAACGCCGCCTGTTCTACGTCGCGCTGACCCGCGCACGGCGCTCGGCGGCCTTGTTCAGCGTGCGCGGGCGGCACTCGCCGTTCCTGGCCGAACTGGTCCAGGCCGGGGCGGTCACGGTGACCACCCTGGAGGGACGCGCCATCGCAGACACCGCGTGCCCGGCATGCGGTGAGGGGGTGATCGTGCCGCGCACCGGCAAGTATGGCGCGTTCGAATCCTGCTCCGGGTACCCGCGTTGCGCGTACAAGCCGGGCAACGCAAGTACCCTTTCAGGCCAATCCCCCGCCCGCGCCTGAGTCAGGCGTCAGTGCGTGAAGGGGGTGCTCTCCGGCCGGCCCGGGCCGTCCCAACTGCCGGAATCCTCCGCAAATGGGCAGACCCGCACATAGGTGAAGTAGGAGGCCCAGTCGTCCTGTGTCCAGTCCACGCCGTAGGGATTGGGCGGACGGCAATGGGGCATCCATATGAATGCACCGGTATAGGGAGACACCGGCTTCCAGCACGGGTTTGGATTCCTGTTCCTGTCCTGCCCCTGCGTGCAGAACACGAACGGATCGTCGAACCGATACATGAGCCGTTCGTAATATTTCGGCGCCGCGTCCAACCGGACGCTGAGCAGCACCGCGACGAGCAGTGCGATCTTCAAGATGATCTTCATCAAGTTCCCTCTCTACAGCGCGCACTCACGCGCTGGTCTCTAATTGCGGCTCGACGCCTGGTTGGATGATAAAGCCGATTGCGTTACCGCTGTCTACACACCGCCACGTCGGCCCCCAACCGACGTGTCACCCCTGCCAGACCCCCGGGCCCGGCAGGGGCGCGCCCCACTTACCGCTGTGGCTCCGACGGACCCTTGGTCGGATCCGGATTCACCTGCTCCATCGGAGCGGCCGGTGGATCCCACTGCGGGTTCTTCATCGTCGAGGCGAACTCATCGATGACCTTCTGCACCGAACCACTCTCGGGATTGCGCACGGCAGCAAACATCCGCTCCACGAAACTGGACGACCCACCTTCCTGCGCTTTCTCACCCGCCTGGCTGTCCGCGGCCCTGCCCGTCTCACGCGCCAGTTCGGACAGTTTGCCCCAACTCTGCGGGCCGGCGATACCGTCGGCCTTGATCCCCTGTGCCCGCTGCATCCCTATCAGCGCCTCGCGCGTGGCCGGGCCGAAGTGGCCGTCACGGGCCAGGGCATTGCCGGCCGCATCCTTGTAACCCAGGGCATTGAGCTGCTCCTGCAGCGCCGTGACGCCGGCACCGTGGGCGCCGACACGCAGGGTCTGCGCGCCGCTGGCGGCTGGGCGCGCAGCGCCCTCGTGGGCCGCGCCGCGCTCGCTGCCGCGCAGTTCCGGCAGCGGGTCGACCTTGCGGCCATCGCGCCACAGTTCGAAGTGCAGGTGGGTATCGCCCTTGGCCGGGGTGTTGCCGGTGCGCCCCATGGTGGCGATCTGCTGCCCGGCCTCGACCCGGTCGCCCGTGCGCACCGAGATCTGGTCCAGGTGGAAGTACTTGGTCATCGAGCCGTCATCGTGCTGGATCCGCACGGTATTGCCCGCCGCACCGTTGTTGGGCGTCACGGTCACCTTGCCACCGGCAAAGGCGGCGATCGGATCGCCCACGTCGCCCTGGATGTCGATGCCGCCGTGACTGCGCCCGCCACTGCGGGCCGTACCAAACTCGCCGCGGCCCTCGCGCGGCTTGTCAGCCTCGTTGATCCGGTCATTGCCTGGCGCCGGCCAGGCAACCCCTGCCGGCCGTTCCGGTTCGGCCGGTCGGTTGCGCTCGTTCTCCGGCCGCGCCTGCTGTGCCGCCAGCGCCTCGCGGGTGGCCATATCGGCCTTGCCGCTGGGCTCCAGCGCATTGGCGCTCTGGAAACCGCGCACCGCTTCGGCGGTGTGCGGGCCATAGATTCCGCTGCCGGTTTCCAGTGCATTGCCCTGGGCGTCACGGAAGCCCATCTGGTTCAGCGATTCCTGCAGCGCCCGCACCTCATCGCCCCGCTCGCCCCGCTGCAGCACGCCATCGGCCAGCGGCGCGGCAACCGCGGCGGCACGCACGCCCGGCGCCACCGCCGAGGCGGTGATGCCACGGTCGGCAATCTCGATCGCGGCGTACTTGGCATTCCAGTACTGGGTAAACGAGCTGGCCAGGTCGCGGTCGTTCATGTCGCGGACCCCGGCGAACGGCTGGCCGGTCACGCGCTCGAAATCACGCGAGCTGATATTGCCCAGGATATTGGCCCGGGTGTCATCGCGGGAAAACTCGCCGGTGGCGATCGCCCGCTGGATGGAGGCGTACCCGCCGCCGCCCTGCTGGTGCGCCAGGTACATGTCCAGCCCGTTGGGCTGCTCGGCACCGGACAGGAACGCATGCCCGGTCTGGGCCTGGCGATCCACGATCTGGGTACGGTTGCGCGCATACAGCGCCGCCGCGGCCTCGGTATTGGCAGCCGGGTCGAACTCGCGCCCGGTCAGGCCGAACTCGGCCGCCGTGCCGGGCACGAACTGGAACAAGCCTTTGGCACCGCTGCCGGTGTTGTGGGCGTTGGCATTGAAGTTGCCACCGGTTTCGATATACGCAAAGCGCAGAAAGTCCTCGCGCGGGATACCACTGCGCTCGGCCTGACGCTCGATTACATCGAGAATCTCGCCTCTGTCATTCGTGCTGGCCATCATTGGCTCCTCAGATGAAGTGCGGCCTTGCGGCCGCAGGACGTCAACCGGACTCGATCCATGAGTCATTTACAGAGCGGTCAACTCGAAAGTTTATCAGGGCTGGTAATGCCCCGCCTTCGCGTTAAAAGTATAGGTCAGGGCGTCGGCCGGCCCAAGGTCGCGCAGCGTGCCCGGGCCGGAAATCGCCTTGCCGGCCAGCGCCACCTTCACGCTGGGCAGGCCCGTGGCCGTGGCTTCGCCGAAGCTCAGCGTGCCGGTGCTGACGGCGCAGGGCATCACCTTGCCGTCGTCGCAGGCCGCCGAATTGTCGCTGCCGGCCGCGATGCTGCCCAGGTAGCCCCAGCGCCGGAACGACAGGTCGTCGCTGTTGTCCGGGTCGAACAGGAACAACGCATACCCCGACGTTGCCACGCCGTCGGCAAACCGGCGCGTGGGCACGGCCAGCAGCAGCCGATTGTCCGCGGTCGCATGGGTCTGCGCCTTGCGCGTGGTATCCACCGGGTCGCCCTGGTCGTTGGTACCGAATTCGCCCACGTAACCGTCGGTTTCCAGCTGCGACCAGACCGGCTTGGCCGCGTCGCCGCCCTGCACGAAGGTGGCCTGGGCGATCGCCACATGGCCCGGCTCCATCAATCCGGTTTCCGCCTCCGGACCTTCACTGCCTTCGGTACGCGTGGCAAAACCGGTGAAGTAATGCTTGCCATTCAAATCGAATGCCTGGCCGTACCAGTAGCTGACGATGGCCCCGCCATCCACTTCATAGGTGAACGCGCCGTCGCCGTCACGCTGATAGATGACATACAGAACGGCATCGGGCGATGGCGGTTTGAGGGCAGTCATACCTTGGTCCTTTTGATGTTCCACAGCCGGCTGTACTCCGACAGCCGCCCCTGACGTGCGTGTCGCCGCGTCGCCGTCCTGCTGGCCGCAGCCGGCAAGCATACCAACGACCATCGCCAACGACGCCAATTTTGCCTGTCTCATGCATCCTCCATCGATACGTGCCGCATAGGGGAGCCCATGCGCCTCATGCAAAACGGGCCGCATCCTGCGACGGTGCCGGAGCCTGCTGGGCCGCGTCGCGCTGGCTGGCTGCCTGGATCTGTGCCTCCACGCGCTGCTGCCAGGCCTGGCCGGCCTCGGAGTTCTGCAGGTTGGCCGACGCAGCGCGCAGGTCCTCGGCATTGCCGCCGCGGGCCGCCTCCAGCAGGCGCGACACCGAATCCTGCCCGGCACCGCCGCTCTCACGCGCGGGCGTGACGGCATCGGGCGCGCGCCCGGACACAGAGCGGTCGGGCGCCTGCGCCTCCCGCTCCTGCTGCTGGCGCGCCGGCTCACCGGCCTTTACCGGTCCGCGAACGTGGTCGACCACATCCTCGATCGCGCCTATCGGCCCGCGGGCGCCAATGGTGACCACCCTGCGCAGCCGCTCCACATCGCCGCGGTAGTTGTCGATGGCGTCCTTGTGGTCCTCGGCGCGCGCCTGTGCGGCCGGGTCCTGCAGCACCGACTTGTCCGGCTTGCCATCGCCATCCACCGGCAGGAAGTTGTGCATGCTGTGCGAGCCCATCGACCGTGCGGCGGCCACGACCGGCAGATCGGGGGTAATGAAATCGACGAAGCGGTTGTCGTGATAGCCGGACTGCCGCAGCACCGAGATTTCCTTCTCGCTGGCGTAGGTGCGCACTTCACCGTAGTGGCCGCTGGCCGCGCTCACCACGTCGGCTGCCATCACATGATTGACCATGCGATCGTTGGGGCCTTCGGGAATGCGCCGGTCCAGGCTGCCCGCGCCATAGGCGTTGAAGGTTTCGCCACGCAGGTCGTAATGGTGCGCACTGACCTGGGCCAGGGTGCCGCCCAGCGAGTGACCGGTCACGGTCACTTCCGGCGGATTCACGCTGCTGTAGGTGCGCGCATATTGCAGTGCCCTTCCGGTCAGCGCGACGGCATCATCGGCCTGCGGATTGGTCCGCGACAGCACCATTGAACCGTCGGCCACGATGCCGTCTTTCCAGACCTCCTCGGTGCCGCGATGCGCGACCACGATCTCGCCCGAATCCACCTTCTGGTAGATCGTGCCCTGGTACCCGGTGTCCGGATTATTGGCATGCTCGATGACACGGTACTGGTTGCCATCAATGACGACCTTCTCTTCGTCATTCGGCCCGCGCTGACCAACCTTCAAGTCCTGGTAGGAATGCGCCGCCAGCCCCGCATACTCCTGGGAGGGAACCGTCATTGGGTGTTCTCCTTGGCCGTCACGGTGATGCTGAAGAACGCGTCGCGCTGATCGGCGGCCTGTCGGCCCTGCGCGGCCGCCAGGTCGGTGTTGCCGAACTCGCGGAATCCGGCCATCTCCGCACGCGGGTAGTACCCCTTCCAGAAGTGCCTGGTGCGGGTGCCCTGCCCCAGGATCGCGGCGGCCGGCAGATCGGCGACGAAGCGCGTGTCGGCTGCATCCTTGCCGGCCTGCAGCACGACGCGCGCCTCGGTCAGCTCCCAATGGCACACGCCCCGGCCGTAATAGTCCTCATCGACGATGCCATCGGCGTACACCGTCCCGGCGTACTCAGTGTCTGAGATCCGCTTCAGGGTGACGGGTTCGTTGCTGGTGATGCTCAGGAAGACGCCGGCCAGCTCGTCCTTCTTTCCGCACTCGGCCTCGTTGCTGACGTCGTACTGGGCCACCGCGCTGACGCTGGCGAACGGACCCGGCGCACGGTCCAGCGTCACCCGCACCTCGAAGGCGCGCTGGGGTGCCGGATTGAGCCTGCGCAGCGGGGGCGAATCGGGAGAAGTCTGCAGCGATGCATTCATGGGAACGGCCGTTTTGTTTTGCCCGGAGCAGGCGGCGATGGGAACGATCAACGCGCACGCCATCGCGAACTGGTGCATCCGCAGGCGCGAGGATCGTGGCGATTTTTCGATGATCGGCATGGTCATGGCGAGGCGTGATCACCTTGTGATGACAGCACAGGGCACTGTTGCGCCCGAGCGTGGGCGGAGTGCGGCGCGGGCAGAGGCAAGCGGGGCGATCGCAGCGTACGACCCTCCCCCAACGGCGATACGCAACGCCGATGATCCCGCGCAGCGGGCATGTGAAAGTGTGATGGTCGCAGCAGATCCGGGCCATGCCAGCGTGGCAACGACCGCTCCAGGGAATCGCGATATTCCTGGGACACGCGTGTAACAGCCATCATTGGCTCCATAGGTGAGTGACGGCCATAGGGGCCGTTGAACGTCAACCGGACTCAGTCCTTGAGTCTTTTACAGGGCGGTCAATTCGAAAGTGCATCGGGGCCAGGCCCCGCCTTCGTGTTGAGATCGCAGCTTACCGCATCGCCAGCGCCGGTCCAAGCCCCGCCCGGACCGGTGCGCGGGCGCCCGCACGACCGCTCAACCGCCCGGCAGCGCGCAGCCTTCGCGCACGATCCTGCAGTCCGCTCCGCAGCGGCGCAGGGCGCGCTTGCTGGTCTTGTCCAGCGTGCGCTCGGCCGGCGGCGCACTGGCGATCGTGTGCCCGCCGCTGCCCGCGGCCAGGACCGCACAGGCATTGGCGAACACGGTCTCCACCACGCAGTCACCGCCGCCCTTGGCCCGGCAGTCGGTCAACGCCGCCGCCTTGGCTTCATCCTCACTTCCGGCCTTGTCCATCCAGCCATACGTCTGGCGTTCACCGATGGCGATGGCGCCCCAGCGGTCGGCAGGCGGCGCCAGGCGGCCAGGACGTTGCGCGGCCATCATCGCCGGCAGGGTGACGGTGTTGTACTGGACCGAGCCGGGCTGCTGGGCGAGACCGTGGCTGGCGGGAAACAATGAGAGGCCGGCAAGAAACAGCGCGATGTTCCATTTCATGTGGATCGTCCTTTGATTGACATGGCGGGCTGCTGACCGCACGCGTGGGCGGCAGGCACTTCGGCACGCCCATCATAACAATCCTGCCGCCCCGGCCCGGCGCACCCCTGGTTACCGAAGCGGGTATGGGACAGGGCCGGGAGCCGACGTCGATCCTGGCATCCAGCGGATAGATTCAGTCAGACTGCTTCCGAGCCACCTGCGCTGCACACGTGATCGCGGCACGACCTCGCCGTCTGCCCCGGACTCCCGCAGTTCCCGGTCGTGCTCAGGGCCCCACCGAGCCTGGCGCCAGGAACCGTCCGGACACCCCTCTCTGATGACCCTGCCGTCGGAGCCGCAAATGCTCAACGCGCGCTTGCGCAGTTCGGCCATGCTTTCTTCTCGAGGGTCGTTGCTTGCCCACCCATTCCTTTCTGGACCTGCAGCAACAACGGCGCAAGCGTTCACGGCCGACCGCGACGACCGCACAAGCGTTGACCGCACCGCATCCGCCGGTTGATCCTCATGGCGTTCTACCTGGCACCATCAACGTCAACGCCACGACGGCAGAAAGCGCGGGGAACCGGAAACACGTCAATAGACGAAATGCGGCCCCAGACGGTGCGTCAATTCGGGACCGTGCAGCCGGACCTGACACGCCTGCAGTCTTCCACGCCACATTTCTCTACAGCAGATGCGGTTCAACCGTTGAAGGAAGAACCCCACCTCCCGCATTTTTCAGCGGCTGGGCATCGAGCAACCTTCGCGAATGATCTTGCAGTCACCACCGCACTGACGCAGTGCATCCTTCCGGATCCAGACCCTGCTGCGATCTCCCGGGAATGCAGTGGAAATCGCGAAACGGGTGGGATTGGTCGCGATCGCGACACAGACGTTGGCGAAAACGCTCTCTACGCGACACCCCTTGGCGCCGGCGCTCGAAAGACACTCCTCAAGCGCGGAGGCCTTGGCCGTTTCGGCGGAATCCACATCCAGCGACCAGCCAAGAGCATCGCCCTTGCCGATCGCCACTGCTCCCCAACGCTGGACAACGGGGGCCCGCCTGGTGTCGCCCACGCCGTGGGCAGGCAGATAAACACTGTTATAGGCGGCCGACCCTGGCTGCGGTTGCTGGGCAAAGGAACAGTCAGCCGCCATGAACAGAAGGCCGATTGCAAGCAGCATTGGTTTGACGTTCATTCGTACTGTCCTCGACTCAATTTCAAAACCCGGGCCAACGATTGAATGACAACCGGCAGCATTGCGCCTCCACCTCCCACTGCCGGACGCACGCCCTCGGCGACTCATCCCCGCCGCGGCGTGCGTCGGTCAAGCCCTCTCAGCGAGCGCCGATCTCCAACACACGGAGGTCTCCGTCACTTGGAGCCAGTGGTCGTTTTCGGGTTCGTCGAACCCACGTTCTCAGAGCCGATGAAGTCCTGCTTGAAGTCCGACCTCTGACCAGTGCTGTTGCGACCCAAGTTACCGAAGCTCGAGTTAGCCGCGAATGAACCCAGGGTGCCATTGAAGAACATCGCTGCCATCGGCGGGGACATGACCATCAGCACCGACATCAGCAGGCCCACCCCGCCCTGCTGCACCGCAGCGGAGCTGATGCCTTGGCCAAAACCGAGGGCACTCATCACACCACCGACTGCGGAGCCGGGATTGGAGGCGGCATAGTACGCGGCGATCATCGCCGCGGCAGACATCGCGACAACCTTGGTGGCTACCGACACCATGAAGGAAAGCACCGCCATCGAGAACATGGTGCCAATCCCGTACAACAACCAGCGCTTGAACAGGTCTTTGGTCTGCTCGAACATCAGGCTCAGGATGAAAAGCGGGGCGAAACCAACGAACAACACCAAGGCGATCTTGTACAGCAGGAGCATCGCGCCACCGATCACCGAGGGACCGGCGATACCCACTCCGATCAGCGCGTTGTTGTTGGACTGTGCGTTGGTGTTCTCCTCGTCCTGGATGGTCGGCAACGCGTCCATCAACGTGAAGATGAAGCCCATCACCTTCAAGTTGTCATCGATGGCATCCTCCACATTGTCGTTATTGCCCGTCACCACCTGGTGGATGTCCTGAGGCAGCGTTTCGGTCAGCAACTTCGTCACGCTGTCGCCGGCGAAGGACATCGTGGTGGCTGCAATCACGATCAGGAACGCGCGCAAGGAGCCCACGACCAAGGACATCAGCGATTCGCGGCTGCGCCCGGTGATGATCATGAATCCCTGCATCAATACCCACAATGTCAGCAGTGACAGCGCTGCGCCACTGACCCAACGTTGGGCGCGACTCAGCATGTCGCCCTGGAACGACACCATCTCCCCGTTGACCAGATCGAACAGCTCATTGAAGAACGCCCATTGGACGAATCCCGAAGGATCGAATGGGATAGCGTAGAGCACCATAAAATTTTCCCCAATCCTTTAGAGCGACGGTACGCCGCCGAGCGCGCCGGACAGGCCGCCACTACCGCCGCCCTTGAGTGCATTGCGCGTCAGAGCGATCTGGGTGTTGTGGATATGCTGAACCCGTGCATCGTAGGCGGCCATGTAGGTCTGATAGCGATCCCGATCGTTGTCCATCAACGCGGTCAGCGCCAGCAGTTCGTTGGTGTTGTACTGGAGGTTGGCGTAATCGTTGTCCGACAACTGCTGCCGCCGGTCCTGGATCTTCTTCAGGAGATCGTAGTTTTCCTTGGAGCGCTCGAACATGCGCATGGAAAAGCGGTACTTCGCCAGTTCCGTGTTCGCCTTCTCCTTGCACAGCTCCAGCTGATGCATGGCCAGCTCGGTATCGGCACCCTTGACGCAGAGACTCTCAATCGCCATTACCGTTGCACCGGGCTTGGTCTTGTCCAGCTTTTCGTCACCGCTCGGTTCGACCACCATCGCAGGGGTCGGGTCGTTCTGGCGCTTGCTGACGCGCAGCTTGGTATTGACATCGTTCAACTGGCCGGTGACCGTGCCGTTGCTGCCGATGTTGCTCTTGATGCTATCCAAAGCGCTATGCGTATCCTTGTCGGATACCTTCCATTCGGCCATGGCCGCGCCGGCGCCCAGCAGACAGACGATGGCCAGGGACAGCGGCACCCAGCGGTTTGCCTTGGGCAATACCGGACCGGTGCCGAACATGCGCGCCCAGGCCTGGTCGAAAGTGCGATTCGAGACGCCGTTACGATGTGCTCGGGATGTCATATTCCACCTCCACTATTCTTGATTCTGGTTGTAGATCCGTGCGACGCAGCCATTTCAGCGCGTCACTGCCCGCCGACCCTCGGCGGTGCCGCTGCCTGCCTTGGGCCCGCGACCGGAGCCCTTTCGATTGGCGTAAAACGCCTCCAGCCATTGCTCCGGCGTGAGATCGGCCTTGTCCACGCCGTAATGCTCGGCCTGCTCACGAACGATGCGATCCATGATTTCGATGTTGTCGGTACTGGCGGAGATCACCGCCAGGGCATCATCCATGCCGCGCAGGTTGAGCTGGCACACGGTGGAGCCATGGCCCTGCTTGACCAGGAAGCTGCGGGAGCGCTCGTCCAGGTTGACCACCACCTCGAACTCGGCCTCGGTCAACTTCAGCCCTTCCATGTATTCCTCGCGGGAGGCATTGGGGTTGGGCAGCAGAATCAGCGTGGCGGTCTGCTCGATCAGGGCCGCGGAGATGTCGCTGGCCAGCGCATCCTCAGGGCTCTGGGTAGCGAAGATGCCCAGGCCGTTCTGCTTACGGATGGTTTTCTGCTTGTTCTTGGCGAAGTCCTTCAACGCGCCACCGCCGTCGAGGATCTTCCAGAATTCGTCCATGACGTAGATCAGCGGGCGACCGTCGATCAACTCTTCCAGCCGGTGCAGGAGGTAGTTGATGACCGGCACGCGGACTTCGGCGTTGTCGATCACGTTGGTGTAATCGAAACCGATGATGTTGGCCTTCTGCAGGTCGATGACGTCGACCGGGTTGTCGAACACCCAGCCGAGCGTGTTGCCCTGGGTCCACTTGCGCAGGCGCGCATACAGACCGTCGTCGCCCATGTTGGGCAGGCTCTTCTGGAAATTGGTCATGGTCCGGTACTGCATGGGCATGTCCAGCATGCTTTCCACCGCGCGGAAGATGTCCTCTTCCTCGCGTGCGGAGTAGACGACCTTGCCGGCCAGCTCCTTCACCAGGTCGCCCAGGAACTGCACATTGGCGTCGGTGTTCTCGCACTGGAACGGGTTGAAGCCGGTGGGCTCGCCGTTGTCCAGCGCCAGGTAGTTGCCGCCGCAGGCGCGTACGAAGATCTCCGCGCCGCGATCCTTGTCGAAGAAGAAGATCGTCGGCGAGGGGGTGTACTTCTGCACCTGGCTGAGCAGGAAGTTGATCAGCGCGGTCTTGCCGGTACCGGACTTGCCGATCACCATCGTGTTGCCGATCGCCTTCTCACCGAGCGAATTCTCCGCCGGGTGGGTGGCATGGAAATTGAAGTAGTACGGCTGCCCGTTGGTGGTCTGCAGCACCGTCAGGCACTCACCCCACGGATTGTTGTCGCGCTTGCCGGTGGCAAAGTTGTGCAGCGGCGACAGGCCCAGGAAGTTCAGCGAACTGACGCTGGCAACGCGCGTGCGGTACTTCCAGTTGCCCGGCAGCTGCGAGTAGAACGAGGAACACACCGCCAGGTCTTCCTTGGCCGACACGAAACCGGCGTTGGACAGTTCCGCGCGTGCGGTGGCCAGATTCACCGACAGGGTCTTCTGGTCCTCGGCATACAGCGCCAGGATGAAATGGTACTCGCCCAGCACGAAGTTGCCCGAGGCGACCTGGTCCATGGCGTTGTCCATCTCCACGATCTGGCTCACGGCCTTGTCGCCGGAGGAGATCATCATGCCCTTGGTGCGTTCGAGCACCTTCAAGGCATCCTGTCGGCCCATGGGGCTGAACGAATGGGTGATGACGTACTCGAAATCCAGGTACTTCAGGCCGTTGAGGATGCCCGGGTACGTGGCGTCGGTGTATTCCTTGACGTTGAGGATCGCACCGTAGTGGTTCTTGCCACCCGGCGCATTGATCACGTAATCGCCGGATCGGGCCGAGAACATATGCCGCGATACCGGCAAGTAGTCGTACACCGGCGCGCGCAGCACCGGCACCGGCTCTTCGACACGGTTGAGCAGGTAGCCGAAGAAGCTCAGGACGTCGGAGAACACGACCCCGTTCTTCTCTTCGTACATGCCCAGCATGACCGGCGCGTAGTCCTTCAGCACCGCTTCGACGTTGCCGGCCAGCTCCATGATCTTGGTCACGGCCTGGTCCTGCTCGGACTGCAGCCGGGAGACGTCCGCGGACTTCTCCACGAACCCCTTACCGGACACGATGGGCCGGTAGATCATGGTCAGGTACAGCTCGTTCTGCATGACCTTTTCCGAGGACAGGCGTCGGAAATACTCATCGGACATCTGCTGGTTGAACAGATGCTGGTACGTGCTGCGAAGCTCCACCTTGCCGCGACGCCGGATGTCGTGAACCCAGAAAGCAACGTTCACGAAATCCGGCGCCCGCAAGGTCTGCAACATCCGGTTGAAGGTGTTGTGCCTGTGCTCCAGCTCCCATTCCTCCCGCCCAACGAACGGCAGCCCGTCCAGGCGCCAGACGACGAGGAAGTCGCCGCCGGTCGTTTTCACCACGTGCGGAGACACGTGCGAAGACAGCGGGATGAAATCGGCAATGGAAGTATCTGGCGCCAGCATTGACTAGTCCGTGGTGGTTTCTTCGAGCAACTTGCGGTAGCTGTTGGGGGTGAACACCCACATGCCGTTGTGGTGCTTGATGTTCCGGACCCTGCTGCGGAACTGCAGGCGCAGTCCGAGCAGGCGGAAGATCATTTCGTCCCGACGGGCCATCTGCCGCATCACCATGATCACCAGCGGCAACACCGCCAGGAAAAACATGTTGATGTAGAAGGTAAGCAGAATGCACGCGCCGGCCGCCATGGCGAAGGGCATGTAGGGCACCCCCATGAACATGGCCGGGCGCGTGCAACCGCGGAACAGTGCGTCCTTACGCATACGACATCAGGTTCTGCGCCAGCACCATCGTCTGGGACGCGGCATCGCTCGGCAGCAGCATCTTGGCGATCTGGGCGGCGGCGCCGATCAGGAAGCCACCGATCAGGACCGGGGCGACATCGCCGATGCGCTTGTGGGCGAAGGCGATCTGGTAGCCGGCGAAGATCACGGCGATGGTCACCACCGAGATGGAGGCGATGTTGAGCAGGCCGTTGATGTTGTCGAAGAACGTGGTGACGCGGCCACCGGCATCAGCGTCCTGGGCCATGGCGATGGCCGGGAGCGCGGAAAGCGTGGCAGCGGCGGCAACCGCATACAGACGGCCGACCAGGTTGGAGGAGGAGTTGCGCTTGGATTCGATCTTCATGGGTGGAAATCCCCGTGGTTGTGGAAGAAATGGACTGCGTTTTACAACATGGCCGTCAAACGGCCTGATACGGCACCTGCTAGAACACAAACGCTGCGTCCCTCGCCGGTGCCGCGGCGGGTGCCATGGTGGAATCCGATGCCCCCCGCCCCCCTGTACTGGCCGGAAGCGTATCGACAGGCATCGCCTCCGGCTGTGAAACCGGCGGCGCGCCCATGGCCTGGACCACCACCGGTGCATCATCGGCCGTGCGCACTCCGACGCGGAACGCGCCCGGTGCCTGCAATGCACTTGCGCGGCTGGTGCCGGGCACGGCAGCCGCCGGCGCGGCGGCGTTGCCATAGGCCGGATAGCGCGACGGCGTGGCATATGCGGGCGAGGCGCTGTAGGTCGGGGCCGGTGCGCTGGCCGCAGCACCGCCCACCCCGGCACCGGACAGGGCCGCCTCTTCAATGCGACGCAGCACGCGGCTGGCCGTGGACTCCGTCGGCACCTGCACCCGCGGCAGCGGCGCACCGGCGGCACGGTTGCGGATCACCGGGATGGCCGTGCCGCCGGCGCTGGCCACCGAGCCGCGCCAGGACGCCATGACCTTGTCCACATAGCCGTGCCGGTAGCCGGTGGTGAAGTTGCCCGAGTAGTAGCAGCTGAACGCCTTGCCCCAATCCTGCTTGGAGCGGCTGTAGCACTCGGCCAGGATGCGCGACCCGGCCTGCAGGTTCGGGCAGACGCCGAAGGCCTTTTCGTAGCTGTCCAGGCCGTGCTTGGCCAGGTTGTAGCGGTTCACCTGGGCGATGCCCAGGGAGAAGTTGTAGCCCTCGCGTTCAAGCATCCGCGTGGTGGACAGCGCTTCGCCCAGGTTCTTGGGCTGGCGCGCCAGGCGGCCACCGACCACGCCGATGGCGTAGGGGTTGAACGAAGACTCCACGTGGACCACGTGGCGCATCACTTCGGCCGGCACCGCCAACTCGGTGCAGGCCATCATTTCAAGTCCTGGCAGCATTAGGGGGCCCTCCTTTTGCTGTGGGCGCGGCGCACCACGGCAGCGGTCTGCCGGGCGTGCCTGACGGTAATGGCGGGGGTCGGCCGGCGCATCACGCAAGCCCCCGGGTGGGGTCGAAGTCGATCCCGCTGATGAAGCGGCGCCCGGCATGCGCCTTGATGTGTACCACCACGTCGATGGTGAGCTTGAGCAGGCGCTTGATCACCTCGAACTCCAGACCGGAGCCCTCGGCCGACGCCTTGACCATCAAGGCCAGCTGGTCCCAGGTCTGCGCGGTGCTGCCGGCGTGGCAACTGGTGATCGAGCCGGGGTGGCCGGAGGCGCAGTTGCGGATGAAGTAGAACGACTCGTCGCCACGCAGCTCGGCCAGGATGATGCGGTCCGGCTTCATGCGCAGGCACGCCTCCATGCACGACTTGGCCGAGGTGTTGCTGGTGCTCTGCCCGCCCTTGGAGTACAGCAGGTGGACCACGTTGGGCTGGCTGAGGAACAGCTCGCGCGCATCCTCGATGGTGACCAGCCGTTCCTGGTGGGAGATGTGGTTGACCAGCGACTTCATGAAGGTGGTCTTGCCGCTGCCGGTGGCGCCGGACACCACGATGTTCTTGTGGTACTGGACCGCCTTCCTGAAGAAATTGGCGTAGTCGCGCTGCGCACGCAGCTCGCACAGCTCCCGATCGTGGTCGCTGATCGTGGGGGCCTGTTCGAGGATTTCGCTGAAGAAGCCGTCTTCGTCGTACTGTTCCAGCGTCTTGCCGAAGCGGGCCGGCATACGGATGGTGATCGAGACCCGGCCGGCGTCGCACGCCGGCGGGATCACGAACTGCGCACGCTGCCCGGTCGGGAAGGTCAACGAGACCATCGGGTCGGCATCGGTGATGCGCTGGCCGGTGTTGCTCTCGTTGACCACGGTGGTGCAGAACTGGCGCGCCCGCTCATAGGTCAGCGTCGGGGCATCGGCCCGGTGCCAGCCGTCCCTGGTTTCCAGGTACAGCTCACCGGGCCGGTTGATGCAGATTTCGGTGACGTCGGAAGACTGCATGTGCTCGCCGATGCCCAGGATGTGGTACTGGTAATCCAGGAAATCGTTGGAGACCTTCGCGACGGTAGCCGAATCACTCATGTCCCGTCCTCAGCGGACCACGGCCGAGAAGTCGACGTCGCGTGCGACATAGACATTCACGATCGTGCCCTGGTTGATGGTCACGGTGGCCGGGCGGCTCATGTTGCGCTCCACGGCCATGTTGGCCATGCGTTCCATGGTGCGGGCGGTGGCGCTTTCGTACGGATTCTGCACCACGGCACCATTGACCACCGTCGAGCTCTCCGGGCCGTTTTCGGCGGCGGCGTACTTGAAGGCGTCGGCCAGGATGCTGATCAGCAGCGACGAGGCGATACGCTGGCCCCAATGCGCGTTGTAGTAGCCGGGATTGCCTGCCGAACCGAGCATGTCCACGCCCGGGCTCTGCATGTTCACGTCCAGGCCGGTCGGGGTGGTGATGCGGTCCCACACGATGGCCACGCGCTCGCCGATGATGTCGCCGGAGCCGTAGGAGCCCTGGATCTTCGAACCACGAGGCAGCAGCAGGCGCTTGCCATCCACCGAATAGACCGGCTCGGTGACGATGCACGAGGTGTAGCCCGGGAAGTCGGAGATGACCCGCGACTGCAGCACGCAGCGGATGTAGGTACCGCGCAGCAGCAGCGTGCTCGGCTTGTACAGCGGCTGCGCACTGGTGGGGCCATCGGCGGCGCGGCGCGGCGGCGGCTCCGGCTGCGGCATGCCGGGCATGCCGGCATACGGGTTCGGCGGCTGCTCGGCACGTGCCGCGGCCTGACGGCCACCACCGTCGCCACTGCCGACGTCCAGCATGCGCCGTTCCAGCAGCGAGGGGCCTTCATTCCGGCGCGGCTCGCCGCCCATCATCGACGCCGACGGGGAATCATCCACCACCGGCAGCGGCGGCAACTGTTCGACCACCTGCACCGGCGGCGGCGCGGCCGGACGCTCGGGCGGAAGTTCGGGCAGGTCGCGCGGGGCAGCCGGGATGATCACCTGCGAGCTGGAGGCCTTCTTGGGCGGTTCGGACTTGGACGACAGGCCGCCGGAGAAGATCCAGGCTGCCAGTGCAACCAGGGCCAGGACGATACCGCCCAGGAACAGCAGGGCCTTGCGGTTCAGGCGCTGGACGTCGTCGGCGCGCAGGTACGGCGATTCACCGTCCAGATCCGGCTGGGCCGCGTGCTCGCGGCGGGTGTACGGGTTGGCATACGCCTCGGGTGCCGGTGCCCCCGATGCGGTGGCAGGTTCGTGGTCGTGCTCGTTGGGAGGAATCTGATTCACTGCTCCGGCCTCCTGCGCAGGGCGATTGCATTGTCGCCGTGGCGCACGACGAGATAAGCGTAGGTGCCGTGCACCACGATGGTGTCGCCCTCGACGGTCGAGTTGACGATGAACTCCTCCCCGGTCTTGCTGTCACGCGCGAACACCGCGGGGAAGTTGCCGCTGGGGAACCGCGAGCGGTCGCCCATGCGCAGGTAGGTGAAGCGACGGTCGTCATACACCGAGGCGGGCACCAGCCAGGTCGGCTGCCGCTTGCGGTAGGTGTAATCGTAGTTGTAGTAGTAGTCCCGGCCCGGCACCACGTCGGTGCTCAGTTCGGCGACGGCTTCTTCGGTCTTCTTCTCTTCCTGGACGGCAAAGGTGGTGTCGGCCGGGTAGATGAAGCGAACCTTGTACTGCACGCCCGAAGACTTGGCGTCTTCCAGCGCGCGCCAGTTGGTGGCGACCACCTTCAGCTCGAAGATGTAGGAATGGGCCGCGGTACGCACCATCAGGTTGGTGTCCACGTCCACGTTCTTCGGCTTGAGATAGAACACGTTCTCACGACGACTGATCTCCCAGCCGCCGCCGAAGCCGCTGCTGTAGTCCAGGATCTCTTCGTGCGGACTCAGTTCGATCTGGGTGGTGATGCCCAGGCCGGCACGGATCGTATAGATCTTGTCGTTGCCGTACTCATACTCTTCCACGACCTTCGCTGAGGCGGGCAGTGCAAAGCCTGCCATCATCAGCAGAGCCAGGCCGCCGCGCAGGATTGCCTGCATCGGGCTACTCATCGTGCAACTCCCCCTTGTTGACTCTGTGCGTTCATCTGTTCGGCCGGCAGCTGCGGCAGCGGTGCGGCATTGGGATCCTGGCCCGGGACCGCCCCGGGCATCGCACCCGGCATCGCGCCCGGGACGGCACCCGGCGCAGCGCCCGGGTA
>DJBL01000009.1:0-4370 GCA_002435595.1 Stenotrophomonas maltophilia
ACCGGTAGGGTCGGTTCCCAAACGACCGCCGACGACAGCGCCGCGCCCGGTAACGCATGAGCCATGACCCAAGCGCCGCTCCGGCACCGGTCACCCCTCGGGGTGCCAATGCACCCGGTCGGCGGCGCGTCCGCGCGCGCCCCAACGGCGCGTCACTCACTTGCCGCGTTCAAGCACCAGCAACGGGTCGATGCGCGTGTCGAACCAGTTCATGCCCCAATGCAGGTGCGGGCCGGTGGCGCGGCCGGTGGCGCCGACGGCGGCGATCACCTGGCCCTGTTCAACCCGGTCGCCCACCTTCACATCGATCCGTGACAGGTGCAGGAAGTTCGAGCTGATCCCGTAGCCGTGGTCCAGCAGCAGGGTGCCGCCGGTGAGGTACAGGTCCGGCCCGGCAAAGGTGACCACGCCCGCGGCCGGCGCCTTGACCGGCGTGCCGGTCGGCACGGCGATGTCCATGCCCGAGTGGCCCGAACCGGGCTGGCCGTTGTACACACGGGCATTGCCGAAGCGGCCGCTGATGCGACCCTGCACCGGCCAGATGAAGGCCTGGGCGAAATCGGCGCGGTCATCATCGCGCGCGCGCGCCGCGGTCACCTGGGCCTGCTCGCGCTTGATCCGCTCGGCGATCGCCGGCGGCGGGTTGACCGTCTTGGGCGGTACGCCGTTGACCCGCTCGGTGGGCCAGTCGCGCGGAGTCACCGCGATGCTGACCGCCTCGCGGCCACCGTCGGGGCGCTGTACCTGCACCTGCAGCGGGCCCTTCTCGTCACGGCCGATACCGAACACCACGCTGCCATAGCCGCTCACCCGCAGGGTGCGCCCGGCGTATTGCACCGTGCTGCCGGCGGGCACCTTGCCGATGACCATCGCGCCCTGCGAGGCGCTGGCCGGAAACACCACCCGGCTGTCGGCCTGGGCGACGGCGGGGGCGGGCAGCAACGCGGCCACGCCCACGGCGCCCGCCGCGAGCAGGCCCAGGCCCAACACACGCGCCCGCATCAGCGGTCGAAGCTCATGCGCTGGCCGTTCGGCGCGCCGACCAGGGTGTTCCCGTCCCACGCCAGCTCGCCGTTGACCCAGGTCGAGGCGATGCGCGAGCGGAAGGTCATGCCTTCGAACGGCGACCAGCCACACTTGGACAGCACGTCCTCGCGCTTGACCGTGAACGGCACGTCCTCGACCAGCACCAGGTCGGCGAAATAGCCTTCGCGCAGGTAGCCACGCTGGCTCACATCGAACAGCTGGGCCGGGGCATGGGCGAACTTCTGCACCACCTGGGTGATCTCCAGCTTGCCCTCGTGGACCAGCTCCAGCGCCGCCACCAGCGCGTACTGCACCAGCGGCAGGCCCGACGGGGCCTGGGGATAGGGCTTCTGCTTCTCTTCCCAGGTGTGCGGGGCATGGTCGGTCGCCAGCACGTCGATCACGTCCTCGGCCACGGCGCGGGTGAGCGCCTCGCGGTCGCTGGCTTCCTTGATCGCCGGGTTGCACTTGATCAGGTTGCCAAGCCGCGCGTAATCGCTGCGGTCAAAACGCAGGAAATGGATGCAGGTCTCGGCGGTGATCTGCTTGCGGCTGCCATCGGCCCGGATCAGCGGGCCGCGCTCGAACAGCTTGAGCTCGTCGGCAGTGGAGATGTGCAGCACGTGCAGGCGGGTGCCGTGCTTCTTGGCCAGCGACACCGCCAGCTCGGAAGACTTCAGGCAGGCCTCGCGCGAGCGGATGTCCGGATGCTGCTCGGCACTGAGGGCGTCACCGTATTTCTCGGCGTACTCCCTGGCCTTGGCGTCGATCATCGGGGTGTCTTCGCAGTGCGTGATGATCGGGGTGGGCGCATCGCGGAAGATCGCGTCCAGGGTTTCCGGGTTGTCCACCAGCATGTTGCCGGTGGAGGCGCCCATGAACACCTTGATGCCCGGCGCGGTCTTGGGGTCCAAGGACTGGATGTGTTCCAGGTTGTCGTTGCTGGCGCCCATGTAGAAGCCGTAATTGGCCCGGGCGCGGCCGGCCGCAGCGTCGTATTTGGCCTGCAGGATCTCGGCGTTGAGGGTGGGCGGGTTGGTGTTGGGCATGTCCATGAAGCTGGTCAGCCCGCCGGCCACGGCCGCGGCCGACTCGGTGGCGATGTCGCCCTTGTGGGTCAGCCCGGGTTCGCGGAAGTGGACCTGGTCGTCGATCATGCCCGGCAGCAGCCAGCGGCCGGCGGCGTCCACCACCGTCTCGCCCGGTCGGGCCTCCAGGCCGGTGCCGATCTGCGCGATGCGGCCGTTTTCGATGCGCAGGTCGCCCTGGCGGATGGTGCCTTCGTTGACCAGGCGGGCGTTGACGATGAGCGTGGAGGACATTTCAGTGTTTTCCTGTGCAGCGGCAGGTGGCGTCATCGGCGGCGCGCGGCGGCACCTCGTCGATGCCACCGGGGTGGAAGGGATGGCAGCGGCCCAGGCGGCGCGCGGCGAGCCAGCTGCCGCGCGCGGGCCCATGCGTGGCGATGGCTTGCATGGCGTATTCAGAACAGCTGGGCATGAAGCGGCAGCGCGGCCCCAGCAACGGGCTGATGAAGCGCTTGTAGAAGCGCAGCAGGGCGATGAGCAGGCGGGAGATCACCTGCCAATCTTAGAGCAGTTGGCATGAAGGCCGCATTTGTCGCAGGATGGGCCGTTGGCCCCCTCCGCGCCCACGCGCGTGGCGGGCCGCCCCGGCCGTTGGCCGGGTCAGGTACCGAACGGCGCCAGACGGTCCGCCCCTGCGGTGGATCGGCTGCACGCCCTGCGACTCCGGGGCTGAACGGAGTAGGCAGTGTGGTTGCTGCTGCTGGTCGGGTAGGCTATAAAGGCCCGCTTTCCCGGGCCCCGGGGAAACCAAGGAAGAGCGTTTCGTGGCTGCTAAAAAAACTGCAAAGAAGGCCGTCAAGGCCGCCAAGAAAACCGCCAAGCCTGTTGCTAAGAAGTTGGCGGCCAAGTCCGTTGCCAGGAAACCGGCCACCAAGCCGGCTGGCAAGCCTGCATCCAAACAACCGGCGGCCAGGACGGCACCCGTGAAGAAACCGGCCGCCAAGGCCCCGGCCAAGGCGGTCAAGAAAGCCGTCGCCAAGAAGCCGGTGGTCAGCAAGGCACCGGTGAAGAAGGCTGCACCGGCCAAGAAGGCGGTGGCCAAGAAGGTCGTTGCCAGGAAGGCCGTCGCCAAGAAGGTCGCGCCGTCCAGGCCGGTCGCCAAGGCGCCGGTGAAGAAGGCCGCGCCCGCCAAGGCAGCGCCCAGCAAATCCGTGAAGCCGGTGGTCACCAAGCCGGCCTCCAAGCCTGCACCGGTCAAGAAGGTCGCGGCCAAGCAGCCGCCGGCCAAGCAGGTGAAGGCCGCCAAGACCGCCAGCAAGCCCGTGGCAACCAAGCCGGCCGCAACGCCGGTGGCAGCACCCGTAGTCAAGTCCGCACCGAAGCCGGCATCGCCGGCGCCGGCCAAGTCTGTCCCGGCCAAGTCCGCGGCCAAGCCTGCTACTCCTCCGGCGTCCGCGCCGGCGCCGGTAGCGGCCGCCCCCGCCTCGAAAGCCCCGCAAAACAAGAATCCCGTGCCCGTTTCGAAATCGCCTGCAAAAACCCCCGCCAAGTCCGAGTCCGCCCCCAAGCCCGTGTCGCGTCCGGTCGGCAAGGTCGCCGTTGCCGTGGCAGCGCGCTCGGCCGCCCCGGCCCCGCGCACCAAGGTGAAGGTGGTGGAATACAAGACTGACGAAGCCACCGGTCGTCCGATCCTGCCCGACGGCTACAAGCCGAGCGCGGAAGAGGAGTACATGAGCCCGCTGCAGCTGGAGTATTTCCGCCAGCGCCTGCAGCACTGGCGCAATGATCTGGTCGAGGAATCCAAGCAGACCATCGCGAACCTGCAGGAAGAAGTGCGTGACATCGGCGATGAAGCCGAGCGCGCCACCCGCGAGACCGAGAACTCGCTGGAACTGCGTACCCGCGACCGTTACCGCAAGCTGATCGGCAAGATCAACAGCACGCTCAAGCGCCTGGAAGACGGTGACTACGGTTACTGCGTGGACACCGGCGAAGAGATCGGTCTGGATCGCCTGGAAGCCCGGCTTACCGCCGAGCGCACCATCGATGCCCAGGAGCGTTGGGAGCACCTGCAGAAGCAGCAGGGCGACTGATCGCTGGTCGTTGTTTGCTACATGGAAAAGCCCGGCTTCGGCCGGGCTTTTTTTTTGCGTGGCGGTCGCGGGGGCGTGAGAGCATCCACGCGTGGCGTGGATCTACGGGGTGCCGCGGGGCGGGGTGTGGAGAGCGTCCACGCGTGGCGTGGATCTACGGGGTGCTGCGGGGTGGGGTGTGGAGAGCATCCACGCGTGGCGTGGATGCACGGGGGGGGGCGCG
>DJBL01000009.1:4603-17208 GCA_002435595.1 Stenotrophomonas maltophilia
GGTGGGGTGTGGAGAGCATCCACGCGTGGCGTGGATCTACAGGTCGCGCAGGTTCAGGTTGCGCAGGGTGGGGTTTTTCCAGGCGGTGATGCCGGCCACGCTCAATACCGCGCAGCCACCCAGCACCACCGCCGGGACCAGTCCGAGCAGTTTGGCCATCGTGCCGGCGTAGAAGGCGCCCAGCTCGTTGGAGGAGCTGATGAAGATCCCGTTGATCGACGATACCCGGCCGCGCATTTCTTCCGGCGTGGCCAACTGCAGGATGGTCGAGCGGATCACCACCGACACGCCGTCGAAGGCCCCGTAGAACAACAGGATCACTGCCGACAGCCAGAAACTGTGCGACAGCCCGAAGCCGATCACGCAGGCGCCGAAACCGGCCACCGCAAACAGCAGTACCCGCCCGGCATTGCGCTGCAGCGGGCGGCGTGCCAGCCACAGGCCCACGCACACCGAGCCCAGTGCCGGGGCCGCACGCAGGATGCCGAGCCCTTCCGGGCCGTGGTGCAGGATCTCGTGCAGGAAGGCCGGCAGCATCGCCACCACCCCGCCCAGCAGCACCGAGAACATGTCCAGCGCCATCGCACCGACCATGATCCGGTTGCCGAGCACGAAGCGGCCGCCCTCGGCGATGCTCTTGAAGATCGGCGCGGCCGGCCCGCTGTGTACCGGCTCGGACACGCGCAGCGCGCCCAGGCAGCCGACCGCCAGCAGGGCCACCGACGCGGCCACTCCGTAGGCCACGCCCTTGCCGCCCCAGGCCACCAGCAGCCCGCCCAGTGCCGGCCCGGCCACCATCCCGGACTGGAACATCACCGCGCCCAGCCCGGCGCCGCGCGCGTACTGCTGGCGCTCCAGCACCCGCGCGAACAGCGCGTTGTAGATCGGCGAGAGGAACGCGCGGACCATGCCGGTCATCGCGATCGCCGCATAGATCGGCCACACCCCCCGGAACGGCAGCCAGCCCTGCGCCACGGCGGTCAGCACCAGGGCGGTGAGTACCAGGCCGCTTGCCGCCACCATGCCCAGCTTGCGGCGCGGCAGGTGGTCGACCAGATACCCGGCGAACGGGGCCACGCAGAAGAACGGCAGCACTTCGGCCAGGCCCACCAGGCCCAGCGAGAACGGATTGCGGGTGACTTCGTAGATGTGCCAGCCCACCGTCACCGCGACGATCTGGTAGGACAGCATCGCGCAGATGCGGTAGGCCAGCAGCAGCGAGAACCCGGGGCGGGCCAGCAGGGCCAGCGCGCCGTCGGCGGTGTCGGCAGGGGCGTCGGTACTCACGAGGCGGTGTGCTGAGACTGCGCCGTCTCGCGGATGAAGGTGAGCATGGCTGCCACGCCGTTGCTGCGCGTGGGCGACAGGTGGCGCGACAGCCCGATGTCCTGGATGTAGGTCGGCTCGGTGGCCAGGATCTCGGCCGCCGAACGGCCCGAGTACACCCGTAGCGCCAGGTAGATCAGCCCGGACACGATCGTCGAATCACTGATGGCGTGGAAGCGCAGTTGCTGCGCGTTGCCTTCCGGCACGATCCAGACCATGGACTGGCAGCCCAGCAGGCGGTGCTGTTCGGTCTTCCACTCCTCGGGAAAGGCCGGCAGCTTGCGGCCCAGGTCGATCAGGTACTGGTAACGCTCGGACCAGTCGCCGAAGAAGGCGAACTCATCGGCGATGGCGGCCTGTGCCTCGGCGGCGGTGGGTTCGAGCGGGAACGGGGATGCGGTGGTCATGGGGGACTCCGGGCCGGTGCGCGCCTTCCGTGGTCTGGCCGTGATGGTTCGGGGGAGGCACCCGGCCATCCGTGGCCGGGTCTGTGTCGGGGCGCCCGACCGTCGGTCGGGCGGGTCTGTCAGCGCCTGCGTACCCAGCGCACGCCCTGGGCGGTGTCTTCCAGCACGATGCCCTCGGCGGCGAGCTGGTCGCGGATGGCATCGGCGCGGGCGAAGTCACGGGCGGCCTTGGCCGCGCCACGGGCATCGATCAGGGCCT
This sequence comes from Stenotrophomonas maltophilia, assembly GCA_002435595.1. Lineage (GTDB taxonomy): Bacteria > Pseudomonadota > Gammaproteobacteria > Xanthomonadales > Xanthomonadaceae > Stenotrophomonas > Stenotrophomonas maltophilia_AC. Next base: position 6,596 of record DJBL01000009.1, read on the forward strand.
GGATGCGTGCATCTTCGTCAGCATCGCCCGGCGCGTTGCCGAACCACGTCGCCGGATCCTGCTGCAGCAGCCCCAGGGCCAGGCCGGCGCCAAGCAGCGCGGTCTTCCAGCGGGCCTGCTCGGCCGGGACTGCCTTGCGTGCCTCGGCGGCGATGCGTGCCAGTTCGGCCAGGGCCTGCGGGGTGTTGAGGTCATCGTCCAGCGCCGCCTCGATCTCGGCCGGGATCCGCGCGGCCGCCGGCACGTCGGCCAGGTCGCGCAGGGTGCCGTACAGGCGGTCCAGGGTGCGCGTGGACTGCTCGATCAGCGCATCGGACCAGTCCAGCGGCTGCCGGTAATGGGCCGACAACAGCGCATAGCGCAGCGCTTCGGGGGCGTGCTTGCGGACCAGGTCGTGCACGCGCTCGATGTTGCCGATCGACTTGCTCATCTTGGCGCCGCCGAAGTTGAGCATGCCGTTGTGCAGCCAGAAGCGGGCAAAGGTCTGCCCGCCGTGGGCGCACTCGCTCTGCGCGATCTCGTTTTCGTGGTGCGGGAACTGCAGGTCCACGCCACCGGCATGGATGTCGATGGTCGGGCCCAGGTGGGCGGCGGCCATCGCCGAGCATTCGATATGCCAGCCCGGACGCCCGCGGCCCCACGGCGATTCCCAGCCGGGCAGGTCGTCGCTGGAGGGCTTCCACAGCACGAAGTCACCCGGGTCGCGCTTGTACGGCGCCACGTCCACCCGCGCACCGGCCAGCATTTCGTCCGGGTCACGGCGCGAGAGCTTGCCGTAGTCGGCATAGGAAACGACCGAAAACAGCACGTGGCCTTCGGCGGCATAGGCATGCCCGGCGGCGATCAGCTGCTCGATCATCGTCACGATCTGCGGGATGTGCGCGGTGGCCTCGGGTTCGATGTCCGGCGGCACCACGCCCAGCGCGCCCATGTCTTCACGGTAGGCGGCGGCGAAGCGGTCGGTGATGGTGGAGATCGGCACGCCCTGTTCACGCGCGGCGGTGTTGATCTTGTCATCCACGTCGGTGATGTTGCGGGCGTAGCGCAGGCCGCCGAAGCGGCGCCGCAGCAGGTCGGCCAGCACCCCGAAGACCACCGGCCCACGGGCATTGCCGATGTGGACATAGTTGTAGACCGTGGGGCCGCACACATACAGGGTCGGACAGGTCGGATCGAGCGGGGTGAACGGTTCGAGCTGGCGTGTCAGGTTGTTGTGCAGGCGCAGGGTCATGGGGTCTGTGCTGGGGAGGGGAGGGGGCAAGCCCTCGATTTTAGATCACATCGGGCCCCAGCGCCGGGGCCGCCGGGCTGTCTGCCGGATGACGGCCTATGGGCAGAAACCTCGCGGAAGGGTAATGTTCAGCCCCTTGTGCCTGGCACTGCCTAAACTATCCGCCTTGTCCTCTTACCTGTTGCCAATGAAATCCGCTTCGTTGTTGACGCTGGCCTGCCTGCTGGGAGGTGCCGCCTTCGTGGCGAGCGCCCAGGACGGGGAGGTCCGTAACCGGGTGGTGATCGTGGAGAACGTCAAGTTCGACTACGCGCAGGTGCTCAACGTGGAGCCGGTGTTCCAGACGTTGCGCGCCACCCGCACCGAAGAACACTGCGAGCCGGTGTCCACGCGCACGCTGGCCCCGGTCAACGTGACCGGCGAGGAGCCGCAGGAGGACAAGGGCCGATTCGGCCGTTTCATGGACTCGGTGCGCTCGATCTTCCGTCGCGAAGACGGCACCGAAGAAGAAATGCCGGTGGCCGAAGCACCGGCCCCGGCGGCCAACAACGGCCCGCTGCTGACCCGCGAATGCCGGATCATCCCGGTGGGGCGTGAATTCCGTCGGCCCATCGCCTATGACGTGGACTACGTCTACAAGGGCACCAAGTACCGCTCGCGGCTGCCCGAAGACCCGGGCAACCGGCTCAAGATCCGGGTCTCGATCACCCCGTGGATCGGCGCCGAACAGGGCGCGGCCGCCAACCCCTGAGCATCCTGGCCGGCCCGCGCCGGCCCCCGCGGCGTGGATTGAGCGCGCCAGGTCTTGCACCGGCCCCGGGTGCATGCAAAGATGGGCGGCCATGAAACTCACCGACTTCCAGCACGACACCAGCGCCGCCCGTATGGCTACGGGCATGACGTCGCGTGCCCGCCGACCGGAACCCCACATTTTCGCTGGGTAACCGGAGCTTCGTGCTGTCTGTTCGGAAAACCCAGCCCCCGCGCTGGGTTTTTTCGTTTCCGCGATCTGAAAAGTTTCATCTGTATACGTTTTGTTGAGCCCTGAACGCGCCCCGGCGCCCCCAACCGCCACCGGCAACGGTGGAAAACCAGCCGCAAAGGATCGATCGATGTCCCTGAAGCACTTCCTGAACACCCAGGACTGGAGCCGCACCGACCTGGATGCCCTGCTGACCCAGGCCGCGCTGTTCAAGCGCAACAAACTGGGCGACGAGCTCAAGGGCAAATCGATTGCCCTGGTGTTCTTCAACCCGTCCATGCGCACCCGCACCAGCTTCGAGCTGGGTGCCTTCCAGCTGGGCGGGCACGCGATCGTGCTGCAGCCGGGCAAGGATGCCTGGCCGATCGAGTTCAACCTGGGCACGGTGATGGACGGGGACACCGAGGAACACATCGCCGAAGTGGCCAAGGTGCTGGGCCGCTACTGCGACCTGATCGCCGTGCGCGCCTTCCCCAAGTTCATCGACTGGGCCCAGGACCGCGAAGACATCGTGCTCAAGAGCTTCGCCAAGTACTCGCCGGTGCCGGTGATCAACATGGAAACCATCACCCACCCGTGCCAGGAACTGGCCCACGTGATGGCGCTGCAGGAGCACTTCGGCACCCAGGACCTGCGCGGCAAGAAGTACGTGCTGACCTGGACCTACCACCCCAAGCCGCTCAACACCGCGGTGGCCAATTCGGCGCTGACCATCGCCACCCGCATGGGCATGGACGTGACCCTGCTGTGCCCGACCCCGGACTACGTGCTGGACGAACGTTACATGGGCTGGGCCGAGCAGAACGTGGCCGAGAGCGGCGGTTCGCTGCAGGTCAGCCACGACATCGCCAGTGCCTACGCCGGCGCTGATGTCGTCTACGCCAAGAGCTGGGGCGCGCTGCCGTTCTTCGGCAACTGGGAACCGGAAAAGCCGATCCGCGACCAGTACAAGCACTTCATCGTGGACGAGGCCAAGATGGCGTTGACCAACAACGGCGTGTTCAGCCACTGCCTGCCGCTGCGCCGCAACGTCAAGGCCACCGACGGGGTGATGGACTCGGCGCAGTGCATCGCCATCAACGAGGCCGAAAACCGTCTGCATGTGCAGAAGGCGATCATGTCGGCGCTGATCGGCCGCTGAAGCCGACACGGGCATCGAACATTCCAGCCGACCAACGGTCGGCTCTACACCGCATTTTTATCCCCCAATTGGACCTGACCCCCATGAGCAACAAAGACATCGTCCTGGCTTTCTCCGGCGGCCTCGACACCAGCTTCTGCGTGCCCTACCTGCAGGAGCGCGGCTACAACGTGCACACCGTGTTCGCCGACACCGGCGGCGTGGATGACGAAGAGCGCGATTTCATCGAGAAGCGTGCCGCCGAGCTGGGCGTCACCAGCCACGTCACCGTCGACGGTGGCCCGGCGATCTGGAGCGGCTTCGTCAAGCCGTTCGTGTGGGCCGGCGAAGGCTACCAGGGCCAGTACCCGCTGCTGGTCTCGGACCGTTACCTGATCGTGGACGCCGCGCTCAAGCGCGCCGCCGAGCTGGGTACCAACATCATCGCCCACGGCTGCACCGGCATGGGCAACGACCAGGTCCGCTTCGACCTGGCCGTGAAGGCGCTGGGCGACTACCAGATCGTCGCGCCGATCCGCGAGATCCAGAAGGAACACACCCAGACCCGCGCCTACGAGCAGAAGTACCTGGAAGAGCGTGGCTTCGGCGTGCGTGCCAAGCAGCAGGCCTACACCATCAACGAGAACCTGCTCGGCCTGACCATGTCCGGCGGCGAGATCGACCGTTGGGAAGCGCCGGGCGAGGGTGCACGTGGCTGGTGCGCGCCGCGCAGCGAGTGGCCGGAACAGGCACTGACGGTCACCCTGAAGTTCGTCGAAGGCGAAGCGGTCGAGCTGGACGGCAAGGCACTGCCGGGTGAGCAGATCCTGGCCCAGCTCAACAAGCTGTTCGCCCCGTACGGCGTCGGCCGTGGCGTGTACACCGGCGACACCGTGATCGGCCTGAAGGGCCGCATCGTGTTCGAAGCCCCGGGCCTGGTCTCGCTGCTGGCCGCGCACCGCGCGCTGGAAGACGCCGTGCTGACCAAGCAGCAGAACCGCTTCAAGCCGGACGTGGCGCGCAAGTGGGTGGAGCTGGTGTACGAAGGCTTCTACCACGACCCGCTCAAGACCGACATCGAGGCCTTCCTGAAGTCCTCGCAGACCAAGGTCAACGGTGAGGTGGTGCTGGAAACCCGCGGTGGCCGTGTCGATGCGGTGGCCGTGAAGTCGCCGCACCTGCTCAACACCAAGGGCGCCACCTATGCACAGTCGGCCGACTGGGGCGTGGAAGAGGCGGAAGGGTTCATCAAGCTGTTCGGCATGAGCTCCACGCTGTACGCGCAGGTCAATCGCTGAGCGATCGAGCGTCGCGCCGGCCGCTGGCCGGCGCTTGGCAAGACCGCGTGATGGTAGCGCCGGCCAACGGCCGGCACTGCCGATTTGAACCCTACGGATACTCAGACACATGCTTGAACAGACACTTGATCACCTGCAGCAGCTCGTGTCCTTCGACACGCGCAATCCGCCGCGTGCGATCACCACCGGTGGCATCTTCGATTACCTGCGCGCGAACCTGCCCGGGTTCAACGTGGAGGTGGTCGACCATGGTGAGGGTGCGGTCAGCCTGTACGCCGTGCGCGGGACGCCGAAGTACCTGTTCAACGTGCACCTGGATACCGTGCCGGACTCGCCGCACTGGAGTGCCGATCCGCACGTGATGCGGCGCACCGGGGATCGGGTGATCGGGCTGGGCGTGTGCGACATCAAGGGCGCAGCGGCGGCGCTGGTGGCCGCGGCCAACGCCAGCGATGGCGATGCCGCGTTCCTGTTTTCCAGCGACGAGGAGGCCAACGATCCGCGTTGCATCGCCGCCTTCCTCGCCCGTGGCATTGCGTACGAAGCGGTGCTGGTGGCCGAGCCCACGATGAGCGAAGCGGTGCTCGCGCACCGTGGCATCAGCTCGGTGCTGATGCAGTTCAAGGGCCGGGCCGGGCATGCTTCGGGCAAGCAGGATGCCGCCGCCAGCGCGCTGCACCAGGCGATGCGTTGGGGCAACCGCGCGCTGGACCATGTCCAGTCGTTGTCACATGCACGCTTTGGCGGGCTGACCGGCCTGCGTTTCAACATCGGGCGCGTGGAAGGTGGGATCAAGGCCAACATGATCGCCCCGGCCGCCGAGCTGCGTTTCGGCTTCCGTCCGCTGCCGTCGATGGATATCGATGCGCTGCTGGCCACCTTTGCCGGGTTCGCCGAGCCGGAGGCCGCGGTGTTCACCGAGACCTTCCGTGGTCCGAGTTTCCCGGCCGGTGACATCGCCGAGGCCGAAAACCGCCGCCTGGCCGCGCGTGACGTGGCCGATGCGCTGGAGATCCCGATCGGCAACGCGGTGGACTTCTGGACCGAGGCCTCGCTGTTTTCCGCCGGCGGTTACACCACGCTGGTCTACGGCCCGGGCGACATCGCCCAGGCCCACACCGCCGACGAGTTCGTGACGCTGGAGCAGCTGCAGCGCTACGCCGACGCCGTACACCGCATCATCGCCCAGGGCGCCTGATTCCATGACGCCGTCGCGGGCCACCCCTGACGGACCTTCCATCGCGGCTGCGGCCGCTTGTGACGATACTGAAATGCCTTCTTCCCTCCAGCCCCACCGCCAGACCCGTCAGACCATCGTGCGCCTGCTTTCGAGCATGGCCAGCGCGAAGGAGATCAGCCAGTACCTCAAGCGTTTCTCGCAGGTGGACGCCAAACGCTTCGCCGTGGTCAAGGTCGGCGGCGCGGTGCTGCGCGATGATCTGGAGGCGCTGACCTCCTCGCTGTCGTTCCTGCAGGAAGTGGGGCTCACCCCGATCGTGCTGCACGGCGCCGGCCCGCAGCTGGATGCCGAGCTGTCGGCGGCGGGCATCGTCAAGCAAACCGTCAACGGCCTGCGCGTGACCTCGCCGGAAGGGCTGGCGATCGTGCGCCGGGTGTTCCAGGCCTCCAACCTGCAGCTGGTCGAGGCGCTGCAGCAGAACGGTGCGCGCGCCACCTCGATCACCGGCGGCGTGTTCGAAGCCGAGTACCTGGACCAGGCCACCTACGGCCTGGTCGGTGAGGTCAGGAAGGTCAACCTGGCCCCGATCGAGGCCAGCCTGCGCGCCGGCTCGATCCCGGTGATCACCAGCCTGGGCGAAACCCGCTGCGGGCAGATCCTCAACGTCAATGCCGATTTCGCCGCCAACGAACTGGTGCAGGAACTGCAGCCGTACAAGATCATCTTCCTCACCGGCACCGGCGGCCTGCTTGACGAAGAGGGCAAGGTGATCGACTCGATCAACCTGTCCACCGAGTACGACCACCTGATCGCCCAGCCGTGGATCCACGGTGGCATGAAGGTCAAGATCGAACAGATCAAGGACCTGCTGGACCGGCTGCCGCTGGAGTCCTCGGTGTCCATCACCCGGCCCGCCGACCTGGCCAAGGAACTGTTCACCCACAAGGGCTCGGGCACGCTGGTACGCAAGGGCGAGAAGGTGCTGCGCGCCACCGCCTGGGACGAACTGGACCTGCCGCGCCTGAAGGGCCTGATCGAGTCCAGCTTCGGCCGCACCCTGGTGCCGGACTACTTCCAGAAGACCCGGCTGCTGCGCGCCTACGTCAGCGAGAACTACCGCGCCGCGGTGATCCTCACCGACGAGGCCGAAGGCGTCTACCTGGACAAGTTCGCGGTGCTCGACGACGCGCAGGGCGAAGGCCTGGGTCGCGCGGTGTGGAACGTGATGCTGGAGGAAACCCCGCAGCTGTTCTGGCGCTCGCGCAACGGCAACCCGATCAACCATTTCTACTACGCCGAATCCGATGGCTGCTACAAGCAGGGCACCTGGAAGGTGTTCTGGTTCGGCGCCGATGGCTTCGAGCGGATCCGTACCTACGTTGAACACTGCGCCCAGCGCACCCCGAGCCTGGAGGGCTGAACCCGATGAATCACGCCGATTGGACCAAGGTGCCCACGCTGGCCGGCACCCATGCCCGGCTCGAGCCGCTGCAGATGGCGCACATCGACGGTCTGCGCGGCGCGCTCGGCGACGGCACGCTGTCCAGCCTCTGGTATACCCAGGTGCCCAGCGCCAAGACCATGACCGGCTACGTGCAGGCCGCGCTGCAGGCCCAGGCCGAAGGCAAAGTGTTGCCGTTCGTGGTGCTCGACGCGGCCGATGAGATCGTCGGCACCACCCGCTACTACGGGCTGGAAGAAGACGTGCCGCGGCTGAGCATCGGCTACACCTGGTATGGCGAGCGCGCCCAGCGCACCGGCATCAACACCGAAACCAAGCTGATGCTGCTGACCCATGCCTTCGAGCGCCTGGGCTGCCTGAGCGTGGTGTTCGAGACCAGCTGGTTCAACTTCACCTCGCGCACCGCGATCGCGCGCCTGGGCGCCAAGCAGGATGGCGTGCTGCGCAACCACAAGCGCCATGCCGACGGCACCCCGCGCGACACCGTGATCTTCTCCATCATCGATGCGGAGTGGCAGGGCGTCAAACGCCACCTGCAGCACCGCCTGGACGCACACGCATGAGCAGCTCTCCCCTCTACACCGTCGGCATCGTCGGCGCCCGCGGCCATACCGGCGCCGAGCTGATCAAGCTGATTGCCGCGCACCCGAACCTGCAGCTGGGGTTCGTGTCCTCGCGCGAGCTGGCCGGCCAGCGCGTGTCCGACCACCATGCCGACTGGCGCGGCGAGCTGGAGTTCGAGAACCTCGATGCCGATGCCGTGGCGGCCAAGGGAGTGGATGCGGTGATCCTGGCCCTGCCCAACGGCCTGTCGGCCGCCTTCGTCACCGCCCTGGAGGCGGCAGCGCCGGACACGGTCATCGTGGACCTGTCGGCCGACCATCGTTTCGAGCCCAGCTGGTACTACGGCCTGCCCGAGCTTACCCGCGGCGACTACCTGGGCCAGAAGCACATCAGCAACCCCGGCTGCTACGCCACCGCGATGCAGCTGGCGATCAGCCCGTTGCTGCAGCAGCTGGCCGGCCCGCCGCAGTGCTTTGGCGTATCGGGGTACTCCGGTGCCGGCACCACGCCCTCGGACAAGAACAACCCCGAGCTGCTGCGCGACAACCTGATGCCGTACGCGCTCACCAACCACGTGCACGAGCGTGAGGTCACCGCGCACCTGCGCGTGCCGGTGGAATTCATGCCGCACGTGGCCCCGCATTTCCGCGGCATCACCATGACGGTGAACCTGTGGCTCAACACCGTGGTCAAGCGCGAGGACGTCATCGCGCTGTACCAGAAGTACTACGCCAACGAAGCGCTGGTCCAGGTACTCGACGAGGCCCCGTGGGTGAGCCGCATCGCCGGCCGTCACGGCGTGCAGATCGGCGCTTTCGACGTCGCCCCCGGTGGCAAGCGCGTGGTGGTGGTGGCGACCCTGGATAACCTGCTCAAGGGTGCGGCCACCCAGGCCATGCAGAACCTCAACCTGGCCCTGGGCCTGGACGAGCTGGCCTCGATCCCGCACTGAATTCCCCCATTCCGTCGCGCATCCGAAGCGGTGCGCGCACAACCCGGCGGAGTGATCCGCCAACGGAGCAAGACATGGCAGACCTTCTGTGGCAGAAGCCCGGCGTGGCGGTGGACGCCAGGATCCAGACCTTCCTGGCCGGCGACGACGTGATTCTGGATCGCGCGTTCTTCCTGTATGACGTGGCCGCGAGCAAGGCGCACGCGCAGGGCCTGCAGCACATCGGCATCCTGTCCGGCGACGAACTGGACGGCCTGCTGCGCGAGCTGGACGTGCTGGGCGCCGATTTCCGCAGTGGCGCGTTCGTGCTCGATGAGCGCTTCGAGGATTGCCATTCGGCGATCGAAGCGCGCCTGACCGAGCGTCTGGGCGATGCCGGCCGCAAGATCCACACCGGGCGCAGCCGCAACGACCAGATCCTGGTGGCCACCCGGCTGTGGCTGAAGGACAAGCTGCTGCACGTGGCCGGCCTGAGCCGCGAGATCGCCAAGGTGGCGCTGGACCGCGCCGAGGCCGAGAAGGACCTGCCGGTGCCGGGCTACACCCACATCCAGCGCGCCGTGGTGTCCTCGGCGGGCATGTGGTGGGCCGGCTGGGCCGAGGCCTTCATCGACAACGCCATCCGTGCCCACGACACCTTCGCGCTGATCGACGCCAACCCGCTGGGGACCGCGGCCGGTTACGGCGTGAACCTGCCGCTGGACCGTGCCCACACCACCGCCGCGCTGGGCTTTGCGCGCATGCAGGTGTCGCCGATCTACGCGCAGCTCTCGCGTGGCAAGTTCGAACTGGCTGCGCTGGAAGCGTTGGGCGGGGCCACCCTGGACCTGCGCCGGATCGCCTGGGACCTGTCGCTGTTCACCAGCGGCGAGTTCGGCTTCGTGGCGCTGCCGGCGCAGTACACCACCGGCAGCTCGATCATGCCCAACAAGCGCAACCCGGACGTGATCGAACTGATGCGCGCCACCCACGCCAGCGTGGCCGCCGCCCGTACCGAGATCGAGCAGCTGCTGTCGCTGCCGTCGGGCTACCACCGCGACCTGCAGAGCAGCAAGGGCGCCATCTTCCACGGCTTCGGTCGTGGCCTGGCCGCACTGGAACTGCTGCCGGCGTTGCTGGCCAACCTGGAATGGCGCGACGACAAGCTGCGCGCGGCGATCGATTCGGGCATGTATGCCACCGACGTGGCGGTTGAAGCGGCCGTGGCCGGCGTTCCGTTCCGCGAGGCCTACAAGGCCGCTGCAGCCGGGGCCGACAGCGCAGGGCAGGGGCGTACACCCGAAGGCAGCCTGGCCGCGCGCGTGTCGCCCGGTGCGGCCGCCGACCTGCGGCTGGACGAACTGCGCGCCCGCTGGGCCGCGCTGGTGTAATCACGACGGCGACCGCAAGGTCGCCGTTTTTGCAACTGTACTGCCCGGCGCTGCCCGGCAACCCGAAGGGACACCCGATGAACATCTGCTACCTGGTACTGGTCACCCGCACCCCGGCGTTCCGCGACGAGGTCGGCGCCGAGCACGCACGCTTCCTCGATGACGTGCGCGCGCGCGGCCAGCTGCTGCTGACGGGCGGCTTCACCGACAAGAGCGGGGGCGCCTATGTGCTGCAGGACGTGGCCGACCTGGCCGCCGCGCAGGCGCTGGTGGACACCGATCCGCTGCTGGTGCACGGCAGTGCCACCGCCAGCATCCACGAATGGGCCACCCGCTGAGGCATGTACCCGTGATGAGCCCCACCGTGCACTCGCCGTTTCCCGAACAGACCCTGCCGCCGTGGAAGCGTGCCGTGCTCAAGGTCGGCAGCAGCCTGCTGGCCGCCGACGGCGGC
>DJBL01000009.1:17416-17573 GCA_002435595.1 Stenotrophomonas maltophilia
CTGCTGGCCGCCGACGGCGGCGGGCTGTCGCCGCGGCATGCACTGGGCCTGGCCCAGTTCGTCTCGGCCAACCTGCTGGCCGGGCGCGAGGTGGTGATCGTGTCCTCCGGCGCGGTGGCCGCCGGCCGTGCGATCGTGCCGCGCGCGCTGGAAGCCG
>DJBL01000130.1 GCA_002435595.1 Stenotrophomonas maltophilia
GCTCTTCCGATCACCGCACCGCGTGCCACGCCGCCGGCGGCACCGGCGCAGATCGGCGACACCACCCGCGCCCTGCTGCAGCTGCAGGCCAGCGGCAGCCAGGCCGGTGCGCGCCTGCCGATGCTCGGCGACCAGGCTTCGCTGAGCTACGCACGCTACCTGCAGAGCTTCACCCACCCCATCCCGGAGTTCCTCGACACCAGCGTCCGCAAGGAAATCGCCGGACCCGGCGGCGGAGACTGAGGCCATGAACCGGTCACGCCAGCACGGCGGCATGTCGGTGACGATGATGCTGATCATGGTCGGACTGGTGACCATGCTCGGCCTGGTCGAGGTTGGCTACCTGTACTGGGCCAAGCGCGATGTGCAGAAGATCGCCGACCTGGCCGCCCTGGCCGGTGCGCAGCGGCTGGACCTGTGCAGCGCCGACCGCAGCGACAACAGCGCCGCCCGCGGCAACGCGGTGCAGGCCCACCGCTTTCCCGGCACCTTGAGCGTGCGCTGCGGTGACTGGAACCCGAAAAACACCAGCAGCGACCATTTCCTGGACAGTGCCACCGTCAACGCGGTCAAGGTCATCGCCGAACGCCCGGTGCTGCCCTTCTTCGGCCAGACCCACGGCCTGCCGCAGGTGCGTGCGCAGGCCGTGGCCACGCGCGCGCCGCCGCTGGCGGTGTTCAGCGTCGGCTCGCAGCTGCTGCGGGTCAACGGCAATACGCCGCTGGGCGGCGTGCTCAAACTGGTCGGGGTCGACCTGGACCAGACCACCCTGCTCGGCTACGACGGCCTGGCCCAGGCCAGGATCACGCCCGGTGGTCTGCTCAAGGCGCTGGGCATCCCGGTGGATGCCAACATCAGCATCGGCGACTTCAACGCCCTGCTGGCCGCGCACAAGGTCTCGCTCGGGCAACTGCTCGACGCCACCGCCAGCGTGCTGGCGCAGAGTGGCGCGGCCAACGTCGACCTGCGCGCGCTGCGCAATGCGCTGGCGGCCCAGCTGGACATCGACCAGCTCACCATCCAGCTCGGCAGCAACGCCGCCGGCAGCGGCCTGTTCGGCAGCATCGTCGCCCCGGACGGCCCGGCCTCGGCCGCGCTGCAGGCCGAGGTCAACGCGCTGGACCTGATCACCACCAGCATCAGCATCGCCAACGGCGGCAAGGGCGTGGCGGTCAACCAGCTCACCATCCTCGGCCTGGTCCAGGCCACGGCCGCGATCATCGAGCCGCCCTCGATCGCGATCGGCGGGGTGGGTGCACGCGCCTACAACGCGCAGGTGCGGGTGCACGTGGACATCGACAGCAACAACCTGTCGCTGGGCCTGGGCAAGGTGCTGGGCCTGCTCGGCATCCGCCTGCGCCTGCCGGTGTATGCCGATGTCACCAACGCGATGGGCACCCTGACAGGCCTGCAATGCGCCGCGCAACCGGCCACCGCCAGCATCCGGGTCGAGTCCTCGGTGCTGCGCGCCTGCGTGGGCAAGGTCGATGCCAGCGCGCAGTTTTCCAAGCGCAACGTCTGCGATGCCGGCCTGCAGAACGAGCAGCTGCTTACCCTGCTGGGCACACCGCTGATCAACGACCAGATCAAGCTCAACGCGCTCACCCACGACGAAACGCTGACGCTGTCACCGGGCGAAACCAGATCGACCTGGATCAACGGCGCGCAGATCGGCAGCGCGGTCAACGACCTGGTCCGCGAACTGCTGCGCGTGCTCGGCGGCATGCTCAATCCCGCGCCCAAGGGCATGGGCAAGGCCGAAACCGCCCAGCAGCTGGCCGACCAGTACCTGGCCGCCACCCGCAAGAGCAACGGCCAGTTCGACGTGGATGCCAGCATCGCATTGCTGCGCGACGGCTCTGCCAGCCTGGGCATCGCGCGCTTCGGCGACTGGCAGGTCAAGAACGGCGTGCCCTACGCCTGCGGCCTGCTTGGGCTGGGCACCTGCTACCGCGACGGCTCGGTGTGGGAGGCGTACCGGGTCACGGTCACCGGCCAGGGCCTGGGCGCGCTGGACGGCCTGCTCGGCACGGTGCTGGGGGGGCTGGTGATCAACCGCTGCAGCGGCCTGGTCAGCGTGCTGCTGTCCTACAACAACTGCGTCAAGGGCAACCTGGCGTCCTACCTGCAGACCGCCGATGACGGTCTGCTGGACAACCACCAGGGCAGTGGCGGCGTCACCGATCCGGGCACCAACACGGTGGCCTGCAGCGGCCTGTTGTGCACCCTCCTGCGGCCCGTGGTGGAGGGCCTGCTCAAGCCGCTGCTCAATGGCGTGGGCACGCTGCTTGGGCAGACGCTGGCGCTGGTGCTGGGGTTGGAGCTGGGCCGCACCGACGTGCACCTGCAGGCGGTCCAGTGCACCCCGGCGCAGCTGGTCTATTGAGCCCGCGGCGCGCTGGCAGCGGTGCGCGGACTGCATGCTAGACTGCGGCGGGGACTGGAATTCACAGACGAACTTTCACCGATTGAGCCATTCGTGGACGGCCAGATGATGCGAGACAGAAAAGCGGTTGTAACCAGCGGCCGGACCTTCGTGGCCGGCAGCCTGATGCTGTTGGCACTGGGCATGGCCCCGCAGGCCTTCGCCGCGCGCGCGCCCAAGGGCGAGCCGGCCGAGCCCGCACGCACCGCCCCGGTGGTCCGCAACAGCGTGGATGAACTGCGCCAGTTGATGGATTCGCAGCAGCTCACCGAACTGCGCACCACCTACAACGGCAGCTACGGTGCCAGCCTGCTGTTCAACACCACCACGCTGCAGTACTACGCCGCGCTGTTCCATGAAAAGGACTTCTGGCGCGTGATCAAGACCGACTCGGTCGACAACGCCGAGAAGGTGTACCGCACCTTCGTGCAGCAGACCGAAGAACTGGCCCAAGTGTATATCGACACCACCCGCCTGGAAGCCGGCAAGCGCTACACCGAGAACCTGGTCGCCTACAACGAACAACGCCTGCGCAGCCTGCAGCAGGAAGCGGACCTGCAGCGCCAGCAGTCGCTGCAGGTGAGCAGCTCGATCCAGCAGGCCAAGCAGCAGGCGGTCTCGCTGAGCACCGACCTGCGCAGCACCCACAGCCAGCTCGACGCGCTCAACCAGCGCATCCAGGCACTGCAGGCCCAGCAGGGCAATCCGGAGCTGTCGCTGCCGCCGCCGGAGGCCAACGCAGCGCCCGCCGCCCCGGCGCCGGCCGGCCCGTCCAGCAACCCGTAACGCACGCGGCTCCCTGCCGCGCGGGGAGCCGCCGTCGATGCGCGGGCGCGGTACCGGGTGACCCGGTCACCCCGCCAAGCGCTGGCAACTCAGCGGCACGCGTCGAACACGGCATCATCCATGCGCCGACTGAGGGCCAGGCTGCGCGACATCCCTGCCTGCCTGTACGCGGCATCGCGTTGGCGCCTGGCCTTCGCGCAGCGGCGGGGCTCGGAGTGCAGCGCGATGACCGCGCCGGGCGGCCCGCGAGTCCGCTGTCGTGGCGGCGCACTGCCGCGCCGCGGTCGCGGCAGCACCGGCGGCTGGCGCCGCAACTCCAGTGCCCGCTTGCGTGCCTGCAGTTCACGCCGGATCGCCTCGATCCGGGCGGCGTGCTGGCGCGCGGGCGGCACCACATCCACTTCCCATGCCTGTTCGGCCTGGCCGTCCGCACAGGCGTGACGCTGGTACGTGGCTACCCCGTCGACCCGGCATTTATGGATCTGCTGGACCTGCGGGGCCGGCGACCGGGGTGTGGGTGCGGCGATGGCCGACACCGGCCAGCAGGCAAGCAGCCACCACCACAGGCCGCGCAAGGTGGATCGACAACGGACATTTCGCATCGGCAGCCTCCGGGAACTGCCGCCAGCATCGCCCGCCTGCCGCAGTCACATCGCGACACGCGTTACGCATTCTCCCCAGCGCGCGGTGTCCCTACCCGCGCATGCGTGGAAGTCACCGCCCCCGTGCCGTGTCTCACCCGCGCAGATGCAGTTCCAGCACTTCGTCACCCAGGTCGTCGAGGGCGCCGGTCGGCTGCCAGCCCAGGTGCCGGTAGAACCCATGCGAGCGCACGCCCGGATCGGCGGCGCAGCCCAGGAACAGCCGCTTCAGACCCCAGCCCCGGAAGTCGTCCACCTTCCGTGTCAGCAACGCCTTGCCGATGCCCTTGCCTTCCCAGGCCGGCAGCAGCGCCAGCACGATGATCTCGCCACTGTCGCGATCGCCGAAACAGTAGCCCACCATGTGCGCGTCCACCTCGGCCACATGCCCGGGCAGGCCGCCCTGGGCGATACCGGCTGCCCAGCTCTCCACGGTGATGCCCAGCGCGGCCAGCTGGCCGGCGGAAAACGCGTTCTCGCGCGTGCGCCCACGCAGGTCGATGCAGGCTGCGGCATCGGCCGGTACGGCGGGTCGGTACACCACATGCATCGCTGCGCTCCCTGAGCATCCATGACAGCGCCGCAGCATACGACATCAACGCGGCATCGGGCCGCGCACAGGACCGTCGGCAACCTGCGCACCTGCGCGCGCTCACGCACAAGGGCCCGGCAATGCCGGGCCCTTGTGCGCCGCACACACGGTGGGTTTACAGGAACCGGTAGTCGAACTCCAGCCACAGCTGCCGCCCGTACGGGTCGTAGTTGCCGACCGGGTAGAACGGCCAGCCGCCGCCATTTTTGTCTGCCGGCGGACGGCTGCCGCGCAGGTTGTTGACGATCAGGCCCACGCTCGCGTTGTCGTTGAGCCTGCGGTAGACACTGGCGTTGTAGGTCATGTAGGGCGCGATGCGCCCGCTGCCATCGGTCTTGGGCAGCGAACCGTAGCGGATGCCGTACACGGTGGCGGTCCAGTCGCTGATCGACCAGGTCACGCTGCCGTTGACCTTGCTGCGCCACTGGTAGGAATCGAGCGAGTTGCGCTGGTCCACCGCTGCGTCCTCGGCGAACTGGCGGTACTGGTGGTCGATCACCAGCGAGTAGGCCAGGCGCGCGGCGAACTGCCCGTAACGGCCGGCGTCCCAGCGTGCATTGGCCTTCAGGTCGATCCCGCGCACCGACTCGGAGGCGGCGTTGATCGGATTGACCAGCACGCGCACCACCTGGTTGGGCTGCACCGCGGCATCGGCCGGGTTGCGGATCACCCGCGACAGCGCGTCCTGGCACTGCGCCGAGGCGATGTCCCGGGCCTCACCGCCCACGGTCTGGCCCAGCCGGCAGTCGGCTTCGTCGCGCAGGATCCGCGAGGCATCCAGGTTGGTCACTTCCTGCTCGATGCGGATGTCGTAGTAGTCGGCGGTGAAATCGACATTGGCCGACGGCGACCACACGAAACCGACGCCGTAGGAGGTGGCCGTCTCCGGCTGCAGCTGCGGATTGGCGCCGCTGGTGTAGTCGATGGACAGGCCGCTGTAGTCGCAGTCGTCATAGGCCTGGCCGGCGCTGCGGCAGCGCCAGTAATCGGTCATGCCGGGGTTGTAGCCACGGGTTTCACTGGCAAACACATAGTTCATGTCCGGTGCGCGGAAGCTGGTGGCCGCGCTGGCGCGCAGCAGCAGGCTGTCGAACGGGCGGAACTCCAGGCCCGTGCTCCAGGTGGCCTTGCCGAGGTGGTCGCCGGCGGCGCGGTACTGGTCGTAGCGCCCGGCGACGGTGGCGGTGAGGCGTTCCAGCAGCGGCAGCTGCAACTCCACGCCAGCCGCATATCGGTCACGCTCGCCACCGGCGGGGATGCCGGCGCTGGTGTTCCAGAACTCGCCGGTACCCAGGCGCGGGTCCGGGCGGTTGCGGTAGCCCTGGCTGCCCGCCTCCACCACCGCGGCCAGCGCGGCGCGCCCGCCGGGCAGGTCGAACAGCTGGCCGTTGACGCTGAAGGTGGCCGCCTGCAGCCACGCCGCGTTGCGGCTTTCCTGGGTGGCCGAGAGGTCCTCGTACTCGCCCGGGGTCAGCGGCTGGTACAGGCGCGCCGGGTCCGGGGCGTACACATCCACCCCGTTGCGGGTGCCCAGCCGCGGACCCAGCAGGTAGTCGTTGATGCCGGCCAGCAGGACCGGGCGACGCGTGCGGTTTTCATAACGCGAGCGGCTGTAGGCCGCTTCGTAGTCCCAGTCCGAGCCGCCCAGGCTGCCGCGCGCGCCGACGTTGAACGACCACGAGGTCTCCAGGAAACGATTGGCGTTGCGCTGCACCCCGCCGATCTCTTCCGGTGCGAAGCGGCGGTACCAGCTCTCCAGCTGGCCGCTGTTCTGGTTGTAGAAGTAGTTGCGCGAAGAGGTCCAGCTGGGCGCGCGGGTGTTGTTGTAGATCCGGGCCGTGCCGATGGCCACGTCGGCGAACAGTTCCTGGCGGTCGCCGAGGTGCCAGGTCAGTGCGCTGTACGCGTCGATGTTGCGCTTCTCGGTCTGCACCGTCCAGAAGGTGGCCGCCGCCTCGTTGCTGCCGCAGTACGCTCCCTGGCGCGGGTTCTGGGCACGGAACACGCTGCCGCCGTACAGACTGCTGCCCGCGTCGCAGCCGGCCAGGCCGGGGTCGATGTAGGTGTTGGTGCTGGCATTGCGCCGGTAGGCCACCGCGGTGGGCAGCGGGGCCACGCCGCGCGGATCGTCGCTGAGCGAATCCATGAAGTCGCGCTGCGAGCCGTAGATCGCCTTGCGGTTGGCGATCTCCAGGCCGAAGATCGCCTCCCACTGTTCGCTCGAACTGCCACCCACCACCTGCAGGCGCTGGTTGTCGCCGCCGCCCTGTTCGGTGGTGCCGGCCTTGAGGTTGATGCCCACGCCCTCGTAGGACTTCTTGAGGATGATATTGACCACCCCGGCGATCGCATCGGAGCCGTACACGGCCGAGGCGCCGCCGGTGAGCACTTCGATGCGGTCGATCAGCGCGCTGGGGATGTTGGCCAGGTTGACCACGTTGACCGAGCCTTCGTAGGCCAGCGGGTAGTCCGATTGGCGGCGACCGTTGACCAGCACCAGGGTGCGGTTGGGGCCGAGTCCGCGCAGGTTGATGGTGTTGGCGGCCGGGGTGAAGGTGTTGCCGAAATCCTCGCCCTGCACGTTGCCGGTGTTCTCGGTGAGTGCACTGAGCGCTTCGAAGGCACTGCGATAGCCTTGGGCCTGGATCTGCTCCTGGGTGATCACGGTGACCGGGGACGGCCCTTCCACGCTGGCCCGCGGGATGCGCGAACCGGTGATCCGCACCGCCTCCAGCTCGGTGGGAGCGGTGCCGTCGGCGGCCAGTGCCGGCGGGCTGACGGCAAACAGGGGCAACAGGGACACCACCAGGGGGTGCAGGCGCAGCGGACGACGAAACAGAGACATGCAGGTTCCAGTAAGGGGGACATCGCTCCGGTGCGGCAAGCCGTTGCCACAGGGGGACCGGAAGGCGCGCCAGTCTGCTGAATGGGCACCGTCCCCGGAAATGACCGGCCGCGATATGCATATCGGGTTTTTGCCTAAGCCCCATCCCGCATGGGCGGGCGCACGCCGCGCCGGCACAGCCGCGTACACTCGGCGCTCTGTTTACGTGGAAGCACACCATGTCCCTGCCCGATGCACCGTTGGTGTTCCTGGTCCGCCTGCAGGTCAAGCCCGAGCGCCTCCAGGACTGGCTCGATGCCGTGCACGCGCTGATCGACAGGATGGCCGGGGAACCGGCGTTCATCCGTTGCGAGCTGCTCCGCGACGCGCACGATCCGAGCGTGTTCATGCTCTACGAGCACTGGAACGAGGCCTCGGTCGAGGACTTCCTGGCCCACCAGTCCACCGATTACCGCGCCGCCTACGATGCGCTGCTGCCCGAGCTGCTGCAGGGTCCGCGCCAGCCGCAGGTGCTGGAGCCGCTGCAGTACTGGGGCTGAGCACACATGGAAACGGCGGCCCTGGGGCCGCCGTGTCAGTACATCGCCGTGCCGAGCCGATCAGGCCTTGGCAGCAGCCTGCTGGCTCTGGCGCTGGACCAGCGCGTTGAAGCGCGCCAGCGAGCTCAGGTGGTGATGCACCAGGGCCAGGTAGCCGTTGCGGTGCCAGGCCAGCACGATCTCGTCGGGCAGCTTGGCCAGCTTTTCCACGTCGACCACCTGGAAGCCGTTGACCGACATCTGCTCGCCGTTGTTCAGCGTCACATCGATGCTGCGGTCGATCAGCAGGTCCTGGGCCTTGATCGCGGCGCTGAACTGACGGGTCAGCTCGTGCTCGCGGGTGAAGTCACCGCAGAAACGCATGGCGTTGTCGAGCAGCTCGGTCGGCTTGCCGTCCACGAACAGCGGCTCGCCTTCCTCGCTGGTGCCCTGGTTGACGTGTTCGGAACCGGCATCGATGGCGAGCATGTAGTCGCCTTCGGCCTCGGCCTGCATGAACACGAACGGATAACGACGCACGTAAGCCGGTGCGTAGGTGTCCTGGGCCCAGTTGTTGCCGTCGATGAACAGGTTGTTGCGGGCCAGGCCCACGGCCACGATCGGCGACGCATCCGCGCCGGTGAACAGGATCGGGAAGTGCTGCGCGGCCAGGCCGAACTCACCGACGACCGCCGGAATGGCGTTGGTTTCGGCGGCGAAGGCCACGGTGCCCTGCACCAGGCGCCAGTGGGCGTGCTTGTCCGATTGCAGCGGCAGCGGATCGCGGTAGAACAGCGGGCCGGAAGCCTGGGCCGGAGCCGGCGGAGTAGTGGTTTCAGCAGTCATGGATTAAGTCAGGTACGACGCGCCAGACAGCCCGGGCGCGAAAGCGGGCACCGCATTGATCGGCCACTATAACGTGGCTCCATGACGAATGTGCGCCGGCAGCGCACGGCGCGCATGCATCCAGGCTGAATTCGGACCGCCCGCTACGGGGCGGTGAAGTCGGCGCAATCGGGCAGCGCGGCGTCGGGCTGGTAGCGGCCCCCTTCCATGCGCAGCACCCGCTGGTAGGAACAGGCCGGCACGGTCTCGGTACGCAGGTCGCGCGGCCGCAACGGTGGCCTGGCCAGCGAGTCGGCGCCGCGCGACACCCCGACCGGGTGGCGGGTGGCGTGGGTGCGGTAGCGCAGCACCGGCATGCCCTGCCCGGCCGGGTCCAGCGACAGCTCGGCGGTGAAATCGTAGGTGTCCTCGCAGACATCCGCGCGGCGGCGCGCATCGGCCTCGCTGAAGCAGGCGCGGATCGCGGCGTGGCTGTCGGTCGGCAGCAGCAGCACCTCATCATCGATCTGGATGCCATCGTCCTGGTGATACAGGCGCGCCAGGGCCAGCTGCGAGACGCGGCCTTCGCCGCCGGAGTAGTCGGTGCTCTGTTCGCGCACCACGCCGACCAGCACGTTTTCCAGCGCGGCCTGGTCCGGATCGGTCGGCCGCTGCGGGGCACCGATCCCCGGCGCCATGCGCACGATGAACGGCCACGGGCGTTCACTGCCGGACTGCGCCAGCGCACTGAGCGGCACCACGCGCAGACGCGGTTCGGCCTCGCCGGCTACTTGGTGCTCCACCTCCAGCTGCGCGGCCGCCGGCTCGCCTTCGCGGCGGGTGCGCACGCACCACTGGCGATCGGCGCTGCAGTAGCGCGGCGAGACGTCGGCGTCGGCGTCCTGTGCCGCACCAGGCTGCTCGATCAGTGCTTCCAGCCGGTTGCCGCTGCGATCGCTGGCCGGCTTGGGCGCTGGGGCGGCGCTGGCAGCGGCGGCCAGTGCCACCAGCAGCAGCGGGGTCAGGCGGGTGTACAACGGGTAACGCTTCCCTGGCATGGATCGCATCCTGCGCGCCGCATGGCGCCTGTCGACAAAGGCGGCATGATAGCCCAGCACAGCGCGCGCTCAGCGCACCCCGTCCAACGGACCATCGGCGCCGGTCAGCGCCGCGCAGGCGTGATCCTGCAGCTCTTCGCCACTGGCCTGATTACCGTCGGCGGCGTCCTCGCGCGTGGCCAGCAACACGAACCCCGGGGCACCGTCGGGGTCGTGCGCGCCGCTCACCACCAGCGACCAGTGGCCGATGTCCTGCGCGCCGGCCAGGTCCCGGGCCAGCAACTGGATCGGATCGACCTGCAGCGTCTGCCCGGACACGCGGCGGGCGTGGTAGACGTGGCCACGCAGGCGCTCGGGCAGCGGCCGCCAGTGCGCGTCGATGCCCTCGCCCATCCGCGCCAGTTGCGCAAGCACGTCGGCGCGGAGGCAATCGATGTGGATGTGCAGCTGATGCTGCGAACGCCCCTGCGGCGAGTTCAATGCCAGGCTGGCCACCTCGCGCGGCAACGGCCGGCCCAGCGCCCGGGCCGTGCGCCAGCGCGCCTCCCAGGCGCTGGCGAAGTAATTGGGCGCATCGGCGCGCAGCAGTGCCGGACTCTCGATCCCGCTCACCTTGTCCAGCGGCATCAGCAGGAACTGGTACTGCCCGTGCGCGTCCTTGAACAGCACGTCGCGGCGACCGGGCGCGGCATCCACGGCCAGGCAATCGCCGCGCGGCGTGCCCGGCCCCACGCAGTCGCGCTGGATCAAGCCCCACAGCGCATCCGGATTGGGCGGCGGCGGGGTTGGCGCGGCCGCGGGCGGGGTGGCACAGGCCGCCAGCAGCAGGCAGGCGCTCCATGGCAACAGACGCAACATCGGCACCCCTGCGATCAACCGCTCAGTACGTGCTGAACGGCACTTCCACCACCAGCGCCGGAGCGCTGCCGGGGGGCTGCAGGGTGTAGCGGTCCAGCGCGCCGTTTTCATCGCCGAACGGCAGCGACTTGAACTGCAGGCGGTAATTCTCCCCGCCCAGCCGCAGCAGGCCGGTCGCGTCCATGCCGGCATCGGCCGGCAGCAGCAATCCGCCCAGGTCGCTATAGGCTTCCGGCGCATCGCTGTAGGCGTAGTCGACCAGGTCGCCGTCGCGCTTCATCTGGTAGATGTGGGGCTCGCCGCGGCGCTGGTTGTACGCCTCCTCGCCGCTCAGGTCGGCGATCCAGACACCGGGCAGGCGGTAGCGGGTTTCCAGCGCGATCGCATCCAGCCGCTCGCTGTCCACCACCAGGCAGCACACCACGCGCCGGGACTCGCGGTCCAGGATCGCGAAGCGGTCGCCCTTGGCCGCCGCACGCGGCAGTACCGCGAACGGCACATCGCGCAGCATCGGCTCGGCACCACTGGCCGAATGCAGGTTGCGCCAGCCGCCCAGCAGCGGCTCGGCCGCCGAGGCCGTGCTGGCGACCAGCAGGCCCGCGGCCAACAGCATGGCCCAACGGCCTGCAAACCTCCCCTCGTACATCGTCTTTATCCCTGGGCCTTCACATGGCGCGACACTATGCGCCAGCCGCTGCAAGGGAGCAATCTCTACGCACCGGCCGTGACGCATGCCCACCCCGGCGCTCGCCTTTCCACCGTCGGCGCGCCATCATTGCCGCTGCCAAGCAACGGACTGCCCATGCCTGTTTCCCCCCTGCGCCGCGCGCCCCTGCGCACCGCCTGCCTGTCCCTGGCCGCGTGCCTGCTCGCAGCCTGCGCGCCCACGCCCACGCCCGCCGACGACG
>DJBL01000138.1:0-150 GCA_002435595.1 Stenotrophomonas maltophilia
GTCCGGGCGGCGGCGGCCACCGTGGCGGCGGTCCGCGCGGCGGCTGATCGCTGATACGCTGAGATCAAAAAACCCCGGCGTCGGCCGGGGTTTTTTGTTGGGCCGGTTGCGCGTCATCGCGCACAGATCCGGTAGAGCCACCCCATGGGT
>DJBL01000138.1:369-11854 GCA_002435595.1 Stenotrophomonas maltophilia
GCCACCCCATGGGTGGCTGCACGTAACGCCGGCCAGATGTGGGGCAGCCACCCATGGGGTGGCTCTACCCTCAGCGCCGCTCGATCGTGAACTTGCCCAGGCCCACGCCCAGGTCCCAGCCCTTGCCGGTGCCGGCCAGGGCCAGCGAGACATCGCCCTTGGTCATCACCTGCGCGTTGCTGGATTTGTCCGCGCCGGCATGCGCTTCCACCGAGGCATACGAACCGATCAGGTCGTTGAGCGAGTAGGCACCGGAGAACTTGCCCTTGCCGTCGACGATCTTGGACTTGCCCACGGTCAGCCCGCCGCCCTTGACGGTGATCTTGACCGGGATGCGCGCACCGTTGTCGCAGCTGATGGTACCGGTACCGGAGGCGGTCTTGTACAGCACCGACCAGCCGGCCAGGTTGTAGTGCAGCTCGCAATCGATGTTGCCGGCGGCCTGCGCGGCCGGGACCGCGGAGACAGCCGCCAATGCGATCAATGCCAGGGAGAACTTCTTCATGCAATCGGCTCGTACTCAGTGGGAACGAGGCGAATCTAGCAGTGGGTGCGTGTGGCCCGGATGAGGCCACGCGCGCCCATCAGGCGACCGTTCAGCCAGCGTCGACCGGGCCGTCCAGGGTGAACGCATCGGCATCGAGCATCGCCGGGAAGCGCGCACGGTGCGCGGCCAGGGCGGCGGCGGAAAGGGTGCTGGTGACCACCTGCTCCACCTCGCGCACTTCCACCTGCGGCTGGCCGAGGAAGTCGATCACCGCACTGTCGCCGGCGTAGTGCAGGTCGTTGCCATCCACGCCGACCCGATTGACCGCGGCCACGTAGCACAGGTTCTCGATGGCCCGCGCACGCAGCAGCGTGCGCCACGGGTAGGCACGGGCCGAGGGCCAGTTGGCGACGAAGATCTGCAGGTCGAAATCCAGCTCGCCGGGGCGCTCCACGTCGAAGCGGTTACGGCAGAACACCGGGAAACGCAGGTCGTAGCAGACCTGCGGATTGATCCGCCAGCCCTTCCATTCCACGCTCAGGCGCGCGTTGCCGGCGGCGTAGCGCAGGTGCTCGTTGCCATACCGGAACAGGTGGCGCTTGTCGTAGTGCTGCAGCTCGCCATCGGGCGTGGCCCACAACAGCCGGTTATACACGCCCTGCCCCACCCGCAGCTGCACGCTGCCGGTGACCGCCGCGCCCAGCCGCGCGGCCTGCGCGCGGATCCAGGCCACGGTCGGGCCGTCCATGCCCTCGGCCTTGTCGATGGCTTCATTGGAGAAGCCACTGGTGAAGGTTTCCGGCAGGATCACCAGGTCGGTCTGTCCGGCCAGCGGCGCCAGCAGCGCAGCGTAGTGGTCGCGGTTGCCGGCCGGATCGTGCCAGCGGGTATCGCCCTGGACCAGGGAGACGCGCAGGTCACCTCGTTCAACGGCGGCGCCCATCACAGCACCTGCAGGCGTTCGATCGCCGCATCCAGCGTGGCCTCGTTCTTGGCAAAGCACAGCCGCACCAGGCGCTGGCCTACCGGCGCGGTCTCGTAGAACGGCGACAGTGGAATCGCCGCCACGCCCTTCTCGATGGTCAGCCACTTCACGAATTCGTGGTCGGGCAGATCGCTGATCGCCGAGTAGTCCACCAGCTGGAAGTAACCGCCCGGCACCGGCAGCGGGGTCAGGCGGGTGCTCAGCAGCTGCTCGCGGAAGCGGTCGCGCTTGGCCTGGTAGAACGCGCCCAGCTCGAGGTGGTGCCCGGGCTCGTCACGGATCATCGCGGCAAAGCCGTACTGGGCCGGGCCGAAGCTGGTGAAGGTGTTGTACTGGTGCACCTTGCGGAACTCGGCGCTCATCGCCGGCGGTGCGATCGCATAGCCGATCTTCCAGCCGGTGCAGTGGTAGGTCTTGCCGAAGCTGGAGATCACGAACGCGCGCTCGCGCAGCTCGGGATAGCGCAGCGCCGATTCGTGGCGGCGGCCGTCGTAGATGATGTGCTCGTACACCTCATCGGAGATCAGGTAGATGCCGGTGCCGCGCAGTACGTCGGCCAGCGCCTGCATGTCCTCGGCGGTGAGCATCGCCCCGGACGGATTGTGCGGGGTGTTGACCATCAGCAGGCGGGTGGCCGGGGTGATCGCCGCACGCACGCGGTCCCAGTCCACCGCGAAGGTCTGCGGGTCCAGCGGCACGTGCACCGCGCGTGCGCCGGCCAGCTCGATGGCCGGCTCGTAGCAGTCGTAGGCGGGGTCGAGCACGATCACGTCCTCGCCCGGGCGCACCACGGCGTGGATGGCGTTGAAGATCGCCTCGGTGGCGCCGCTGGTCACGGTGATTTCCGTATCCGGGTCCACCTGCGCGCCGTACAGATCCAGCGACTTCTGCGCGATGGCCTGGCGCAGCGGTGCCACCCCGGTCATCGGCGGGTACTGGTTCAGCCCGCCCTGCATGGCCTTGATGGTTTCATCCAGCAGCCGCTGCGGCGCGGAAAAATCCGGAAACCCCTGGCCCAGGTTCACGGCGCCATGCTCGGCTGCCAGCTGGGACATCACGGTGAAAATGGTGGTGCCCACCTTGGGCAGCTTGGTTTGCGGTTGCATCGGCCGGAAAGAAGAACGGGGGAAACCCCAGTGTACGCAACCTGACGACAGGTACCCACCGTTGGCAGGTCCGGCCCCTTCCGGCGCGGGGATCTTTTCGTCGCCGGACGCGCGGCCGGGCGCTGCCGCCGCGCCCGGCCACCGATACAATGTCCGTCCTTCCCGCCGCAAAGACCGCCCCTTGAACGTTCCTCCGTTGCTGGCCGCACAGGGCCTTGCCTTCAGTCGCAACGATGAGCCGGTGTTTGGCCCGCTCGATTTCCATATCGATGCCGGGGAAGCCCTGCTGGTACAGGGCGACAACGGCGCCGGCAAGACCACCCTGCTGCGGGTGCTGGCCGGCCTGCTGCGCGCCGACGCCGGGCAGGTCCACATCGACGGACGCCCTGCCGGGCACAAGGAGCGGTCGCAGTTCGTGGCCTATCTCAGCCACCTGCCGGCGCTGAAGGCCGATCTGGACACGCTGGAGAACCTCCATTTCCTGTGCGGCCTGCATGGGCGCCGCGCCCGCCAGATGCCGGGCAATGCGCTGGCCATCGTCGGCCTGGCCGGTTACGAAGACACCCTGGTGCGGCAGCTCTCGGCCGGGCAGAAGCGCCGGCTGGCGCTGGCCCGGGTGTGGCTGTCGCCGGCGCCGCTGTGGCTGCTCGACGAGCCCTACGCCAACCTCGACCTGGAGGGGATCAACCTGGTCAACCGGATGATTTCCGCGCATCTGCGCAGCGGCGGCGCGGCGCTGGTCACCACCCACGGTGCCTATGCGGCGCCGCCGGTGCAGACCCGGCTGCTCAGCCTGGGAGCGGTGGCATGATCGCGCCGGGAACCGAACCGGGCCTGTGGCAGACCGCGCGCGCCCTGGCCACGCGCGACCTGCGCCTGCTGTGGCGACGTCGCGGCGATGCGCTGCAGCCGGTGCTGTTCGCGGTGCTGGTGGTGGTGCTGTTTGCGCTGGCCCAGGGCCGCGAGCCACAGCTGATGGCGCAGGTGGCCGCGGCGGTGCTGTGGCTGGCGGTGCTGCTGGCCGGCCAGCTTGCGCTGGATTCGCTGTTCCGCAGCGATGCCGAGGACGGCACGCTGGAACAGTGGCTGCTGGCCCCGGTGCCGCTGGCCTGGCTGGTGCTGGTGCGGGTGCTGCTGCACTGGGCCACCACCGCCCTGCCGCTGATCCTGGTGACCCCGTTGCTGGCGGAAATGCTGCATCTGCCGCATGACCAACTACCGATCCTGCTGGCATCGTTGCTGCTGGGAACACCGGTCCTGAGCCTGATCGGCGGCGTGGTTGCCGCGCTGACCGTGAGCATCCGGCGCTCTGGTATTCTCGTGGCGTTGCTGGCGTTGCCGCTGTATGTACCGGTGCTGGTGTTCGGTGCAGGCAGCGTGGCGGCGGCCTCGCGCGGACAGGATCCGGTGGCGGCCCTGCTGCTGCTGGGTGCCGGGCTGGTGGTGGCGCTGGTGCTTGCACCGTTGGCCACCGCCGCGGCGATCCGGATCTCGCTGAGTTGAGTCATCGTTGTCTGCACCACCGTTTCGAGCGTCATCGTTCAACAAGCCGCTCCACGTCCGTTGAATCGTCGCCCTTCGTTGGATAGCTACCGCTGCATGCACACTATCGTCCGCTGGTTCCACCAACTCGCCTCGCCGCCCACCTTCGATCGCTTCGCCGCGCGCTGGTCGCGCGTGTTCTACGTGGCCGCGCTGCCGGTGCTGCTGGTCGGGATCTGGCAGGGGCTGTGGGTGGTGCCGGCCGAGCAGAGCCAGAACGATGCCTTCCGGATCATCTACATCCACGTGCCCAGCGCGTGGATGAGCCTGTTCGTGTTCGCATTGATGGCCTTCTATTCGGTCATCGCCCTGGTATGGCGGATCAAGATCTGCGAAATCCTGGCGATGGCCTGCGCCCCGATGGGCGCCGGCTTCACCCTGATCACCCTGCTCACCGGCAGCATCTGGGGCAAGGGCACCTGGGGCGGCTGGTGGGATTGGGATCCGCGCCTGACCAGCGAGCTGATCCTGCTGTTCCTCTACCTGGGCGTGATCGGCCTGTACCACGCCATCGAAGACCGTCGCAGTGCCGCGCGGGCGGCCGGCCTGCTGGCCATCGTCGGGGTGGGCCTGCTGCCGGTGATCCGCTATTCGGTGGACTGGTTCGGCGGCCTGCACCAGCGCCAGTCGGTCAACGTGTTCGGCACCAATGCCGTGCGCCCGGAGCTGATCGCCCCGCTCTGGTGGATGGTGGTCGCCACCAAACTCTGGTTCGTCGGCTCGCTGCTGGCCAAGGCACGCGCCGACAACCTCACCCGTGAAGCCGGCAAGGCCTGGGTTGGCGAGCGCTTCGGCGGCGTCGACGCGCCTGCCACCGAGGAGCTGCCGCGATGACCCACGTGCCCTTCCTCATCGCCGCCTACGCGGTGTTCGTGCTGGTGCTGGGCAGCGATGCGCTGGGCTCGTGGCTGCGGGTGCGCCGCGCGCGCCAGCAGGCCCTGCGCCGCCAGCAACGCCGGCAGGCGCGCGCGACGCCCACCACCGCGCTGGGCACGGAGCTGAGTCGATGACGCCGGGGCAGCGTCGCCGCCTGGTCTGGGTGCTGGTGCTGCTGCTGGCCTCGGGCCTGGCCACCACGCTGGTGGCCTTCGCCCTGCAGCGCAATATCGCCTACCTGTACACGCCGGCCGAAGTGCTGCGCGGCGATGTGGATCCGCACGCGCGGTTCCGCCTGGGCGGGATGGTGGTCAAGGGGTCGTTCCAGCGCGCGGAGGGCTCGCTGGAGGCGCAGTTCGTGGTCACCGATGGCGATGCCACGCTGCCGGTGAGCACCACGCGGATCCTGCCGGACATGTTCCGCGAAGGCACGGCGGTGGTCGCCATGGGCCGCCTGCAGGACGGTCGTTTCATCGCCGATGAAGTGCTGGCCAAGCACGATGAAAACTACATTCCCAAGGAAGTGGCCGACAAGATGGGCCAGGCCCACACCAAGCACGATGTGCCGGTGACCGCACCGGAGGCGCGCTGAGTGTTGCCCGAACTGGGGCAGATCCTGCTGGTGACCGCCCTGCTGATGGCGGTGCTGCAGGCGGTGCTGCCCTTGTGGGGCGCCCAGCGTGGCCGCCAGGCGTGGATGGCGGTGGCACGCCCGGCCGCGTTCGCGCAGTTGGCGCTGCTGCTGGGTGCCTTCGGCGTCCTCACCGCGGCCTTCGTCACCCAGGATTTTTCGGTGCGCTACGTTGCCGAAAACTCCAACTCGCTGCTGCCGCTGGCCTACCGCTACTCGGCGGTGTGGGGCGCGCACGAAGGCTCGCTGCTGCTGTGGGCGCTGGTGCTGGCCCTGTGGAATGGCGCGGTGGCGCTGTGGTCGCGGCGGCTGCCGATGGAAGTGCTGGCGCGGGTGCTCGGCGTGCTGGGCATCATCGGCGTCGGCTTCCTCGCCTTCCTGATCTTCACCTCCAACCCGTTCGCGCGCTTGCTGCCGGCGCCGCTGGAAGGCCATGACCTCAACCCGCTGCTGCAGGACCCCGGGCTGATCATCCACCCGCCGATGCTGTACCTGGGCTACGTGGGCTTTGCGGTGCCGTTCGCCTTCGCCATTGCCGCGCTGCTCGATGGCCGCGTGGATGCCCGTTGGCTGCGCTGGACCCGGCCGTGGACCAACGTGGCCTGGGGCTTCCTCACCCTGGGCATCGCGCTGGGCAGCTGGTGGGCTTACTACGAGCTCGGCTGGGGCGGCTGGTGGTTCTGGGACCCGGTGGAGAACGCCAGCTTCATGCCATGGCTGGCCGGTGCGGCGTTGATCCATTCGCAGGCGGTCACGGAAAAACGCGGCAGCTTCGCCAGCTGGACGCTGCTGCTGGCCATCGCCGCGTTCGCCCTGTCGCTGCTGGGCACCTTCCTGGTCCGCTCCGGCGTGCTCACCAGCGTGCATTCGTTTGCCGCCGATCCCTCGCGCGGCACCTTCATCCTGATCTTCCTGGCCCTGGTGATCGGTGGCGCGCTGCTGCTGTATGCGCTGCGCGCCGGCGCGCTGGGCAACGACGATCCGCGCCGCGGCTTCATGCCCACCTCGCGCGAGACGCTGCTGCTGGCCAACAACCTGCTGTTGGCCGCCGCCTGCGCGATGGTGCTGCTGGGCACCCTGTACCCGCTGCTGGCCGATGCGCTGGGGCTGGGCAAGGTCTCGGTGGGGCCGCCCTACTTCGGCACCCTGTTCCTGCTGCTGATGGCGCCGCTGGTGGCGCTGCTGCCGTTCGGGCCGCTGGTCAACTGGCAGCGCGACCAGGCGTCGCGCGCGCTGGCGATGCTGGCGCCGTGGGCCGTACTGGCGCTGCTGCTGGGTGCCATCGCCTGGTGGATGGCACCGCAGGGCGCGCTGAAGGCCGCCGCCGGGGTGACCGCCGCGGCCTGGGTCGCCTTGGGTACCGCGCGCTTTGTGTGGACCCGCCTGCGTGGCAACGGCCGTTTCAATGCCGAGATGGTCGGCATGCTGCTGGCCCATGGCGGGGTGGCGGTGTTCCTGGCCGGCGCGCTGCTGGTGGAAGCGCTGAACGTGCAGCGCGAAGTGGCGCTGTCGCCGGGGCAGACGCTGCAGGTGGCCGGCTATGCGCTGCGTTTCGAGGGCGTGGACCACCAGCAGGGCCCCAACTACAGCGCCGACCGCGGCCATGTGCGGGTGCTGCGCGCTGGCCGCGAGGTGGCCCTGCTGCACCCTGAAAAGCGCGCCTATGCCAGCGGCGGCCAGATGATGACCGAGGCCGGCATCCATGCCCGCCTCAATGGCGATGTGTACGTGGCGCTGGGCGAGCCGCTGGGCAACAATGCCTGGGCGGTGCGCGTGCACGTCAAACCGTTCGTCCGCTGGATCTGGCTGGGCGCACTGCTGATGGCCCTGGGCGGTTTCGTCACCGCCGCCGACCGTCGTTTCCGTCGTCCCTGAGTCCTGGAGTTCCCCGTGTCCGATCCGCGTCCCGCTTCCCGCCCCCTGCCGCCCGTGGCCATCGTCATCGGCGTGCTGTTCTTCTTCGGGCTGTTGGGGCTGATGGTGTACGGGGTGATGAAGTCCGGCGCGCCCGATCGCGACGTGCTGCCGTCGGCGCTGATCGGCAAGCCGGCACCGGCCTTCACCCTGCCGGTGCTGCACGACCCCGCCATCAAGGTCAGCAGCAACGAACTGCGCGGCGCGCCGTACGTGCTCAACGTGTGGGGCAGCTGGTGCGCGGCCTGCCGCGAGGAACATCCGATCCTGACCCGCTTTGCCGAGACCAAGCGCGTGCGCGTGATCGGCTACAACTGGAAGGATGAACCGGCCGACGCGCTGCGCTGGCTGGAGCAGCTGGGCAATCCGTTCGTGCTGGTCCTGCGCGACATCGAAGGCCGCACCGCGATCGACTGGGGCGTGACCGCCGCGCCGGAGACCTTCCTGGTCGATGCCAGCGGCGTGGTGCGCTGGAAGTACAGCGGCGCGCTGAGCCAGCGGGTGATCGATACCCAGCTGATCCCGGAACTGGAAAAGGTGGAGCGTGCCAATGCCGATGCCCAGAACCGTCTTCCGGCCGCGCCCTGACCTGCGCGCGTGGCTGCGCGGCGGCCTGCTGCTGGCCGCCCTGCTGCTGCCCTGGGTGGCACTGGCCCAGGCGGTCTCCGACCCGACCCCGCTGCATTACCGCAACGCCGCCGAGGAGGCGCGCTTCCACGCGCTCACCGCCGAGCTGCGCTGCGTGCAGTGCCAGAACCAGTCACTGGCCGATTCCAACGCGCAGATCGCCCACGACCTGCGCCGTGAAGTGCTCACCCTGATGCAGCAGGGCCACGACGACGCGCAGATCAAGCAGTTCCTGGTCGACCGCTACGGCGACTTCGTGCTGTATCGGCCGGCGATGGACGCACGCAACAGCGTGCTCTGGTTCGGCCCCCTGGCAGTGCTGCTGATCGGCGCCGGCGTGCTGGTGTGGGTGGTGCGCCGCCGCGGCCGCCAACTGCAGCCGATGGACAACAGCGAGGAGCGCTGGTGAACGGATCGTGGTTGCCGACCCTGGCCGCCGTGGCCGCTGCCGCCGTCGCCCTGGTCGTGCTGTGGCCGCTGCGCGCCGCTGGCCGGCGCGTGCCCTTCATCGTGATGGTGGTGGCCGTGGGCGTGGCCGGTGCCGCGCTGTATCACCTGGTGGGTACGCCAGGGGCCGCCACGCCGACCGCGCGGACCGACGAACCGGCCACCCTGCGCGATGGCGTGGTGGAGCTGCAGCAGGCGCTGGAGCGCGACCCGCAACGCGCCGACGGCTGGGCCCTGCTGGGCCGCTCGCAACAGGCACTGGGCAACCTGGCCGAGGCCAACACGGCCTATGCACGTGCGCTGCAGCTGGCACCGGACGAGCCAGAGGTGCTGGTGGAGGCCGCGCAGGCACGCGCGCAGGCCGACCCGGCACGGCGCTTTGACGATACCGCGCTGCAATGGCTGCGGCATGCCCAGCAGGTAGCGCCCGGCAGCGAGCGTGCCGGCTGGCTGATCGGTATCGCGTTGCGCCAGCGCGGCCAGGACGCCGAGGCCGCCGCCACCTGGGAGGCCCTGCTGCCCAGACTCGAACCCGGCGCGGCGCAGGCGCTGCGCGAACAGATCCGCATCGCACGCGACAAGGCCGGCCTGCCCCCCGCTTCCGCAGCGCCGGTGGCAGCGCCCGCCAGCGCACTCACGGTCACGGTCGCAATGGATCCGGCGTTCGCCGCGCGCGCACGCCTGCGCGGGGATGCCAGCATCTTCGTGATTGCCCGCGTCCCCGGCGGCCCGCCGATGCCGGTCGCCGTCGAGAAACACCGGCTGGCCGACCTGCCGCTGCGGGTCACGCTGGACGACGCCGACAGCCCGATGCCTACCCAGCCATTGTCGGCGCTGAAGGAGGTGGAAGTGTTCGCGCGGCTGTCCGCCTCCGGCCAGGCCAACCGGCAGCAGGGCGACATCGATTCGCCCGCGGTCCGCGTGCGGCTGCCGCACGCCGAACCGGTGCCCCTGCGGATCGGCGGACCATGAGCCGGCCCGGCACGATGCAGCGTGCCGCCACTGGCACGGCACGTTGACCGGACCCGGCTAAAATGCGCGCATGACTGAATTCATTCCCCCCGGTACGCGCTACCACGCCCTGCCCTCGCCGTTCCCGTTCAAGCGCGGTGGCCAGCTGCTGGGCGCGCACGTGGCCTATGAAACCTGGGGCAGGCTGGACGCGCAGGCCAGCAACGCGGTCCTGATCGTCACCGGCCTGTCGCCCGATGCCCACGCCGCCGCCAACCCCGACAATCCGGCCGCGGGCTGGTGGGAAGGCATGCTCGGCCCGGGCAAGGCGATCGATACCGATCGCTGGTTCGTGATCTGCGTGAACTCGCTGGGTAGCTGCAAGGGCTCCACCGGCCCGGCCACGATCGACCCGGCCACCGGCGACCTGTACCGGCTGCAGTTTCCGGAGCTGTCGATCGAAGACGGCGCCCGCGCCGCGGTCGAGGTGGTGCGCGCGCTGGGCGTGGCGCAGCTGGCCTGCGTGATCGGCAACTCGATGGGCGGCATGACCGCACTGGCGCTGCTGCTGCTGCACCCGGGCATCGCGCGCAGCCACATCAACATTTCCGGCAGTGCGCAGGCGTTGCCGTTCTCGATCGCGATCCGCTCGCTGCAGCGCGAAGCGATCCGGCTGGACCCCAAGTGGGATGCCGGCCGCTACAGCGAAGACAGCTATCCCGAATCGGGCATGCGCATGGCGCGCAAGCTGGGGGTGATCACCTATCGCTCGGCACTGGAATGGGACGGCCGCTTCGGCCGCGTGCGGCTGGATTCGGACCAGGCCGACGATGATCCGTTCGGGCTGGAATTCCAGGTGGAGAGCTATCTGGAAGGCCACGCCCGCCGCTTCGTGCGCTTCTTCGACCCCAACTGCTATCTGTACCTGAGCCGCTCGATGGACTGGTTCGACCTGGCCGAGTACGCTGACGGCGACGTGCTGGCCGGGCTGGCCAGGATCCAGGTGGACAAGGCGCTGGCGATCGGCGCCAACACCGACATCCTGTTCCCGGTGCAGCAGCAACAACAGATCGCCGACGGCCTGCGCGCCGGCGGCGCCGACGCCCGCTTCATCGGCCTGGATTCACCGCAGGGGCACGACGCGTTCCTGGTCGACTTCGCGCGGTTCGGACCGGCGGTGGGCCACTTCCTTTCCGCCCTCTAGGGACAGGCATGCGACTGCAGGGAAAGCTCAGCGAATGGGACGACGCGCGCGGCTTCGGTTTCGTGCAGCCCAATGGCGGGGGGGAGCGCTGTTTCGTGCACATCCGTGCCTTTGCGGCGCGTGATCGCCGACCGTCACTCGGCGACGTCATCACCTATGTGATCGAGCGCGACGCGCAGGGACGCCGCAATGCGGCCCAGGTGCGCTTTGCGCTGCAGCGCGGCGCGGCGCGCCACGCCCCGTCCGCCGAGCGTAGCGGGCGCGACGTGTTGCCGCGCAAGACCTTGGCCGTGCTCTTCCTGGCCGGCCTGGCAGGCCTGACGGCGTGGATGCACTGGCCGGCATGGGTGCCGGCAACGTACCTGGGCTTCAGCGGCGTCGCCTTCCTGTGCTACTGGCACGACAAGGCCGCTGCCCAGGCCGGCCGCCGACGCACCCCGGAAAAGACCCTGCAGCTGTTCGCCCTGCTCGGCGGCTGGCCGGGCGCCCTGCTGGCGCAGTCGCTGCTGCGCCACAAGAACCGCAAGGCATCCTTCCAGACCGTGTTCTGGCTGGCAGTGGCGATCAACCTCGCCGGACTCGCCTGGCTGCTCCACCAAATCTCCCCGTAGATCCACGCCACGCGTGGATGAAGCGCCCGATCAACCAGCCCGTAGATCCACGCCATGCGTGGATGAAGCGCCCGATCAACCAGCCCCGTAGATCCACGCCACGC
>DJBL01000138.1:12108-19582 GCA_002435595.1 Stenotrophomonas maltophilia
GAAACGCCCGATCAACCAGCCGCCCGTAGATCCACGCCACGCGTGGATGAAGCGCCCGATCAACCAGCCCCGTAGATCCACGCCACGCGTGGATGAAACGCCCGATCAACCAGTCCCGTAGATCCACGCCATGCGTGGATGAAACGCCCGATCAACCAGCCCGTAGATCCACGCCATGCGTGGATGCAGCCTCCCCCGCACATCCACAGCCCACACGGCTGCAGCGCCGCCCCGCTCAACACCCGGCACCTC
Organism: Stenotrophomonas maltophilia; assembly: GCA_002435595.1. GTDB lineage: Bacteria > Pseudomonadota > Gammaproteobacteria > Xanthomonadales > Xanthomonadaceae > Stenotrophomonas > Stenotrophomonas maltophilia_AC. Next base: position 12,361 of record DJBL01000138.1, read on the forward strand.
GCCCGGCCCACGCCGCCGTCGCCCGCCCCAAGGCCGCCCCGACGCGCCTTCTATTGCCGGCCCCTGCGCCAGTACCTATGATCCGATCCACGCCTGCCCCGGGGAGGGGCAGGCGACCGGTATCGATTCAGACCTGCGACGCTGCCCGACCGCGCCGCTCCCTCTGCACGCACGCAATGGATGGGGATCATCGATGTTGAAGTGGACAGGGATGCCGCTGCTCGTGCTGCTCGCCGGTTGCACCACGCAGATGTATGCCGGCAAGGAACGGCCGCCGGCCGAGGTGGCCAAGGTCTATTCGCGGCAGAACATCGGGATCCGCTACCTCGCCCTGGACGGCAGGCCGCTGGGCCAGTCCACCGCGTCCCTGCAGCGCATGACGGTGCTGCCGGGACGACACCAGTTCGAGGTCAGCATCAGCGACGCGGCCCGGCATGGCACCCATGCCGATGTCCGCAACACCATCGCGTATTTCACGCTTGCGCTGGAGGTCCACGCCGGCTACGCCTACCAGTTGGACGTGCCGGTCGATCTGTCAGCCGTCATTCCCCGCGAGCTGTGTTTCCTCGGCGAACCGCACGACGCGCCCGGCAGCAAGGTCAACCGCACCGGCGAAATCAGGACCATGAGCCCGGCCGCACCACGCGTGGCCTGCGCCGGTGCCTATCGCGTGACCCGCCCGGGTGCCTGGTCCAACGCGCACATTTCAGACTGACCCCTCTCCCTTCGAGGCATCAACATGTTCAGATCACTGCTGTTGGCCCTGGTGACCGCCGCCGTGCTGTGCGGCTGCCTGCTGCATACCGTGCTCGAGCCCTACGCCTATGGCCAGAAGGTACCGGCGCCGGCGAACCAGGTAGCCACGGTATGGGGTGAGGCGGACCGGACCCGAATGAGCTTCCTGAAAGTTGACGGGAAGGGCCTGCCGTCGCGCAACTTCAACGGCGTGCCCATGGCGCTGACCCTGCTCCCCGGCCGCTACACCCTGGAGATCCTGTACGCATCGGAGGATTTCCGCACCGCGCAGGTCGAGTTGCCGGTGAAGCTCGAAGCGGGCCACACCTACGTGGTGGAGCATCGGATCGTCGGCTCTGACGTGCAGTTGGCGCTGCGCGACCTGGGAACGGCGGTGACCTGTCGCTATGAACGGTATTCCAACATGCCGGCAGGCTACGCCACGCGGCCGTGCGAGCGTCGCAAGGGCTGAACCGCACCGCGCGACACCACCACGCCAGAGCCACCCACAGGAGCGTCTCGAGACATGGATCCCAGCAGAACGTCGGCCTTTCGCTCACCGGTGCAGCGCCTGTTGCCGGGCCTGCTGCTGGCGGCACTCACCGGTGGCGCATTCGCCGCGCCGCCACCGCCACCGCCACCGCCGCCTCCCCCGCCCCCCGCGCCGGGCGCTCCTCCGCAACGTGGGCAGTACCTGGCGCCGCGCTACCCGGCGGAGTCCGCCGATGCCCGCGAGTCGGGGACCGTTGTCCTGATCCTGGACGTGACCGCCGATGGCAGCGTCACCCGGGTGGAACTGGAGAAGTCCAGCGGGTTTCCGAAGCTGGACGCGGCCGCCACGGAAGCGGCTGCCCGCTGGCACTTCACTCCCCCGCAGGTGGCCGGCAAGCCGGTCGGCGGCAGAATCCGGGTTCCGGTCAACTTCGCGCTGGACTGAGCGTAGCCAACCGCCGCCTGGCGTCCCGCGCCAGCGGCACGCACAGCGCCAACCGGCGGCATTGCCCGCCTTTCGCGTGCGGAGACCGGCTAGGGGGCCACATTCGCCCCGAGCTTGGTGGACGGAGACAGTTCCGGGGCCACCACGGCAAGGTCGTAGCCGCGGATGAGATCGCGCCACTCAGGCGTCAGGGCTTGCATATCCTTGCTGCGCAGACGGCGCAGATCGACCAGGATCCAGTCGCCCGCTGCCGTGCCCGCCGGGCGCGCCGACATCACATCCTTGCGCCAGTCGCTGTCCTTGTCGGTGGTCGCATCGAACGTGTACACCTTCATCGGCCGACCGACCCCGTTGTATCCGGCGCCCTCGCCTCTGGCGCCGACCACGATCAGGTTCAGCGATTTCACATCCTGTCCGTCGGCAAGTTCAGCGACGAAATTTCCCACGTCGCGCTGGCCCAGTGGGTTGTAGCCCTTGTAGAGATGCAGGGCGCCGAACTTCATCAGCACGCGCGCCTGCGGCGCCTCGGCGAAATGGGCCGCGAGGGTCCGCTTCATCAGCCGCGCCCTGCGCCCGTTCGGATCGCCACGACCCGACTGCGAGGCCTGATAGATGGCGCGTGTTTCGCGCAGGGCGGCGAACAGCGCCTTCGCGCGGTCGCCACCGTCCTTGTCGATCGCCGTCCCCGCCGCATCCAGCGTCGCCTCGTCGGCCTTCAACAGATACAGGTCCATCGGCGAGCCCGAGGCAAGCGCGGCCTTCACCGCCGTCTGCTCCTGCTGGGCCAAGGCCTCGATCTGGGCACGGGCGAGCGGCCCTGGGCCGGACGCCAGCATCTGCTCGAACAGATAGCCGCTCACCCCGAGGAACTCCTGATCCAGCCCCCACAACGTGAAGTCCGGCCCGGCGACAGCGGCACAATCGGCCACCGTCTGACCTTCGGCGCGGCTGTTGAGGAACGCCATGACGTCGGGATAGGCGGTCAGGAACGCTGAAATCTGCTGTTCCCGGTCCGGCGCCCTCATCCGGGCGTTGACGGCGCGGGCGGCCTCCGGCCCGGTCTCGACCACCATGGCGGTCAGGCCGCCGGGCGCCATCAGCCGACAGACGTTGCTGGTGAAGGCAGGGATTTCGCGCGAAAAATGGCTCTCGCCGATGAGGACGTACCGGCTGGCGCCGACCGCCTCGGACAGGATGGCCGCGCCCGGACCCGAGAAGCCGTCCGGCCGGACGGTCAGCGGCGACCCTGCCTGCGCCAGGCGATCAGCGAAGGTGAGAGGTGCAACAGTTTCCGCATGCGCGGAAGCCACGCACAGGCATGCGAGCGACAGTGCCGCCCCGATCGACTTCAGACGCATTTCGCTTATCCCCTTGGATGAATCGGCTTTACGGATATCGCTGAAAAACCGCGAGTCAGATCGCGGGCACAGCCCCTGCACTGCATGGAACCGGTGCTATACGCTCTGCACAGCACGTCCAGGCACCCCCATGGACGAACTGCCGGCCAGTGTAGAGCAGGCACTCGCGGTTTTTCCACAGCCCCGGGTTCGTGTCCGCCGCGTGCGCCTGCCGAGCGTCATCCATTGAAATGGCTACCTCGAACACGCCCTTGTCCCCTGGACAGGAATCCATGCGAAATCGGGTGCACCCAGGCGACCGCCGTTGTCTCCAACGCCTCCGCTCAGCGTGGAAGCGCTACGCCGACGGCCGCCTTGTTTTCAGAATCGCCCGCCAGTGGCAGCACCTCGTTTACCAGTGTCAGCAAGACCTTGCCTGGCTCTTCCATCAGCATTTCATGCGCCGCGTCCTCGAACCAGACCAGGCGCTTGTGCGGCACATCGAGTCGGGCGAACCACTCGGCGGCAAGCTGGGAGGAGACGTTGATGTCGTGCCTTCCCAGCAACAGGACAACCGGGACGCCCAGGTCATCCAGCGACGCCATGGAGTGGTCCAGGACGGCGGGCATCAGCCGCGCCACCGAGACATCCTGCGCCTTCCAGACGTTGATGACGTCTTGATCGGTGTAGTCCGGTGACAGCGCGATCGCCGCGGCCTCAAAACCGGCATCTGGACGATTGAATGCGGCGCCGCCGAACGCATTGACCCACTTGCGCTGCAGGAAAAGGTCCGGAAGTGGAACGACCGCTTCGCCTTCAGCGTACGGCGCGATCGACGCAAGCTCCTTCACTGCGTCGGCATTGCCGCGCTCACGCGCCTTCTGCATGGCCCAGGCCCATCCGCGGCGTTCGCTCTCTCGCATATCCACGACCTGCCCCGCCCCGACGTAGGCGTGCAGCCACTCCGGGTGGCGACGGGCTACATCCAGGCCCAGCAGGCTGCCCCAGCTATGGCCCAGCAGAAACAGCTTGTCCTGCCTGGTTTCTGACCTTACCCATCCGATCACGGCATCGATGTCCTCGCGCATCTGGCCGACGGTGAGCGTATCGACGATGGCCGGATCATACGATTTCCCAGCACCGCGCTGATCCCACTGAACCACCGTGAAGTATTCGTCCCATCCTTGCGCGAAGTACCAGGACGTCGGCATCGCCACCCATCCCGGCCCTCCATGGACCACAAGGAGAACCGGATTGGCAGGGTTGCGGCTGCGTATCGAGATCCACTGCGTCGACCCGTTTATGTCGACCGGTTCCAATCGCTCGATCCCATGGGGCGTTACGATCTGCCGCAGCCCGGCGATTATCCGGGTGGCTTCAGCACGGTTTTTCGGCCTCACATCCTCTTCGGCCTGAACGTCCGCAGAAACACACAGCAAATACAGCAGCAGGACTAAACCCAATGGCAAAGAACGCGACACAGGATTCTCCCAGAATGACGGCAGTCAGTTTCCATCCGTAGGCGTCACAGGCACAGGCACAGGCACAGGCAACGCAGCATAGCGCATCGATTTCAACCGGCCACCGTTCTGCAGGTGACGCTTGGGCGGCGCTCTTTGAGCGTCCCGGGGTACTGCTCAACGTTCTGCGCACGCCTTGGGGCGACATGCGTGAAGAGCCCGATGAGTTCAATTCCGGCGCCGCTTTCTGGTCGCTTGCAACCTGCCTGCACACTGGGCAGCAGCAGCTCCCTTTGCTGCCCGGGCGGCCAGTGCCGCGTTCACGTCCCAGCATAATGCAGCGTCCGCCGGTTTCCATGCGCGACAGGCCAGGATGCTGGATGAGCAGATCGACGGCTGACAAATCCTTTCTGCTCGATCAAGCACCCGACAACGAGGAAACATCGCCAATGCAATGGAAGTTCGACCAAGCCCCCAATGTCGCATGCATCACCTCCCAGGCGGTTCTGGATGGTCGCCCCGTACTGACGGCGACGCATTACAGCGACGATCATTCCTGGGCATTCCTGGACGGTGGCGAGGGGGATGAATCCACCACTCGTGTCGTCTCCATGGCCTCCATCCTGCAACGGCATCCCGACCTGGACGGTATTGCAGACCTCGCGCCGGGATCCACCGCGACGCGACAGGGCCCCGGCATGCCCTGGCACAGGGCGCCCCATGGGTAACTGCTTTTTTCACCGGGGCACCGACCCGCGCTGAAGCGCCAGGCAGGCGCGGATCTTCGCGCGGGGCGCCTGGCCGCCTCCCGAGGCAGCCAGTGGCTGTCTGCTAGAATGCGCGGCCCTGCCTCATGGATGGATGCATGGCTTTCCAGCGCCTCAAGCCCCTCCCGAAGAAAGATGTCGCGGCCCTGCGCGAGCGCTGGACGCCGGACCTGGTCCCGGAGCTTGCCAACCCGCGGCGCAAGAATGACTGGCGCGACAAGACCCTCGTCAACCGTCACTGGGCGCCATCCCCATTCGGGCTGACGGCCGATGGACGCCTGGATTACCGGGGGTTCCCTCACCGCGTTCCGCACTACCAGAACCTGCAATCGGTGGACCTCTCCTATCTGCAGCCCCAGCACGGACGTGCGTTTCTCTTGAACGCCATCATGACCGACTGCGACTTCACCGGTGCTGCATTGGGGGCCATTGAGGAATCGTTCGTTCGTTGCCGCTTCGATCTGGTCGCATTCAACCGGAACGTACTGAGCGGCGTGTTCCAGGCATGCAGTTTCGTGCAGGCAAAGCTGCTCGAATGTAGTTCGATGGCCACCTTCACCGAATGTGATTTCCGCGATGCCGATTTCTCGGGCAAGGACGTCTCACGGGCGCGTTTCGTGCGCTGCAACTTCGATGGCGCCCACTGGAAGGGCGCCCAACTGCATAAAGCCACGTTTGTCGGGTGCCGCCCCAGTGACGAGCAGCTGGCGGCGTGCCACAGCAACGAAGGGATCCGTTTCGAGGACGACAGTGGCCAGCAGGTGGACGTCACCGTGCCGCAGGCGGCGGAAGATCCGCTGGTGGCGTGGGGTGATCGTCTGACGGAGCGACTGGCGAAGCGACCGGCGAACCGTTCGTAGCCGCCGCCCCCGTCCGACCGCAGCGCTAGCCCAACCGCCCCTCGCGCAACCTGCAGCTCCGATGCACGATGCCCTCCGGCAGCACATCATGGGTAATCATCACCAGGCTGCGGTTGCCAAGTGCCGCCACCATGTCATGCAGCAACGCATGCGCGGTGTCCACATCGAGCCCTTCCGTCGGCTCATCCAGCAACAGAATCGGTGAACCGCGCAGCAGTGCCCGCGCCAACGCCAGCCGCCGCGCCTGCCCGGCCGACAGGGTGGCGCCATTCTCGCCGACCCACGCCGACAACCCGCCGATCTGCTCCGCCCAGCCCTGCAACCGCACGTCGGCCAGCACCTGCCACAACCGCGCATCGGTCGCCTGCGGGTCGCCCAGGCGCAGGTTGTCGGCCACGCTGCCGGCAAACACCGGGGCGTTCTGCGGCAGCCAGGCCACCTGCCGGTGCCAGTCGGCCTGGGCAAACTGGCGAATGTCGATCCCGCCGTAGCGTACGTAGCCGGCGTCGGGGTCCCACAGGCGCAGCAGCAAGGAGGACAGCGTGGTTTTGCCACAGCCGCTGTCGCCCTGGATGGCGATGCGATCGCCCGGCCGCAGCTGCAACTGCAGCCCCTCCAGCAATGCTCTCTCCTGCCCCGGCCAGCGGAACGCCACGTGTTCCACGCTGAGCGTGGCCGGCTCGCCGGGCACCGGCACCGGGTCCAACGGCTCGGCAACGCCGGCCGGCTGGTCGACGATCTGCTCCAGCCGCACCGCCGCCACCCGTCCGGACAGCCACGACTGCCAGGCCAGGCCGATGGCCGCCCACAGCTCCAGCAGGGCCACGGTGAGGAACACCAGGCCGGCGGCCAGGGCCGCATCGATCACGCCGCGCTCGAAGCCACGCAGTGCGACCCACAGCATCGCCACCAGCCCCGCGGCCGCGCACAGGCCATGCAGCGCATTGCCGCCGATCAGACGCCAGCGGCGGCGGCGATCGCGGGATCTGAGCTGCTTGGCCGCCACCAGCACGCGCTGGTTCCAGTGCTCGCGCGCCTGCAGGGCGGTGAGGTCGGCCGCGCCTTCCAGCCCTTCGAAAGCCTGCGCGCGCAGCTGCGCACGGTGCAGCGCGCGGTCGCGCTCCTG
>DJBL01000074.1:0-27310 GCA_002435595.1 Stenotrophomonas maltophilia
CATCGCCGGCCTTGGCCGGCGGGCGGGTGCCGTGCGGCTTGTTGCCCGGCCGGCCATCGCGGCGGGCATCGGGTTTGCGTTCTGGCTTGGGCGCAGCTTTGAAGCCCAGGCCCAGCAGCTGGTCGCGGAGTGTATCGCTCATGACGTAGGGTCGATCAGTAGTGCGGGGGCGGCGGTTCTTCGCCCGAATCGGAATACAGCGCGTTGCGGACCTTGCCCAGATCCTCCAGCAGCAGGCGGGTCAAGTCGGCGTTGCGGCTGCCTTCGATGCGAGCATCGGCCAGCGCTTCACTCAACTCGGCCAAGGCCTGCTCCTGGAAGGACACGCGCATTTCCAGCTCGATCAGGCGCGCTTCCAGCGCCTGTTCACGCGATGAGGGGGTGGAATCATGCATGCAGCGAACGTCCCCGGCCAATGCCGTAATAGGCCAGGCCCGCGGCTTCGATCTCCTGCGGGTCGTACAGATTGCGGCCGTCGAAGACCACCGCATCGTTGAGCATCTCGCGCAACCGGGCGAAATCCGGGCTGCGGAACTGTTTCCATTCGGTCACCACGACCAGCGCATCGGCGCCGTCCAGCGCGTCATAGGCGTGCTCGCAGAACACCAGGTCCTGGCGCTCGCCGAAGATGCGGCGCGCCTCTTCGGTGGCCTCCGGATCGTAGGCACGTACCGTGGCGCCACCTTCCCACAACTGCGCCAGCAGCCGCCGGCTGGAGGCTTCGCGCATGTCATCGGTGTTGGGCTTGAAGGCCAGGCCCCAGACCGCGAAGGTCTTGCCGCGCACGCCCTCATCCTCGCCCCGGTCGTAATGGCGCTGGATCAACTGGTACAGATGCCCCTTCTGCGCATCATTGACCGCCTCCACCGCGTTGAGCAGCTTGGGCTCGTGGCCGTACTGCTGGGCGGTGCGGGCCAGTGCCTGCACATCCTTGGGGAAACACGAGCCACCGTAACCGGCGCCCGGGTAGATGAAATGCCAGCCGATGCGCGGGTCCGAACCAATGCCCTGGCGGACCTGTTCGACGTCGGCACCGACCTTCTCGGCGATGTTGGCGATCTCGTTCATGAACGAAATCTTGGTGGCCAGCATCGCATTGGCGGCGTACTTGGTCAGCTCCGCCGAGCGCACATCCATCTCCACCACGCGGTCGTGGTTGCGGTTGAACGGCGCGTACAGGCGGCGCATCAGCGCCACCGAATCGGGGTTGGAGGCGCCCACCACGATGCGGTCCGGCCGCATGCAGTCGGCAACCGCGTCGCCCTCCTTCAGGAATTCCGGGTTGGAGACCACGTCGAACGCGATCTCCACCCCACGTGCGGCCAGCACCTCGGCGATGGCCGCGCGCACCTTGTCGGCCGTGCCTACCGGCACGGTCGACTTGTTCACCACCACGGTCGGCACCGCCATGTGCGTGCCGATCGTGCGGGCCACCGCCAGCACGTACTGCAGGTCGGCGCTGCCGTCCTCGTCCGGTGGCGTGCCCACGGCGATGAAGATCACTTGGCCATGCGTGATCGCACTGGCAGCATCGGTGGTGAAGGCCAGCCGCGATGCGGCATGGTTGGCCTTGACCATCGGCTCCAGGCCCGGTTCGTAGATCGGGATGACACCACGGTTGAGGCCGTCGACCTTGGCCTGGTCGATATCGACGCAGACCACCTGATGGCCCACATCGGCCAGGCAGGTACCCGTGACCAACCCGACGTAGCCGGTACCGAAAATCGCTACACGCATGTCCGTGGTGACTCCAGTTCCGATTACGGAAGGACGTTGAGCAGTTCGACGTCGAAGGTCAGCGTGGCGTTCGGACCGATCGGACCGCCCGGCGTGCCCTGCTCGCCATAGGCCAGCTCGCCCGGGATCCAGAAGCGGTACTTGGCGCCGGTCGGCATCAGCGAAACGCCTTCGGACCAGCCCTTGATGACCTGGTCCAGGCCGAACTCGATCGGCTGGCCGCGCTCATAGCTGCTGTCGAAGACGGTGCCATCGAGCAGCTTGCCTTCGTAGTTCACGCGGACCTTGCTGGTCGGCAGCGGACGCTCGCCCGAACCTGGACGCAGCACCTGGTACTGCAGGCCCGAGGCGGTGGTCACCACGCCCGGCACGGTCTTGTTCTTGGCCAGGAAGGCATTGCCTTCGGTGCGGTTGGTACCGGCCTTGGCCGAGGCCTGGGCCTGCATCTCGGCCTGCTTGCCGGCCATGAAGCCTTCCAGCGTGGCCTTGGCCTGCTCCGGGGTCATCTTGGCCGCGCCCTTGTTGAAGGTGGTGGCGATCGCGTCGAACAGCGCGTCCAGGTCCACATCGTCCTTCAGCGGGGCCAGCGACGGGCCGACCGCATAGCTGCCCAGCATCAGGCCGACCTTTTCGCGGTCCACCTTCGGCGCCGGGGTGCCCGGAGCCACGCCCGGCACCGGCTGGCCACTCTTGGCGGCCATCGCCTGGCGCAGTGCGCCGTCGGTGCGCTGGGCCTCTTCCTGGCTGATCAGCGGCTGCTTGCCTTCAAAGGCATTGGTCACCGCGCGACGCAGCGCCGCCAGGTCGATCTCGCTGGAGATCGGAGCAAACGAGTTGGCCACATCGATACCGATGGCGTAGCCGAGCTTTTCCCGTTGGGAGTTCAAAGCGGAAGTCTCCTTGGCAGCCGCAGGTGCGGCCGGTTGTTGCGACATCACGGTACCGGTGGCACCCATCGCCAGAATCAGAACCGACGCCGCGGCGCCGCGCATTCCCATCTTCATTCGCTGCTTTCCTGGAAGTGACTGGACGCCGACGTCGGCGCGAAAGCGATCATTGTCGCACGCACATGCGAGATGTCGAGGTTGTCAGCGCTTTGTCGGCGTGACGGACAGCTCACGTTCGATCGCCGCGACCAATCCGGCGTCATCCGGCTTGACCTTGCTGGGGAACTGGGCCACCACCCGGCCATCGCGCGCGATCAGGTACTTGTGGAAGTTCCAGCCCGGCTGCACCCCGGTGGCCGCGGCCAGGCGCTGGTACAGCGGCGTGGCGTCGGCGCCGGTGACCTGCACCTTCTGGAACATCGGGAACTTGACCCCGTAGGTAAGCGTGCAGAATTCCTGGATCTGGGCCTCGCTGCCCGGTTCCTGGCCCTTGAAGTCGTTGGAGGGGAAGCCCAGCACCGAGAAACCGCGCGCGGCGTACTTCTGCTGCAGCGCCTCCAGGCCCTCGTACTGCGGCGTGAAACCGCACTTGCTGGCGGTATTGACCACCAGCAGCACCTTGCCGCCGTACTGCTTCTGCAGGTTCACCTCGGCCTTGCCGGCCAACGGCCGATAGCTCAGGTCCAGCAGCGCGGCGGCCTGGGCGCCGGTGGCGGCCAGCACGCCGCCCAGCAGCAGCGTTGCCACCCAGCGGCGGGCACGGCCCGGGGCAGTGCGGCGCGGGGACGGCTGGGGACGGATCTGGGGCATTGCGACACTCCACGGCAAGGGCGAACGGGACGGAAAGCGGCCGACCCGCGGCACGGCGCGAGGCCGGCAACGGGCCGTTTCGCACTATATCACCGGCACTTTTGCGCCTGCGTGGTGCGCGCTGGCACCGCCCAGGCTGCGGGGAGGCGCAGACAGCGATGCGATGGTTTCCGCCGAAACATTCCCACCTTGCCGATTCTGGCGGTGTCGCAAGGTAGCGAACGGGTCGCTCGCATTCACCTGAATAGCCACACCGCCTGCCCTACCATTGATCTGGCTGAATGAACCTGCACCCCACGGCGCGATGGATCACCGCTTGAACTCATTTACGATCAATGACTTAACCCATCAATACGGGCCTTTGTCATCCCCCTGCCATCAGTTGGGGAGGCGACATGTTGCACTTCGGCGTGCCGGTGTTATAGTTGCATACAACACCAGTCACCTGATGCAGGGGAAGCCCATGAACCGCATGCGCCGCCGCCAGTCCACCAAAGCCGTTACCGCCGCCTCCGCGCTGCTGTTGCTCGGTTGGCTGGGCACCCCTGCCGGTGAGGTTGGCATCCGTGCCACCCCCGGTGCGTTTGAAAGCCCGCAGGATGCAGGCGTCATCGAGGCAGGGACCGCCGACGGCGCCCCCACGCCCCCCCGCCGGCTGCACAGCTCCCTGTCCATGCCTTACTTCTCATTCGCACAGTCGCTGAACCCACGGAGCTGACCATGAGCGATATCCAGTGGAGCGATGGTGCTCCGATCTACCGTCAGCTGAAGGAACGCGTGATCGCCATGATGCTTGACGGCATCATCAAGCCTGGCGACGCCCTGCCCTCGGTCCGGCAGGTCGCCGCCGAGTACCAGCTCAACCCCATCACCGTATCGCGTGCCTACCAGGAACTGGCTGACGAAGGCCTGGTCGAGAAGCGCCGCGGGCTGGGCATGTTCATGACCGAGGAAGCGGCCACGCAGCTGCGCAGCAGCGAGCGCGACCGGTTCCTCAACGAAGAATGGCCACTGGTGCTGGAACGCATCCAACGCCTGGGCCTGAATCTCGACGAATTGCTGCCCCAGGGGAAATCCTCATGAATGCCGTTGCAAGTGATGTCGTCATTTCCGCCCGCGGCCTGCGCAAGGCCTACAAACAGACCGTGGCGCTGGACAACACCAGTTTCACCATCGCCCCGGGCCGGATCACCGGCCTGATCGGCCCCAACGGCGCCGGCAAGACCACCCTGCTCAAGGCCCTGCTCGGCCTGACCACGGTGGACGGCGAACTGCAGGTGCTCGGGCTGGACCCGGCGGTGCAGCGCAACGCCCTGATGAACGATGTGTGCTTCATCGCCGACGTGGCGGTGCTGCCGCGCTGGATGAAGGTGCGCGAGGCGATCGACTTCGTCGCCGGCACCCACCCGCGCTTCGACCGCGCCCGCTGCGAGCGCTTCCTGGCCTCGACCAAGCTGCAGCCCCGGCAGCGCGTGCGCGAACTGTCCAAAGGCATGATCGTGCAGCTGCACCTGGCCCTGGTGATGGCCATCGATGCCAAAGTGCTGGTGCTGGACGAACCGACCCTGGGCCTGGACATCCTGTATCGCAAGGAGTTCTACCAGCGCCTGCTGGAGGATTACTTCGACGAGCAGAAGACCATCATCGTCACCACCCACCAGGTGGAAGAGATCGAGCACATCCTTACCGATGTCATGTTCATCCGCGACGGCCGCATCGTGCTGACCACCGACATGGAAGACATCGGCGAGCGCTACACCGAGGTGCTGGTCGCGGCCGATACGCTGGAGGCGGCGCGTGCGCTGCAGCCGATCGACGAACGCGCCCTGCCGTTCGGCAAGACCGTGCTGCTGTTCGACGGGGTGCCCCGCGCCCAGCTCACGCCCCTGGGCGAGATCCGCAGCCCCGGGCTGGCCGATCTGTTCGTGGCCATCATGAAGGGAACCTACGCATGAACACCGTCCACTACCACCCCATCAGCAAGGCCAGCACCTTCAAGTGGATGCTCAAGCGCGAGTACTGGGAGAACCGGGGCGGGTTCCTGTACGCACCGCTGATCGCCGGCGCGATCTCGCTGGTGATGAGCCTGATCGGCATCCTGTTCGGGTTGCTGGCCATGCACCGTGCCGCCAAGAGTGGCGGCATCGTCATCGACAATGAAAACGTCAACGTCAACGGCCTGGACCTGGCCCTGCTGACCCAGAAGCTGGACGCCGAGGCACTGCGCAACCTGGCCAACGGCCTGGACCTGACCCTGGTACTCAGCTCGCTGTGGCCGTTCATCGTGCTGGCCTTCGTGGTGTTCTTCTACTGCCTCGGGGCGCTGTACGACGACCGTCGCGACCGCAGCATCCTGTTCTGGAAATCGCTGCCGCTGTCTGATACCCAGACCGTGCTGTCCAAGGCGCTGAGTGCCCTGCTGGTCGCCCCGGTGATCGCGGTGATCGCCTCGATCCTGACCATGTTCGGCTTCCTGCTGATCATCAGCGTGGTGGTGCTGGCCCATGGTGGCGACCCGATGACCCTGATCTGGGGTCCGGCCAGCCCGTTGAGCATCGCCGCCGGGCACCTGTCCTGGATCCCGGTGTACCTGCTGTGGGCGCTGCCGAGCGTGGGCTGGCTGCTGCTGTGCTCGGCCTGGGCCAAGACCAAGCCGTTCCTGTGGGCGGTGATGCTGCCGCTGTTTGCCGGCATCATCGTCAGCACCACCCACCTGATGAACGCCTTCGGCAGCACCAGCGGCTGGTTCTGGAAGCACATCGTCGGTCGCCTGCTGCTGGGCACCCTGCCGGGCAGCGACGTGTTCTACCGTACCGACCAGCTGCGCGCGGTGATCGGTGACCGCGACAACCTGGTGGCGGTGCTGGCCCCCTCGAACCAGCTGCTGGCGCTGAGCCTGCCGGACATCTGGATCGGCGCTGCCGTCGGCGTGGTGTTCATCATCATCGCCATCCGCCTGCGCCGCCGCGCCGGCGAAATTTGACCGCCACGACCTTCCACCCACCCGTTCCAGGAGCCGCACATGATCCGCACGCTCGCCGTTGCTTCGCTGTTGTTGCTGCCGCTGTCGGCCCTGGCCGACGAGCCGCAGTGCAAGTTCAATGAACCGCGCGAGCTCAAGCTCGACCTGGCCGGTGCCAAGGCGGTGGTGTTCGAGGTCAACCAGCACGACCTGGTGCTCACCGCCGGCCCCGGTCCGGCCACGCTGGGCGGGCGCGCCTGCGCCTCCAATGCCGACTGGCTGCGCGAGCTGACCGTGACCCAGCAGAAGGTGGACGGCAAGCTGGTGGTGCGACTGCAGCGCCAGGGCGGCAACCACATCAGCATGGGCAGCAACTATGCCTACCTGGACCTGCGTGGCAGCGTGCCGGACACGCTCATGGTGCAGCTGAAGGTCGGCTCCGGCGATGCCAGCGTCAGCGGTGCGCATTCGCTCAGCGCCGACGTGCAGTCCGGCGACATCAAGCTGCACGGCATCAAGGGCCTGGTCACCGCGGCGATCGGTTCGGGCGATGTGATCCTCGACGGCGCCGGGGCGCTCAACCTGCTGTCGGTGGGCTCGGGCGACTTCACCGCCCGCAACATCCGCGGCCATGCCAAGGTCGGCACGGTCGGATCGGGCGACCTGGACCTGGACGGGGTGCAGGGCAACGTGGACCTGGGCACGGTCGGCTCGGGCGATGTGGACCTGCGCCAGGTCAAGGGCAACGTGATGGTGGGCGAGGTGGGTTCGGGCGACCTCGAACTGCGCGGGGTGGGCGGCAACGTCACCGTCGAGCGGCATGGTTCGGGCGATGTGACCGTGCGCGACGTCGCCGGCGACCTCACCGTGGCCCACAGCGGCAGCGGCGATATCCGGCACAGCGGCGTGGCCGGTCGCGTGCAGCTGCCACGCGGCAAGTAACGCTTCTTCTCCCCTTCTCCAGGAATGCGCGCATGACCACCCGACTGCTGCTGCCCGCCCTGCTGCTGTGCCTGCCCTTGGCAGCCTGTGGCGATCACCCCTCCGGCAAGGCCGATCCGGCCACCGGCAAGACCGCCTCGCCGGTCGCAGAGACCAAGACGGTCGGCAAGACCGTGCAGGAGGCCACCGACAAGGCCCGTCAGGAGCTGGCGAAAAGCAACATCAGCGTCTCCGACGGCCAGTCGATCAAGGCCGAGATCACCCCGCAGGGCGAACTGCTGATCAACGGCAAGGCGGTCACCACCGACGCCAGCCAGCGTGCGCTGCTGCTCGACTACCGCAAGCAGGTCGAGGCGGTGGCCGGGGCCGGCATGGACATCGGCGTGGCCGGCGCCAACCTGGGCGTCAGCGCGGCCGGCGAAGCGCTCAAGGGCATCTTCTCCGGCGACACCCAGGGCATCGAGGCCCGGGTGAACGCCGAGGCAAGCAAGATCGAGGGCCAGGCCAGGAAGCTGTGCACGCTGCTGCCGGAAATGATGGCCAAGCAGCAGGCGCTGGCAGTGGCGGTGCCCGAGTTCAAGCCCTACGCCACCATGGACCAGGGCGATATCGACGACTGCGGCAAGTAAGCGCCCCGGCTGCGACGTTCGGTCGCAGCCCGGCCCGCATGCACGGGGGGAGGACTAGAATGGCCCTCCCCCTTTTCATGCCTGCCGTCTGCCCATGAAGAAGCTCTGCCTGCTCCTGTTCGCCCTGTTCTGCGTGGTCGCCACCGGCTGCGACCAGGAATACCGCAACCATCGCGCCGAGCGCGGCAAACCGAAGATTACGGTCAGCGACGGCATGCTCACCGTGCGCCGTGCGCCGGCGCCGAACATCATCGTGCTGCCCAATGGGCACATGAAGATCGACGAGATCGAGATTCCGCTCGATGCCAGCCAGCAGGCCCTGCTGCAGGGCATGTTCGGGCAGCTGCAGGTGCTGCGCCAGAACACGCTCACCGACGCTCCGCCGGACCCGGCCAAGCGCTCGGTCAAGATCCAGGTTCCTGCCGGCATGCAGCCGATTCCGCCGGACCTGGTGCAGCGCATCCCGGAGTTCAAGGATTACACCGAGACCTTCGACAACCTGCAGGCCGACCGGCACTGAACCTGGCAGGTAGATCCACGCCAAGCGCGGCTGCCTTGGCGGCCGACGCCAGGGCGCCGGATCGAAGCGCCGCCACGCACGGCGGGGGATCTGTCGCAAATCCAGGCGTGCGCCGGGCGCCGCACGCAATCGCGTGACGAAAAAAACGGGCCTTGCGGCCCGTTTTTTGTTTCAGCGTCGCATCGCGATCAACCGCCCCCGCCACCGCCGCCGGCATGGATGCCGCCCGCGGTGAGTGCCGCCGGATCCAGCAGCCTGCGCAGTTCGGCCTCGGCCAGGCCGCTGTCCTCGAGCGCCACGTCCAGCACCGGACGCTGCTCCTTGTAGGCGCGCTTGGCAATGGCCGCCGCCTTCTCGTAACCGATGATCGGGTTCAGCGCGGTCACCAGGATCGGGTTGCGGTCCAGTGCCTCGCGGACCCGGTCCTCGCGCACCTTCAGGCCGACGATCGCGGTATCGGCCAGCAGCCGCGAAATGTTGGCCAGCAGCCCGATCCCGTCGAGCAGGTTGGCCGCGATCAACGGCAGCGTCACGTTCAACTGGAAGTTGCCGGTCTGCCCGGCCACGGTAATCGCGGTGTGGTGGCCGATCACCTGCGCGCACACCATCACCGTCGCCTCCGGAATCACCGGATTGACCTTGCCCGGCATGATCGAACTGCCCGGCTGCAACGCCGGCAGCTCGATCTCACCCAGCCCCGCCAGCGGACCGGCATTCATCCAGCGCAGGTCGTTGGCGATCTTGATCAGGGCCACCGCCAACGCATTGAGCTGCCCGGACAACTCCACCGCGTCATCCTGCGCTGCCAGCCCTTCGAACTTGTTGTCGGCGCTGTCGAACTTCACGCCCGTCTGCTGCTTGAGCAGCTTGGCCACCCGCTCGCCAAAGCGCGGATCGGCGTTGATCCCGGTGCCGATCGCGGTGCCGCCCAGCGGCAACCGGCGCAGCCGCTTCAGGCTGTCCTCGATGCGCTCCTGCGCCGAGGACAACTGGGCCGACCATGCGCCGAACTCCTGCTCGAAGGTCAGCGGCATCGCGTCCATCAGGTGGGTGCGCCCGGTCTTGACCACCTTGCGCAGGCTGCGGCCCTTCTTGTCGATGCTCTTGCGCAGGTGCACCAGCGCGGGCAGCAACTGCTCCTGCACGCCGAGCAGCGCCGACACGCGCAGCGCGGTGGGGATCACATCGTTGGAACTCTGCCCCTGGTTCACGTGATCGTTGGGGTGCACGGCCAGCTTGCCGGCCTTGCCGGCGCGGTTGGCCAGCGTGGCAATCACCTCGTTGGCATTCATGTTCGAGGACGTGCCCGACCCGGTCTGGTACACATCGATCGGGAAGTGCGCGTCATGCTGGCCCTGGGCCACCTCCGCCGCTGCCAGCTCGATGGCCTTGCCGATGTTCTTCGGCAGGTGGCCCAGCTCGACATTCACTGCCGCGGCCGCGCCCTTGACCAGCCCCAGCGCGCGGATGAAACCGCGCGGCATGCGCTGCCCGGACACCGGGAAATTGTTCACCGCCCGCTGCGTCTGCGCCCCCCACAACGCGTCGCTGGGCACCTGCAGCTCGCCCATGCTGTCGTGTTCGATCCTGAAACCCTTGCTCATTGCATCACTCCGCGTTTCTTTCGGTTTGGAAAGGGAACCTGCGGCTGGCAACGGGCCTGATTCCCTGGCTGGCGGCTCTGCGCACGATACTCCCAAGCCGTGTTGAAACCCAAGGACGGGTGTGATGGGCTAGACTCGGGATTCGTGTTCATTCAGAAAGCCTTCCGCCCCCATGGGTGACGACCCCGACAGTAGTCCCTGGCCTGCCGCCGCGCAGCGCCCCGTCCTGCCTTCCACCCTGCCTGCCGCGCTGCTGCCGGAGGCGTGGCGATGATCGGCAACCTCCTGCTTCTGCTGCTGGCCCTGGGCCTGGTGCTGCTCAACGGCTTTTTCGTGGCCGCCGAGTTCGCCCTGGTCAAGCTGCGCCACACCCAGGCCGTCGGCCTGGCCGAACGCCACGGCTGGCGCGGCCGCCTGCTGCTCAACGTGCACTCGCACCTGGATGCCTACCTGTCGGCCTGCCAGCTCGGCATCACCCTGTCCTCGCTGGGCCTGGGCTGGGTCGGTGAGCCCGCCTTCGCGCACCTGCTGCAACCGCTGTTCGATGCCTTGGGCATGAGCGCCGACGCCGCGCGCCTGACCGCCTTCATCATCGCCTTCAGCGTGATCTCCTTCCTGCACATCGTGCTGGGCGAACTGGCGCCCAAGTCGATGGCGATCCGCCGCCCGGACCGCATGTCGCTGTGGACCGCCGCGCCGCTGTACCTGTTCTACTGGGCCATGTACCCGGCCATCTGGCTGCTCAACAACAGTGCCAATGCGCTGCTGCGGCTGGCCGGCTGGGGCGATGTGGAGCACACCTCGCACCGCTATTCGCGCGAGGAGCTCAAGCTGATCGTCGGCCGCCAGCAGCCCACCGGCACCGCGCCGGACCAGGACCTCACGCTGATGAGCCACGCGCTGGAACTGCCCGAGCTGGTGGCCGGCGACCTGATGCGCTCACGCGACCACATGCGCTCGTTCCGCGAAGGGATGCGCCTGGCCGAGGTCATGGCCGAGTTCGCCGAGAGCCGCTACAGCCGCTACCCGTGGTTCGACCGCGACGGCGAGGAAGTGCTCGGCATCCTGCACATGAAGGACCTGCTGGTGGAGATCGCCCGCGGCCGTCCCACCGACGATCTGCGCCCGCTGCTGCGACCGGCCAATCTGATCGCGCTGGAAACCCCGGTGCCGCTGGTGCTGGAGCGCTTCCGCACCGGCACCACCCACCTGGCGCTGTGCGTGGAGGAACACGGCCGGATCCTGGGCTACTTCACCCTGGAAGACCTGCTGGAGGTGGTGGTCGGCGACATCGAAGACGAGCACCCGCATATCGTCAAGGACGCGCCGACCCGCGGCGCCGATGGCAGCCTGCTGGTGGCCGGCTCCACCTCGATCTTCCGGCTGGAGCGCCTGCTCGGGCACGATCTGCAGGCGCCGGACCACCTCAATTCGGTCGGCGGGCTGATCGTGCACCAGCTGCAGCGGCTGCCCGAGGAGGGGGAGCAGCTGCTGATCGACGGGCACCAGTTCACCATCAAGCGCATGACCGGGCACCGTATCCAGGCGGTGACCGTACGCATGGCACAGGCCGAGGCCCCCGGGGCAGCGTAGAATGACGGCCCCCGCCGTCATCGCCCTGCCCCTGCCATGTCCGAATTCGCCCTGCTCGCCCTGTCCCCGCTCGATGGCCGCTATGCCGGCAAAGTCGACGCGCTGCGCCCGATCTTCTCCGAATATGGCCTGATCAAGGCCCGCGTGAAGGTGGAAGTGGAATGGCTGCTGGCACTGGCCAACGAGCCGGGCATCGTCGAACTGGCGCCGTTCCCGGCCGCCGCCGTCGCCCGCCTGCGCGCGCTGGCCGATGACTTCTCCCCGGCCCATGCGGCCCGGGTCAAGGAGATCGAACGCACCACCAACCACGACGTCAAGGCCGTGGAGTACTTCATCAAGGAGCAGCTCAAGGCCGACGCCGAGCTGGGCCCGGCACTGGAGTTCGTGCATTTCGCCTGCACCAGCGAAGACATCAACAACCTCAGCTACGGGCTGATGCTCGAGCAGGCCCGCCGTGAGGTGCTGCTGCCCAGCCTGGACGGCGTCACCGCCAGCCTGCGCGCCCTCGCCCACGCCCAGGCCAACCAGCCGATGCTGTCGCGCACCCACGGCCAGACCGCCTCGCCCACCACCCTGGGCAAGGAAGTGGCCAACGTGGTGGCCCGCCTGGAGCGCCAGCGCAGGCAGATCGCCGCGGTGGAACTGACCGGCAAGATCAACGGCGCGGTCGGCAACTACAACGCCCACGTCATCGCCTACCCGGCGGTGGACTGGCCGGCCTTCGCCAAGCGCTTCGTGGAAAGCCTGGGCCTGGTGTTCAACCCGTACACCACCCAGATCGAGCCGCACGACAACGTCGCCGAGATCGGCGATGCCGCGCGTCGCGCCAACATCATCCTGATCGACCTGGCCCGCGACATCTGGGGCTACATCTCGCTGGGCTACTTCAAGCAGAAGCTCAAGGAAGGCGAAGTGGGCTCCTCGACCATGCCGCACAAGGTCAACCCGATCGACTTCGAGAACGCCGAGGGCAACTTCGGCATCGCCAACGCCCTGTTCGAGCATTTCAGCGCCAAGCTGCCGATCAGCCGCTGGCAGCGCGACCTCACCGACTCCACCGTGCTGCGCGCGGTCGGCACGGCCTTCGGCCACACCCAGGTCGGCCTGGATTCGCTGGCCAAGGGCCTGGGCAAGCTGACCGTGAACCCCGAGCGCCTGGATGCCGATCTGGATGCCTCGTGGGAAGTGCTGGCCGAAGCCGTGCAGACGGTGATGCGCCGTTACGGCCTGCCCAACCCCTACGAGCAGCTCAAGGCCCTGACCCGCGGCCAGGGCATCACCGCCGAATCGATGCAGGCCTTCGTCGAATCGCTGGACCTGCCCGAAGACGCCAAGCAGGGCCTGCGCGCACTGACCCCGGGCGGCTACGTCGGCCTGGCGGCGGACCTGGCCAAGGCGATCTGAGGATCGCGCCACCCGCGTGAACCGCGAAGGGACGCCGGCACTGCCAGCGTCCCTTTTTCAACCCACCGGCGAGGGTCGGATCCCGATCGACCGCCGACGTGGCCGATCGGCGCGACGAACGCATGACCCCGGCCGGCGACACACGGGCGCCGGCATCGCCCGTTTTTTTTGTGATGGACGACAGGGTCGCCGGGAAGCGCCCGGCCCTGCGGGCGCTCCATTGCACTGCGTTACCGGATCGGGACACGGTATCGGCAGTCGGTTGGGACCCGACCCGACCCTACCAGAGCTGCGCCTTCCCGGGTCTCCTGCTGCCACCAATCCTGTTGCGTTACCGACCGAAGGCGTCAGGGGCCGCGCGCACCACCCAGCCGATATCGCGCGACGTGGGACCAGCGCATTTCCCCGCACGACCGCCGCGGACACTCCGATGACCGACCGACCCACCCGGTAGGGTCGGATCCCGATCGACCGCCGACGTTGCCGATCGGCGCGACGAACGCATGACCCCGGCCGGAGATGGGCGGACGCCAGCATCGCCCGTTTTTCGTCATGGACGACAGGGCCGCCGGGCAGCGCCCGGCCCTACGGGCGCTCCATTGCACTGCGTTACCGGATCGGGACACGGTATCGGCAGTCGGTTGGGACCCGACCCTACCAGGGCAGCGCCTTCCCGGGTCTCGCGCTGCCCCCAATCCTGTTGCGTTACCGACCGAAGGCGTCACCGCCCGCGCGCACCACCCATCCGATATCGCGCGACGTGGGACCAGCGCATTTCCCCGCACGACCGCCGCGGACACTCCGATGACCGACCAACCCACCTGGTAGGGTCGGATCCCGATCGACCGCCGACGTTGCTGATCGGCGCGACGAACGCATGACCCCGGCCGAAGACACACGGGCGCCGGCATCACCCGTTTTTGTGATGGACGACAGGGCCGCCGGGCAGCGCCCGGCCCTGCGGGCGCTCCATTGCACTGCGTTACCGGATCGGGACACGGCACCGGCAGGCGGTTGGGACCCGACCCTACCAGCGCTGCGCTTTCCCGGGTCTCGTGCTGACACCAATCCTGCTGCGACCGCCGCGGACACTCCGATGACCAACCAACCCACCTGGTAGGGTCGGATCCCGATCGACCGCCGACGTTGCTGATCGGCGCGACGAACGCATGACCCCGGCCGAAGACACACGGGCGCCGGCATCACCCGTTTGTTGTGATGGACGACAGGGCCGCCGGGCAGCGCCCGGCCCTACGGGCGCTCCATTGCACTGCGTTACCGGATCGGGACACGGTATCGGCAGTCGGTTGGGACCCGACCCTACCAGGCTGCGCCTTCCCCGGTCTGGTGCTGCCCCCAATCCTGGTGCGTTACCGACCGAGGGCGTCACCGGCCGGACCGACATTGCGCCCACCCCTGGCTGTCGTACGCCGCTCAACGTGCACGTCACGCAAGGACGCGGGGCTGGACATGGATTTGCGACTCGGACCGCCACGCCCGCGCCCCCGCGACACCGCACCGCAGGTGCACATCCGCCCCAACCAGCGGACAATAGCCCCGCTCGCGCCGGCCAAGGCCGCGCCCCCGCTTTCTGTCTACACGCTCCCAGGATTCCCCCATGGCTGCCCGCACGACCAAGACCCCCGTCATTGAAATCCAGGCCCGCCCCGGCCTCCCGCTCGGCATGCCCGCGGCCGTGTTCCTGCGCGACTACTGGCAGAAGCGCCCCCTGCTCATCCGCGCCGCCTTCCCGGACTTCCAGACCCCGGTCCAGCCCGAAGACCTGGCTGGGCTGGCCTGCGAGGAAACCGCGCTGTCGCGCCTGATCACGCATGATCGGGCCACCGACGGCTGGACCGTGCGTACCGGCCCGTTCCAGGAAGACGAGTTCCCGGGCATGCCCGACCACGACTGGACCCTGCTGGTCCAGGACGTGGACAAGTGGGACGCCGACGTGCGCGCCCTGATCGGCCACTTCGACTTCCTGCCGCGCTGGCGCATGGACGATGTGATGATCAGTTTCGCCGCCACCGGCGGCTCGGTCGGCGCCCACGTCGACCAGTACGACGTCTTCCTGCTGCAGGCCCACGGCCACCGCCGCTGGCAGATCGACGCCAGTGAATCCACCAAGGGCAAGCGCCCCCCGCTGGACTTCCGCGATGACGTCGAGCTCAAGCTCCTGCGCCGCTTCAAGCCCACCCACGACTGGGTCCTGGCACCGGGCGACATGCTCTACCTGCCGCCCAACGTGCCGCACAACGGCGTGGCCGAAGACCCCTGCCTGACCTTCTCCTTCGGCATGCGCGCACCGGCCTCGGCCGAGCTGATCAGCGATTACCTGGACACCCTCATCGAAGGCGCCGACGAGTCCATCCGCTACCAGGATCCGGATCTCACCCTGCCCGAGGACCCCAACGAAATCGACGTGGTGGCGATGAACCGCGTGGTCGAGGCGCTCAACGCCATCCGCATGAACGACCCGGACAAGCTCGGCGACTGGTTCGGCCGCTTCATCACCACCTACCGCGCCGCCGGCGAAGTGATGCCCGGTGGCGAACCGGTGCCGCGCGAGGACATCGAAGCGGCGCTGGGCGCCGGCCTGGACCTGCAGCGCCACCCCTGGGCGCGGATGGCCTGGCGGCGTGCCAAGCGTGGCGCCAGCCTGTACTGCAGTGGCCTGGAGTTCGCCCTGCCGGTCAAGGACGCCCAGCTGCTGGCCGCCACCGAACAGCTCGGCGGCGCGCTGTACCAGAAGCTCTCGGCCAAGGGCCGCGACGCCGTGCAGGCGCTGGTCTGCGGCGGCTACTACCAGCTGTTCGACGCCACCGCCTTCGATGACGGGGACGACTACGAGGACGAGGACGACCACGAGGACGCAGGCGATACCGTCACCGGCCCCGCCGTCGTCGATGGCAGCGGCGCGGTCGACGTGGACACTGCGGCCACCGGGGCCGACGTCCACGAAGTGACCATCCACGAAGACGGCATCGAAGTGATCGTCGATTTCGACGATAGCGACGACCAGGACGACGGCAAGCCGGCCTGAGCATGGCCAGCGGCGTCCAGGTCGAAATAGTGCCCTACCCGGTCCAGCGCGAAGCGCTGCACCGGGTCCGCCACCGTGTCTTCGTGGAGGAACAGCAGGTCCCGGCCGCGCTGGAGATCGATGCCCTGGACCCGCTCAGCGTGCACGTGCTGGCCCGCAGCGCCGACGGCACCCCGGTCGGTGCCGGCCGGCTTACCCCGGACGGCCGCATCGGCCGCATGGCGGTACTGGCCGACTGGCGGGGCCACGGCGTGGGCCAGGCCCTGCTGCTGGCCCTGGTCGAGGCGGCGCGGGCGCGCGGCTGGCAGGAGGTGACCCTGCATGCCCAGCTGCCAGCCCGCGTGTTCTATGCCCGGCAGGGCTTCCTGCCCCACGGGGAGGTCTTCGAGGAAGCGGGCATCGCCCACCAGCACATGCGCCGGGTGCTGCAGGGCGCGGCCAACATCGACACCGCCGCCGAAGCGGTGGCGATCACCACCGCGCTGGTCCACCGGGCCCGGCGCCAGCTGTGGATCCACAGCCGCCAGCTCGACCCCGGGCTGCTCGATGCACCGCCGGTGCTGGAGGCATTGCGCCGCTTCGGCACCGCCCGCCACGACAAGCAGGCCTGGCTGATCGTGCACGATGCCCAGGCCATCGCCCAGGCCGGTTCGCCACTGCTCGGGCTGGTGCAGCGCCTGCCCAGTGTGTTCCGGATCCGCCAGGTCAGCGACCCGATCGACCGCGCGCTGGCGTCGGCCTGCCTGCTCAACGATGCCGGGGACTACTACTTTCGTCTCAGCGGACATCGTTTCGACGGCGAAGCCGCGCTTGCCCTGCCAGCACGTTCGCGACCGTTGCAGGACGGTTTGCAGCGCGTATGGGAACGTTCGCGTGAATGCAGCGAATTGAGGGCGATTGGCCTGTAGCTCACGCCACGGGCTCGAACCTGTCTGGGAATGACACCGCAGGTCCTGCCCGGGCCGCCGCGATGCCCCTTCCTGTCCCGATGGGGGTACAATTTGGGGAGTTAGATACCGCCCGCGCAGGGCTATTCACTTTTCCCTGCCGGATCATCGAAGCCTTACCCCACAAGCGAATCCGACCCTCCATCGTGGACAATCTACTGAAGCAGTTTGCGCAGTCTTCGCAGCTCGCCGGCGGCAACGCCTCCTATATCGAGGATCTGTACGAGCAGTACCTCGTTTCTCCGGACAGTGTCGATCCCAAATGGAAGACCTACTTCGACGGCTTCAAGGGCCGCGAAGCAGGTGACATTCCGCACTCGGCCGTCATCGCCCACATCACCGAAGCCGCCAAGAACGCTGGCAACAGCGCCACGGCCACCGGTGCCGGCGACGAACGCGAGCGCAATGTCGGCCGTCTGATCACCGCCTACCGTTCGCGCGGCCACCTCGGTGCCCGCCTGGACCCGCTGGGCCTGACCCCGCCGACCAACCCGCCGGACCTTGGGCTGCCGTTCCACAGCCTGTCCGAGAGCGACCTGGGCAGCGAGTTCAGCACCGGCGGCATCGCCGGCCAGCCGCGCATGAAGCTGCGCGACCTGCTCGAGCGCCTCAAGAAGACCTACACCGGTTCGATCGGTGCGGAATTCATGCACATCTCCGAGGTCGAGCAGCGCCAGTGGCTGTACCAGCGCCTGGAAACGGCCGGTGGCAACTACAACCTGGATGCCGACACCCAGCGTCGCACCCTGGAGCGCCTGACCGCGGCCGAGGGCCTGGAGCGCTACCTGCACACCAAGTACGTCGGCCAGAAGCGTTTCTCGCTGGAAGGCGGCGATTCGCTGATCCCGATGATGGACACCATCATCCGTGACGCCGGCAAGGATGGCGTCAAGGACGTGGTGATCGGCATGGCCCACCGCGGCCGCCTGAACGTGCTGGTCAACACGCTGGGCAAGAGCCCGCGCAAGCTGTTCGACGAGTTCGAAGGCAAGTTCGAGCACGACGACCATGCCTCGGCCGGCGACGTGAAGTACCACATGGGCTTCTCGGCCGACGTGTCCACCCCCGGCGGCGCGGTCCACCTGGCGCTGGCGTTCAACCCCTCGCACCTGGAAATCGCCGACCCGGTCGTGGCCGGCAGCGTGCGCTCGCGCCAGGAACGCCGTGGCGACACCGCGCGCAAGCAGGTGATGCCGATCCTGATCCACGGCGATGCGGCCTTCTCCGGCCAGGGCGTGGTGATGGAGCTGTTCCAGATGTCCCAGGCCCGCGGCTTCGCCGTCGGTGGCACGGTGCACATCGTGGTCAACAACCAGGTGGGCTTCACCACCTCCAACCCGCTGGATACGCGCTCCACGCGCTATGCCACCGACGTGGCGAAGATGATCGCCGCCCCGGTGCTGCACGTGAACGGCGATGATCCCGAAGCGGTGGTGTTCGCGGCCCAGCTGGCCTTCGAGTTCCGCCAGAAGTTCGCCAAGGACGTGGTCATCGACCTGATGTGCTATCGCCGTTGGGGCCACAACGAGGCCGACGAACCGGCGATCACCCAGCCGCTGATGTACCAGGTGATCCGCAAGCACCAGACCACCCGCGAGCTGTACGCGGCCAAGCTGGAAGCCGCAGGCGTGATCCCGGCCGACGCTGGCAAGGCGCTGGTCGATGCCTACCGCAACAAGCTCGATGCCGGTGAAGTGACCACCGAGCTGGCGGCCGTCGAGAAGACCCCGGCCACCAGCAAGATGTACGTCGACTGGCCCGCGCTGCTCAATGGCAAGCTGTCCGATCCCATTTCCACCGCGGTGGGCATGGAGAAGGTCAAGCAGCTGGCCACGCTGATCAACACCGTGCCCGAAGGCGTGGAACTGCACTCGCGTGTGGCCAAGGTGTACGACGACCGTCGCAAGATGGCCGCCGGCGAGATCCCGGGCGACTGGGGCTTTGCCGAGAACCTGGCCTACGCCACCGTGCTGGACGAAGGCAACAGCCTGCGTCTGGTCGGCCAGGACGTCGGCCGCGGTACCTTCACCCACCGCCACGCGATCCTGCACGATCAGAAGACCGACAACTACTACCTGCCGCTGCGTCAGCTGGTCGAGTCGCCGGAACAGGCCACCATCATCGATTCGCTGCTCAGCGAAGAAGCAGTGATGGCCTATGAGTACGGTTTCTCCACCACCGATCCGAACACCCTGTGCATCTGGGAAGGCCAGTTCGGCGACTTCGCCAACGGCGCCCAGGTCGTGATCGATCAGTTCATCGCTGCCGGCGAAGCCAAGTGGGGCCGTATCAGCGGTTTGACCCTGCTGCTGCCGCACGGTTACGAAGGGCAGGGCCCGGAACACAGCTCGGCGCGCCTGGAGCGCTTCCTGCAGCTGTGCGCGCTGGAGAACATGCTGGTGTGCGTGCCGTCGACCCCGGCGCAGGCGTACCACATGCTGCGTCGCCAGATGCGCATGACCACCCGCAAGCCGCTGGTGGTGATGTCGCCCAAGTCGCTGCTGCGCCACAAGCTGGCCGTGTCGAGCCTGGAAGAGCTGGCCGATGGGCAGTTCCAGCACCTGATCGGCGATGCCAACGCAGACGCCAAGAAGGTCAAGCGCGTGGTGCTGTGCTCGGGCAAGGTCTATTACGACCTGCTGGAAGACCAGACCAAGCGTGGCCAGGACGATGTGGCCATCATCCGCGTCGAACAGCTGTATCCGTTCCCGCGCGCGCTGCTGGCTGCCGAACTGAAGAAGTACGGCAAGGCTGCCGATGTGGTGTGGACGCAGGAAGAACCGCAGAACCAGGGGGCGTGGTACCAGATCCGCCACCACCTGCAGTTCTGCCTGGCCGATGGCCAGAGCCTGCACTACGCCGGTCGCGCCCGTTCGGCATCGCCGGCCGCTGGACACATGGCTGACCACATCATCGAACAGCAGAAGCTGATCGCCGATGCCCTGGTCAACCCGTTCAACGACTCGGTTGCTGAATAACCTCTCCCCCTCATTCTAGAAAAGACAAACCAGGAAGCTCCCGCATGGCCACCGAAGTCAAAGCCCCGGTACTGCCCGAATCCGTCGCCGACGGCACCATCGCCACCTGGCACAAGAAAGTCGGCGATGCCGTCAAGCGCGATGAAAACCTGCTTGATCTGGAAACCGACAAGGTCGTCCTGGAAGTGCCGTCGCCGGTCGATGGCGTGCTGAAGGAGATCAAGTTCGAGGTGGGCGCCACCGTGACCTCCAGCCAGGTCGTGGCCATCATCGAAGAAGGCGCGACCGCTGCTGCCGCGCCGGCCGAAGAGAAGAAGGCCGACGCCCCGGCGGCGGCTCCGGCACCGGCCGCTGCTGCTCCGGCCGCTGCTGCCCCGGCGCCGGCGGCCAAGTCGGCTGCCGACGGCCTGCCCCCGGGCGCCCGTTTCTCGGCGATCACCGAAGGCGTGAACCCGGCCGACGTGTCCGGCACCGGCCGTCATGGCGCGGTGACCAAGGAAGACATCGTCAACTTCGCCCGTAGTGGCGGCGCTGGCAAGGCCGGTGGCGCACGTCCGGAAGAACGCGTGCCGATGACCCGCATCCGCAAGCGCATCGCCGAGCGCCTGATGCAGTCCAAGAACGGCACCGCCATGCTGACCACCTTCAACGAGGTCGACCTGTCCAAGGTCTCGGCCGCGCGCAAGGATCTGCAGGACGAGTTCGTCAAGGCGCACGGCATCAAGCTGGGCTTCATGAGCTTCTTCGTGAAGGCCGCCGCCAACGCGCTGCAGCGCTTCCCGCTGGTCAATGCCTCGATCGATGGTGACGACATCATCTATCACGGCTACTCGGACATCTCGATCGCCGTGTCGACCGAGAAGGGCCTGGTGACCCCGGTGCTGCGCAATGTCGAGCGCATGTCCTTCGCGGACATCGAAAAGACCATCGCCGACTACGCCAAGAAGGCCCGTGACGGCAAGCTGAGCCTGGAAGAACTGCAGGGCGGCACCTTCACCGTGACCAACGGCGGCACCTTCGGCTCGCTGCTGTCCACGCCGATCATCAACCCGCCGCAGAGCGCCATCCTGGGCATGCACGCCATCAAGGAACGTCCGATCGCCCAGAACGGCCAGGTCGTGATCGCGCCGATGATGTACCTGGCACTGTCCTACGACCACCGCATCATCGATGGCAAGGATTCGGTGCAGTTCCTGGTAGACATCAAGAACCAGCTGGAAAACCCGGGCCGCATGCTGTTCGGCCTGTAAGACCCGCCACCCCTCCGCGCCTGCGCGGAGGGGTGTTGGTTTTACGGCACTGCACCGCACTGCCCTGCTCTCTCCCCGGCGCCTGCGCGCCACCGGCTTCGACCGAAGCTCGGGAATGCAACAAGGACTATTTCAATGGCTGAACAATTCGACGTCGTCGTCATCGGTGCCGGTCCGGCCGGCTACCACGCCGCCATCCGTGCCGCGCAGCTGGGTCTGAAGACCGCCTGCATCGACGCGGCCCTGGGCAAGGACGGCAAGCCGGCCCTCGGTGGCACCTGCCTGCGCGTGGGCTGCATCCCGTCCAAGGCGCTGCTGGATTCCTCGCGCCAGTTCTGGAACATGGGCCACATCTTTGGCGACCACGGCATCAGCTTCAAGGACGCCAAGATCGACGTCGAGGCGATGGTTGGCCGCAAGGACAAGATCGTCAAGCAGTTCACCGGCGGCATCGGCATGCTGTTCAAGGCCAACAAGGTCGCCGCCTACTACGGCTTCGGCGAGCTGCAGCCGGGCAACGTGGTCAAGGTCACCCAGCACGACGGTTCCATCGTCGAGCTCAAGGGCACCAACGTGATCATCGCCGCCGGTTCGGATTCGATCGAACTGCCGTTCGCCAAGTTCGATGGCGAGACCATCGTCGACAACGTCGGCGGCCTGGACTTCACCGAAGTTCCCGCCCGCCTGGCGGTGATCGGCGCCGGCGTGATCGGTCTGGAGCTGGGTAGCGTGTGGAAGCGCCTGGGCGCGGACGTGACCATCCTGGAGGCGCTGCCGGAGTTCCTGGCCGCCGCCGATACCGAAGTGGCCAAGGCCGCCGCCAAGGAATTCAAGAAGCAGGGCCTGGACATCCGCCTGGGTGCCAAGGTCTCCAAGGCCGAGGTGACCGGCAAGGGCAAGAAGAAGGAAGTTGCCCTGACCTACACCGACGCCGAAGGCGAGAAGAGCCTGGTCGTGGACAAGCTGCTGGTGGCCGTTGGCCGCCGCGCCGCCACCAAGGGGCTGCTGGCCGAAGGCACCGGCGTCAAGATCAACGAGCGCGGCCAGATCGAAGTGGACGACCATTGCCACACCGGCGTGGACGGCGTGTGGGCGGTCGGTGACTGCGTGCGCGGCCCGATGCTGGCGCACAAGGGCTTCGAAGAAGGCATCGCGGTCGCCGAACTGATCGCCGGCCTGCCGGGCCACGTCAACTTCGACACCATCCCGTGGGTCATCTACACCGAGCCGGAGCTGGCCTGGGTCGGCAAGACCGAGCAGCAGCTGAAGGCCGAGGGCATTCCGTACAAGGCCGGCAGCTTCCCGTTCGCCGCCAACGGCCGTGCCGTGGCGATGGTTGAGCCGGCAGGCTTCGTGAAGGTGCTGGCGCATGCCGAAACCGATCGCATCCTGGGCATGCACCTGGTCGGCGCGAACGTGTCCGAGCTGGTCCACGAAGGCGTGCTGACCATGGAGTTCAGCGGTTCGGCCGACGACCTGGCCCGGATCTGCCACGCCCACCCGTCGCTGTCCGAAGCCGTGCACGACGCGGCGATGGCGGTGAGCAAGCGCGCCATCCACAAGGCGAACTGATCGCCCTGCGGATCGTGTAACGAAAAACCCCGCCAAGGCGGGGTTTTTTGTGCGTGCGTGCCCGGTGGCAACCACTGCCGGCGGGCGCGTCGACCCTCTCTGGTGGTCCGCGACGCTGGAGGGCGCGTCGACCCTCTGGTAGTGCCGGCCGCTGGCCGGCTCTACGGAACATTGATCGAAGAGCCGGCCAGCGGCCGGCACTACCGGCGCGATTTTTTCAGCAGCACTGTAAGCCCAGCCAGGTCTGCGACAGATCCCGCGCGGCCAGGTCCTGCCGGCGGACCCAGGCGTACAGCATTCCCGAATCGCCCCACATCGCCTCGTCGTCCGAATCCAGCTGCAGCAGCAGCGCCCAGTCGGCCACTCCGGCCGCCAGCGCAGCGGCGCGGGGATCGCCATATCCGCTCGGGTTGCCGCAATACAGGCCATGGCTGACCAGCTGCGCGTCCAGTGCCATGTCGCCCTGCACGTTATGCGACCAGCCGCCCAGGCCGTGCCGCTCGCCCGGCGTCGGAGAGCCCAGGTCGGCGATATCCTCCACCAGCGCGTAGTAGCCCTCCTCGGCCGCGTCGTCCCAGCCCAGCCCGGCGTCACGCAGCGCCTGTGCCACTTCCTCGCCCTTGGACGAGAACGGATGCGGCAGGCTCCAGGCGCGATGGAACGCCAACGCAAACGGTGCCAACGCGGCCTCCGCATCCGACGCAGGCAGGCGCTGCAACCCGTCCGCGTCGAACAGGTGGATGCCATGCCCACTGCGATCGGCCGGGTCAAAGCCCCACGGTTGCGTGTCGGTGTCGTAGAAGAACGACAGCACGCCCTGTGCAGGCAGATCCAACCCGCAGTCCAGACCCTGCAGGTCGGCCAGGTTGATCTGCAGCAGAAAGTCCAGCGCCCTGCCCTTGTGAGTGGGCCATGCAAAGCCGGCGGGCACATCCGGCCCGCCGCCGATCCGCGAGGCACCGATCGGTGCATCCGCCTCCGCCCGGCGGCTGAACCCCACGCGCGGCCGCAGCCACGGCAGCAGCACGCCGGCATGCGCGCCGAACCCATGCGATGCGCAAAGCGCGGTGAATTCCTGTTGGGTCAGCGTCATGACCACCTCCCTGTCTGAAAGCAGCCCGCAGTATAGGCGCAGCACCGACACGCCAGGTCGTGCCGGCCGCTGGCCGGCTCCATCCAATGTCCACGAGCCGCCCACAGGCCGCGCCAATCGCCATCACGTGCGCGTGGGGTTCTTCTCCGGCGCTGCCGCATTCGGCGCATTCGGCGCGTCCTCGCAGACCCGATGCTGCGCGACCACCTCGCCCACCTTCCATTCCTTCACCACCCGGCAGTGTTGCTTCGGCGCGTCCTTGCGAGCCGCAGGCTCGGCACCCACCTGACCAGGATTCTGCCGCTCCACCCACGCCTTGGGCGGTTCGGCGGCGAACGCAGGCGCCGCCAACCACAGCGCGACCAGTCCAGCGCACAGCCGGCTCATGCGGCTACCGGCCCGCCGCCCAGCAGGCGCGCCGGCAGCATGAACAGCGCGCGCAGGAAGGCGAACACGGCCGAGAAGGTGATGCCGACCAGGCGGAACGGCAGGCTCAGCAGCCACACGAACGGCCAGGCGACCAGCGCCAGGATCGCCAGCGGCCAGCACAGCACGAACAACAGGCACCACACCCCCAGCGCGAACAGCGTCTTCATCGTCGGTCTCCACCGGCACCGGGCGGCAATGCCCGCAGGCTCACGTTGCCGTTGCACCGCCCGCGCGGCAAGCGGGATGCGACGAACGCCGATCTCGGCCGACGAAACCGGGAATACGCCGATGAGTGACCGCCGCGGCGGTGAGGCCGGGCGTTGCCCGGCTGAACCGCAGGATCGCCGGCTGCAGGAGCAGCCCACCAACGGTCGGCTCTACCCCGTTACGGGGCCGGGGCCAAGCGCCGGTAGCACACGACCGTTGGTCGTGTGCCCCAGGTCATTCGAACGAACCCACCGAATCGTGCGACAGGTTGTCGAAGCGGGTGTACTCACCGAAGAACTTGAGCTTGCACGAGCCGGTCGGGCCGCCTCGGTGCTTGCCGATGATGATCTCGGCCAAGCCCTTGTCCGGGGAATTTTCCTTGTTGTAGTAATCGTCGCGGTAAATGAAGACGATCATGTCCGCGTCCTGCTCGATAGCGCCGGATTCGCGAAGGTCGGCCATCACCGGGCGCTTGTCGGTACGCGTTTCCAGCGAGCGGTTGAGCTGGGACAGCGCGATCACCGGCACGTTGAGTTCCTTGGCCAGGCCCTTCAACGAACGCGAGATTTCCGAGATTTCGGTCGCGCGGTTTTCGCTGTTGCCCGGCACGCTCATCAGCTGCAGGTAGTCGATCACGATCAGGCCCAGGTCGTGCTCGCGCTTGAGGCGGCGGCACTTGGAGCGCAGGATCTCCGGCGACACGCCCGGCGTGTCGTCGATGAAGATCTTGGTTTCCTTGAGCATCCGGATCGCGCCGGTGACCCGGCTCCAGTCTTCGTCTTCCAGCTGACCGGTACGCAGGCGCTGGGCGTTGATACGGCCGTTGGAGGAAATCAGGCGCATCGCCAGCTGCGAGGCCGACATTTCCATCGAGAATACCGCCACGCCCTTCTTGGACTTGATCGCCGCGTACTCGGCGATGTTCAGCGCGAAGGTGGTCTTGCCCATCGCCGGGCGCGCGGCCAGGATGATCAGGTCGGTGGGCTGCAGGCCGGAGGTCATCGCGTCGAAATCGGCGTAGCCGGTCGGCAGGCCGGTGATGTTGCCGCCGTTCTCGAAGCGGTTGCGCAGTTCTTCGAAGGCGTCCTTCAGCGCGCCGGGCATCGCCACGAAATCGGTACGGCCACGTGCGCCCTGCTCGGCGATCGCGAACACCGACTTTTCCGCCGCCGACAACAGCTCGCTGCTCTCGCGGCCTTCGGGCTGGAAACCGTCATTGACGATGTCGGTACCCACCTGGATCAGCTGGCGCAGTACCGCCTTGTCGCGCACGATCTCGGCATAGGCGGCGATGTTGGCTGCCGACGGCGTGGTGCTGGCCAGTTCGATCAGGTACGCGCCATCGCCGACCAGCTCCATCCTGCCCTGCGATTCGAACCACTCGCCCAGGGTCACCGCATCGAACGGACGATCGCGCTCGGAGAGCTCGCGGATCGCGCGGTAGATCATCTGGTGGTCGCGACGGTAGAAGTCGGTCTCGGTCAACTGGTCGTTGACCCGGTCGTAACTCTCCGGGGCCAGCATCAGGCCGCCCAGCACCGCCTGCTCGGCCTCGATCGAATGTGGCGGCACGCGCAGCTGATCGATCCGCGATTCGTCGCGGTCGAAACGGTCACCGCGGTCTTTGCGGTCGGAGCGGAAGCCAGAGCGGGCGGACATGTCGGGGCGTACTTCCTGCAGTGCGGAGCATGGGGCATGGTAGGCACGGAGCGACCGCCACAGCCATGCACAACCCTGTGGATAAGCGGTGGATGAGCTGGGTATACCGGCAGTTTGCCGACAGCATCGGCCGCAGCCTTCGCATCACGTGCGACAGGCGCCGTTGCGGCGCCCGTCGTACCGCCATTATCGCAGAACCCTCCGACTCAATGCTGACCGTCGTGGGTGGCGATCCAGGCCAGGAACGTGTCCACGAAACCCTGCAGGAACTTCTGGGTCCCCTCGTTGCTGATGCGGCCGGCCGGGTCGATCAGGTCGTCCTTGAAGTGCAGGAACACCTCCGGCTGGCCGAGGACGGGCATGTCCAGGTAGGCCAGCACGTTGCGCAGGTGCTGCTGGGCCAGCGCCGTGCCGATCACCCCGATCGAGGCCCCCGCCACGGCCGCCGGCTTGCCGGCAAAAGCGCTGTCGCCGTAAGGGCGCGAGCCCAGGTCGATGGCGTTCTTGAGCACCCCGGGGATCGAGCGGTTGTACTCGGGGGTGACAAACAGCACCGCGTCGGCGTCACGGATCTGCTGCTTCAGGCGCACGCCCTGGGCCGGGTAGCTGGTGTCCAGATCCTGGTTGTAGAGCGGCAGGTCGCCGATCTCCACGTACTCGAAGCGCGCCCGGCCTGTGGCCAGCTGCTCCAGCGCCAGCGCCAGCGCCTTGTTGTGCGACCCCTTGCGCAGGCTGCCCACCAGTACCGCGATCTTCACTTCGGCCATGGGATGTCTCCATTGGGGAAAGCCCCAGCCTAGGTGGGGCGACCTTTGGCATCGGTGAAGGTGGTTCAGGCAGCGCAGGGGGCTCTGGGGCGGCGTGGCTGGGGTTTGATCCGCGGCGATCCGGCGCTGTCGGCGCTGTCGGCGCTGTCGGCGCTGTCGGCGCTGTCGGCGCTTCATCCACGCATGGCGTGGATCTACGGGGCGTTGTTGCGGTGTCATCCATGGGTGGCGTGGATGTTCGGCCGGGGTTGTTCGGGTTTTATCCGCGCGGGGC
>DJBL01000074.1:27577-30877 GCA_002435595.1 Stenotrophomonas maltophilia
GCGTGGAGGTACGGCCGGCGTTGTTGCGGTGTCATCCATGGGTGGCGTGGATGTTCGGCCGGGGTTGTTCGGGTTCTATCCGCGCGGGGCATGGAGGTGCGGCCGGCGTTGTCGGGGTTTCGTCCACGCGGGGCGTGGAGGCAGGGCCGGCGTTGTTGGCGTTTCCATCCACGCGTGGCGTGGATCTACGCGGCGTTGCTGGGGTGGTCATCCACGCACGGCGTGGATCGGCTCAGGCGCGCGCGACGGTGGCGCGTACCTGCTGCCAATGCGCCTGCCAGGCCTGGAACATCAGCACGTTCCACAGGTGGGTGTGCCATTTGCGCTCGCCCTGCTGGAACTGCTGCCACAGCGGCACCACCGCCTCGACGTTGAACACGCCTTCGGCGGCCAGCCGGGCCGGGTCGAGCAGGTCGTCGGCCCAGCCGCGCAGGTCACCCTTGAGCCATTCGCTGACCGGGGCGCCAAAGCCGCGCTTGGGCCGGTGCACCATCTCCTGGGGCACGTAACGGCCCAGCACGCGCTTGAGCAGGTACTTGCTGACCCCGTCGCGGTGCTTCATCGACAGCGGCAGGGACCAGGCAAACTCGGCCACCCGCCAGTCCAGCAGCGGCGCGCGCGCCTCCAGGCTGACCGCCATGCTGGTGCGATCCACCTTGCACAGCAGGTCATCGGGCAGGTAGGTGTTGAAATCGGCCAGCATCATCGCATCGGCCGGCGAGCCGGCGCCGTGCAGCGGGTCGGCCAGGTCGTAGAAGCTGCTGGCCCCCTTGGCGCCCCGCACCGCCGCGACCGGATCGCGCCAGCGCGTGATGCGGTTGCGGTACACATCGCCGATCCCGCGCGCGCCGGTCTCGGCCAGCAGTGCGGCCACGCCGCCCGTGCGCGAGGCCTCGCCCTGGCGCTGGGCATGGGCGGCCATCCAGCGCCGCAGCGGCGCCGGCACCTTGCCGAGCATGGCCCAGTTGCGCAGCGCCCGCTGGTAGCGGCCATAGCCGAAGAACAGTTCATCGCCGCCATCGCCGGACAGCGCCACCGTCACCGCGCCGCGGGCCAGCCGCGCCACCAGCGCGGTGGGCACCTGGGACGCATCGGCGAAGGGCTCGTCGAACATCGCCGGCAACTGCGGCACCACCGCCAGCGCGTCGGCGCCGCTGACGTACAGCTCGGTGTGGTCGGTGCCCAGATGCCTGGCCAAGGCCTTGGCCAGCGGCGCCTCGTCGTGGTGGGAACCCTCGAAGCCAATGCTGAAACTGTGGATCGGCGCGGCCGACTGCGCCTGCATCAGCGCCGCCACCACCGACGAATCGGTTCCGCCGGACAGGAACACCCCGACTGGCACGTCGGCCACCATGCGCAGCGCCACGGCATCGCGCAGCACGCCGTCCAGCTGCTCCTCGGCCTGCGCATCGCTGCCGACGAACGGCTGGGCGAGCGCCTGCTGCATGCGCTCGCGCGCGTTCCAGAACGGCACCTGCTGCTGGTCCGGCCGATGCGCCGCCGCGCCGGCGGCCACCGCCGCGGCATCCAGGCGCAGCACCCGACCCGGCATCAGCTTGAAGCAGTGCTCGTGGATGCAATGCGGGGCGGGGATGTAATCGAGCCGGAGCAGGAGGGTCAGCGCGTCGCGGTCGATGCCGTTGTCGAAGTCCGGGTGCTGCCACAGCGCCTTCAGCTCCGATCCGAACACCAGCGCCTGGCCGGCCCAGCCGTAATACAGCGGCTTCTTGCCGACCCGGTCGCGGGCCAGCCACAGGCACTGCTCGGCATGGTCCCACAGGGCGATGGCGAACATGCCGTTGGCGCGCTGCAGGGTGTCATCCAGCCCCCAGGCCACGAACGCGGCCAGCAGCACCTCGGTGTCCGAGTGACCGCGGAAGGTGTGGCCCAACGTCTCCAGCTCGGCGCGCAGGGCGGCGAAGTTGTAGACCTCGCCGTTGTAGGCCAGCACGTAGCGGCCATCGTTGGACGCCATCGGCTGGTGGCCCAGCGGCGACAGGTCCAGGATGCTCAACCGGCGATGGGCCAGGGCGATGCCGCGGGCCGCATCGGCCCACACCCCGCTGTCGTCCGGGCCACGATGGATCAGCGCGTCGCCCATGCGTCGCGCCAGCGATTCCAGTGCTGCCTGCTCCGCTACCGGAGCCGGCAGCAGCATTCCTGCCAATCCACACATGCGTCAGAGATCCTGCGCCAGTACCCGGGCGGCGCTTACCAGCGCATTGTCGCTTGGAAGCACGCACATTGCTGCCCCCGCCAGCGGCGTATACGTATCGGCACCGCTGACCCGCTGCAGCGGCAGGTGCCCAAGGCCCGCCTCGACCAGCGCGGTGATGACGCCCTCGCCCACCCCGGCGCTGTGGCGGCCCTCATCGACCACCAGCACCCGCTGCGCGTCCGCGGCCTGGCCGGCGATGAAGGCGGCATTGAGCGGCACCAGCCAGCGCAGGTCCACCACCCGCACCTGCCAGCCCAGTTCGGCCTCCAGGGTGCGCGCGGCGCGCAGGCTCATCGGCACCCCGTTGCCGTAGCTGAAGATCACCAGGTCGCTGGCGTCCGGGTTGTATACCCGGCCCTGGCCCAGCACCAGCGCCTGCTCCGGCGCGGGGTAGGGGAACAGCCACTGGCCATCGCCGGGTTCGTACAGGTCCTTGCTCATGTACAGCGCGATCGGCTCCAGGAACACCGATACCCGCCCATCGACCTGGGCCAGCGCGGCCAACGTGCGCAGCATCATCGCCGCATCATCCCCGCGCGAGGGGCAACCGACCACCAGGCCGGGGATGTCACGCAGCGCGGCAATCGAGTTGTCATTGTGGAAGTGCCCGCCAAACCCCTTCTGGTAGCCAAGCCCGGCAATGCGGACCAGCATCGGGTTGCGGTACTGGTCGTTGGAGAAGAACTGCAGCGAACAGGCCTCGCCCCGCAGCTGGTCGGCCGCGTTGTGCAGGTAGGCCAGGTACTGGATCTCCGGGATCGGCAGCATGCCCAGGTTGGCCAGCCCCTGGGCCATGCCCAGGATCATGGTTTCATCCAGCAGCGTGTTGAACACCCGGCGCGGCCCGAATGCCTTGAGCAGGCCCTTGCTGACCGTGTACACCCCGCCCTTCTGCGCCACGTCCTCGCCGAACAGCAGGGTCGAGGGATACTTGGCCATCAGCTCGTGCAGGCCCTGGTTGATCTGGATCGCCAGGTGCCGTGGCGGCAGCCGCTCGGGCAGCTGGGCCTCGCTGCCGAAGGCGGCCAGGCGCGCGGCCGGATCGGCCACCCGGGTGGCCTCGGCCTGCACGATCGGAAGAG
>DJBL01000153.1 GCA_002435595.1 Stenotrophomonas maltophilia
CGCCGCCGGTGCGGTGGCCACCGGCGGCGTGGGGGTGGGCGCGGCGGCCGGCTTGCAGCCGGCCAGCACTGCGCTGGCCAGGGCCAGCGCGATGACGTGGTTGCGGGGTGATGCAGACATCCGTGTCGCTCCTTGGATCAATGCCGGAAGTGGCGTACGCCGGTGAACACCATCGCCAGGCCGTGCTCGTCGGCGGCGGCGATCACCTCGCTGTCGCGCATCGAGCCACCGGGCTGGATCACTGCCTTGATGCCGGCGGCCGCGGCGGCATCGATGCCGTCGCGGAACGGGAAGAACGCGTCGGAGGCC
Organism: Stenotrophomonas maltophilia; assembly: GCA_002435595.1. GTDB lineage: Bacteria > Pseudomonadota > Gammaproteobacteria > Xanthomonadales > Xanthomonadaceae > Stenotrophomonas > Stenotrophomonas maltophilia_AC. The sequence goes on from DJBL01000153.1 coordinate 310, forward strand.
ATCACCGAGCCCTCCACGACCAGGTTCGCATCGGCGGCCTTGATGCCGGCGATGCGCGCCGAGTAGACGCGGCTCATCTGGCCGGCGCCGACACCGATGGTGCGGTTGTCGCGGGCGTAGACGATGGCGTTGGACTTGACGAATTTGGCCACGTTCCAGGCAAACAACAGGTCGGCGAACTGCTTGTCGGTGGGGGCCAGCTTGCTGACCACCTTCAACTCGGCGCGGGTCATGCCGCGGTTGTCCGAGGACTGCACCAGCAGGCCCGAGCCGATCCGCTTGGTGTCGTAGTTGTTGCGGCCCTCCCCATGCGGGATGCGCAGCACGCGCACGTTGGCCTTCTTCTGCGCGTATTCCAGCGCGGCCGGCTCGAAGTCCGGGGCGATCAGCACTTCGACGAACTGGCGGTCCAGGATCACCTGCGCGGTGGCCGCATCGAGCGGCTTGTTGAAGGCGATGATGCCGCCGAACGCGCTGGTCGGATCGGTGGCGTAGGCCAGCTCGTAGGCATCGCCGTTGCCGGCGCCCACGGCCACGCCGCACGGGTTGGCGTGCTTGACGATCACGCAGGCCGGCGCGTCGAACTGGCGCACGCACTCCCACGCTGCATCGGCATCGGCCAGGTTGTTGTAGCTCAGTTCCTTGCCCTGCAGCTGCTGGAAGGTGGCCAGGGTGCCCGGCACCGGGTACAGGTCGCGGTAGAACGCGCCGCTCTGGTGCGGGTTTTCGCCGTAGCGCAGGTCCATCACCTTCACGAAGCTGGAATTCATCTGCGCCGGGAATTCGCTGCGCACCGGCACCGCGGCATCGCTGGCGGCCACGGCGGAGAGGTAGTTGCTGATCGCCGCATCGTACTGGGCCACGCGGTTGAACGCGGCCACCGATAACGCAAAGCGCTTGGCGGCCGACAGCTGCCCATCATGGGCGTCCAGCTCGGCCAGCAGCTCGGCGTACTGCGCCGGATCGGTGGCCACGGCCACGCGGTCGAAGTTCTTGGCCGCCGAGCGCAGCATCGCCGGGCCGCCGATGTCGATGTTCTCCACCGCATCGTCCAGCGTGCAGTCGGCCTTGGCGGTGACCGATTCGAACGGGTACAGGTTCAGCACCAGCAGGTCGATCGCACCGATGCCGTGTTCGGCCATCACCGCCTCGTCCAGCCCGGCGCGACCGAGCAGGCCGCCGTGCACCAGCGGATGCAGGGTCTTGACCCGGCCGTCCATCATTTCCGGGAAGCCGGTGACATCGGCCACGTCCTTGACCGCCAGGCCGGCGTCGCGGATCGCCTTGGCGGTGCCGCCGGTGGACAGCAGCTCCACGTTGCGCGCCGCCAGGGCGCGGGCCAGGTCGATCAGACCGGTTTTGTCGGAAACAGAGAGGAGGGCCCGGCGAACGGGCAACAGATCAGCAGTCATGGGGACAGGGCAATCGGCAGCGGAGCGGGGCCGATATTGTAGGCGGTGGGGGCCGGTGGCGGGTGCCGCCGGGCCGATATAGGCGGTGGCGGCCGGATCCGGCACAGCCGCCGGGCGCCGCAAGCTGCCGGCACTGGGGTAGGCTGCGCGCTCTGCCAGGGATTTGCAGGTCCGGATCGTGTCGACAGCAACAAGGAAGGTGGCGCTGCTTGCCAGCGTGGTGGTGTGGGCCGGTCTGGGCGCGACGGCGCAGGCACAGCAGGCGGGCGGCGCGCACGAGGAGGTACCGGTGCTGGAGGTGCGGCTCGCCGCGGCCGCGGCCCGGGATGCCAGCGACGCCGATGCCCCGGCCGATGCGCAGGGCGCCCGCAGCGGGGACCTTGCCGAGCAGGCCAGCGAGGCCTATGCGGCACAGGACTGGAGCACGGCGCGGCGCCGGATCGACGCGGCCATCGCCCTGGCCCCCGACCAGGCCCACCTGTATCGCCTGAAGGCGTTCATCGCTGCGGCCACCGACGACAACGCTGCAGTGCTGGCCGCCGCCGCGCAGGCCCTGCAGCGCGATCCCGACGATGCCGACAGCCTGCAGCTGCAGGGCACCGCCAAGGCCAAGGCCGGCGATGCGGCCGGGGCACTGGCCGACTATGCCGCCGCAGTGAAGGCCGGCGGGCATGGCAGCACGCTGTTCCGGAACTACCTGTACGTGCTCAACCAGCAGCACGACAACGCGCGCATGCTGGAGGTGTTTGCCGCCTATGAGCAGGCCTATCGCGCCGATCCGGACGGCACCGGGCAGCACGCGGACATCCCGTTCCACGCCGCGCAGGCGTATCACCACCTGGGCCAGCCACGCCGAGCGCTGGAGCTGCTGGACCAGGCCATCGCGCAATCCCCGCAGGTGGCCGGCTACTACGGCAACCGTGCGCTGGCCCAGCACGCGCTGGGCCGTTCCAGCCAGGCCCTGGCTGACGATGGCCGGGCGATGCAGCTCGATCCCACCGAGCCCCTGTACCCCTACAACCGCGGCGTGACCCGGTTGGACATGGGCGATGCGGCCGGGGCACTGCAGGACTTCAAGGCGGCCCTGGCACTGGGCAAGGACGATGCCGATACCTGGCTCAACATCGGCGTGGTGCAGGAGCGGCTCGGGCGCACGCGCGAGGCGCTGGCCGCCTACGACCGCGCGCTGGCCCGGGAGCCGGGCAACGCCAAGGCGCTGACCAACCGGCTGTCGTTGCTGGGCAAGGCCGGCAAGGCCGGCAAGGGCGATGCCGCTGCCGTGGCCGCGCAGGCAGGCAGCCTGCCGGTCGAAAACCAGGCGCAACTGCTGTTCAACCAGGGCCAGGCGCAGACCCGGGCAGGGCAGTGGCAGGCGGCGGCGGATCTGTTCGCGCAGGCGCTGCGGCTGGATCCGGGCCTGGACACCGCCTGGCTCAACCTGGGGGTGGCGCAGGCCCGGCTGGGGCAGCACCAGCGTGCACTGGATACCTTCAACGACTACATCCAGCGCGCGCCCCTCAAGACCCTGGGCCTGCTCAACCGCGCCAACGTGCTGCACGAACTCGGCGATGACCCAGCGGCCGAGCAGGACCTGCTGCGGGCTGCCCAGCTGGAGCCGGGCAACCTGGACATCCAGCAGCGCCTGGCCCGGCACTACAGTCGCAGCGGGCAGGCCGACAAGGCGCGGCAGCTTTACGCGCAGCTGGTGAAACTGCCCGGCAACCTGTCCCCCGATGCCTTCATCAACTACTCGGCCATGCTGCTGCAGCAGGGCGATACCCGCGAGGCGGCGGTGGTGGCCGGCAACGGCGTGGCGCGTTTCCCCGACGACTACGGCCTGCGCGTCAACCTCGCCAATGCACTGGGCGACAGCGGCCAGCATGCGCAGGCGGTGGAGGCCTACCATGCGGCGATGCGGCTGCAGCCCAAGCGCCTGGATGCGCACTTCAACCTGGGCAACCTCTACCTGCAGGCGCTCAAGCAGCCGCGCAAGGCGGTCCAGGAATACCGCACGGCCCTGCGCCTGCAGGGCGATCCCGAGCTGGACGCGGCCGCGCAGCGCGAACAGCGCATGAGCATCCACCTCAACCTGGCCAGCGCCCTGGCCGACAGCGGTGATGTCCAGGCCGCACGCACGGCGCTACAGGCGGCCATCGACGAAGCCCCGGAGGACTACCGGCCGTGGTTCAACCGCGCCGGGATGGCGCTGTCGGCCGGTGATGCCGCCGCGGCCACGCCGGATTTCCAGGGCGCCTGGACGCGCCTGGACGCACTGCAACGGGCGCGCACGCCCGGTGCGCAGCCCGATCCGGACCAGCTCGAACATGCCGGCTACCTGCTGTTCCACCTCGGTCGCACCGGTGAAGCGGCGCTGCGCATGCAGCAGTTGCTGCAGGCCCAGCCGGACAACACCAACGCGCAGCGCAACTACGGCTTCATGCTGTTGGACCTGGGCCGCCCGCAGGATGCCCGGCAGTTGTTCGAGCAGGCCTTCACCCGCGAGCCGGACGAGGTGGACGGCTGGCTGGGGCTGCTGGCCTGCGCCATGCTGGACAGCGATCCGGCACGCCTGGCCCGGCTGAAGCGCCAGTTCGAACAGCGCTTTGACGGCCGCTACCGGTTGAACGACGCATTGCCCACCCAGTTGATGCGCAACGAAGGCTACTGGTACTCGGACCGCTTCCTGTCACTGTGGCGGCAGCTGCTGGCCGCCGCGTGAGTTGATCGCGGGCGGATCTGTTTCCCCGCGCGGGCACGCCGGGGTAGATTGGGAAAGCTCAAAGGGACGTTGCAGCATGTCGATATATGCATTGAAGGGGCGCTTCCAGGATCTGCTGCGCCCGGCGGTCCGCGCGTTGCACCGTACCGGGGTCACCGCCAACGCGGTGACCGTGTTCGCCGCGGTGGTGTCGCTGCTGGTCGCCGCCGCCGTCTGGCTCTGGGCGCCGGCAGCGCCGCTGCTGTACCTGGCGCTGCCGGTGTGGATGCTGCTGCGCATGGCCCTCAACGCCGTGGACGGGATGCTGGCGCGCGAGTTCGGGCAGCAGTCCCGCCTTGGCGCCTACCTCAACGAGTTGTGCGACATCGTCGCCGACGCGGCCCTGTACCTGAGCCTGCTCAGCCTGCCCGGCGTGCAGCCGGCGGCCCTGTGGGCGTTGGCGTGGCTGGCCGCGGTTTGCGAGTACGCTGGGGTCCTGGGGGTGATGGTCGGCGCCAGTCGCCGCTATGACGGGCCGATGGGCAAGAGCGATCGCGCATTCGTGCTGGGGGTGATCGGCCTGGCGCTGGCGGTGGGCTGGATCGACGGCGCGGTGGTCAGCGGCGTGGCCTGGGTAGCGGCGGTATTGTGCGTGCCTACCGCCTTTCGGCGGGTACGCAATGGATTGGCTGAACACGGTTGAGCCGGGTTCCAGGATGCACAACGGAGTGAGGCATGCGATCACAGCACCATCTGCAATTTCATAGTTTTGACGGGCAGCCGCTGTTCTATCGGCACTGGACCACCAGCGCCGCGGTGCCGGCGCGGCGTGCGGTGGTGCTGCTGCACCGGGGGCACGAGCACTCCGGGCGGGTGGCGCACCTGGTCGAAGAGCTGGACCTGCCCGACACCGAGGTGTTTGCCTGGGATGCACGCGGCAACGGCCAGTCGCCCGGCGAGCGCGGCGACGCGCCCGGGTTCGACGCGCTGGTGCGTGACCTGGACAGCTTCATTACCCATATCGGCCAGCAGCACGGCATCGCCGTGCAGGACATCGCGATCATCGCCCAGAGCGTCGGCGCGGTGGTCGCGGCCACCTGGGTGCACGACTATGCGCCGCCGCTGCGCGCGCTGGTGCTGGCCTCGCCGGCGTTCAAGGTCAAGCTGTATGTGCCGCTGGCGGTGCCCGGCCTGAAGCTGATGCAGAAGCTGCGCGGCAACTTCTTCGTCAACAGCTACGTCAAGCCGCAGTGGCTTACCCACGACCCGGAGCGGGTGGAGAGCTACCGCACCGATCCACTGATCACCCGGCCGATCTCGGTGCGCGTGCTGCTGGGCCTGTACGACGCCGCCGACCGCGTGGTCGGCGATGCGCAGGCCATCACCGTGCCGGTCCAGCTGCTGGTGTCCGGATCGGACTTCGTGGTGCACCGTGCGCCGCAGGACCGCTTCTATGAGCGGCTGTCCAGCCCGGTCAAGGAACGCCACCTGCTGCCGGGCTTCTTCCACGACACCCTGGGCGAACGCGACCGCGCCCCGGCGATCGCCGCGATCCGCCGGTTCGTCAGCGAGCGCTTTGCCCAGCCGCTGGTGCGCCCCAGCCTGCGCGATGCGCATCGCCACGGCCCGACCTTCGACGAGGCCGAAATCCTGTCCTGGCCCCCCGAGCGCAACAGCGCCAAGGATGCGTACTGGCGCTTTACCCGGGCCGGGCTGCGGGTGGGCGGCACGCTCTCCGAGGGCATTGCACTGGGGTTGGAGAGCGGCTTCGATTCGGGCAGCACGCTGGACTACATCTACCGCGACCAGGCGCGCGGGCGCGGGCCGCTGGGCCGCATGATCGACCGCAACTACCTCGATGCGATCGGCTGGCGCGGCATCCGCATCCGCCGCACCCACGTGCGCGAGCTGCTGCAGCTGGCGGCCCTGCACCTGCATGGCGAGGGCCGCCCGGTGCGCGTGCTCGACGTGGCCGCCGGGCACGGCCGCTACGTGCTCGATGCGCTGGCCCAAGGCGAACAGCGCGCCGAGGCGATCACCCTGCGCGACTTCAGCGCACGCAACGTCAGCGACGGACGCAGGCTGATCAGCGCCTTCGGTGCCGATGACATCGCCACCTTCGAGCAGGGCGACGCCTTCGATGCGGCCTCGCTGGCCGCGATCCCGGTCGCGCCGACGCTGTCCACGGTCTCGGGCCTGTACGAGCTGTTCGCCGACAACGATGCGGTGATGCGCTCGCTGCAGGGCATCGCCGCGGCCATGCGCGAGGGCGGCTACCTGGTCTATACCGGCCAGCCGTGGCACCCGCAGCTGGAGTTCATCGCGCGCGCACTTACCAGCCACCGCGAAGGCGCGGCCTGGGTGATGCGTCGGCGCAGCCAGCAGGAGATGGACGAACTGGTCCGCCTGGCCGGCTTTGAGAAGGTCACCCAGCGCATCGACCGCTTCGGCATCTTCACCGTATCGCTGGCGCGGCGGGTGGTGCAATGACCGAGGGCACGCGGCCGTGGCGGCGTGCACTGCTGTGGCTGGCATTGCTGGGGCCGTTCTTCTTCCTCAGCTACGGCTTTGCCAACGCGATGGCCGGCCGCCTGTCCTACGTGCCGTCGATCGTGTTCGACTGGGAGGCCCGGATTCCGTTCCAGGCCTGGACCATCGTGCCGTACTGGTCCATCGATCTGTTCTACGTGGCCTCGTTCTTCATCTGCACCGCGCGCGCCGAGCTGGACATGCATGCCCGGCGCCTGTTGAGCGCGCAGCTGCTGTCGGTGGCGTGCTTCCTGCTGTGGCCGCTGCGCTTCAGCCTGGAGCGCCCGGAGACCGGCGGCGTGTTTGGCTGGTTGTTCGACGTGCTGCTGGGGTTTGACAAGCCGTTCAACCAGGCGCCTTCGCTGCACATCGTGCTGCTGGTGGTGCTGTGGGTGCGCTTCGAGGCGCACCTGCGCCGCGGGTGGCGCAGCGCGTTGCACGTGTGGTTCGCGCTGATCGGGATTTCGGTGCTGACCACCTGGCAGCACCATTTCGTGGATGTGCCGACCGGCGTGGCGGTGGGCTGGCTGTGCGTGTGGCTGTGGCCGGCGCAGGGGCGCTCGCCGTTGGCGCAGTGGCAGTGGGCCAACGATCCGGCGCGCTGGCGCCTGGCCGCGCTGTACGGGTTGGGCAGCGCGCTGTGCGCCTCGCTGGCGCTCACCTTCGGCGGCTGGGTACTGTGGCTGGGCTGGCCGGCGCTGTCGCTGGCGCTGGTCGCACTCGGCTATGCCGCGCTGGGTACGGCGGTGTTCCAGAAGCAGGAAGACGGCCGGCTGAGCATGGCCGCGCGCTGGTTGCTGGCCCCGTACCTGCTGGCGGCCTGGTGCAATTCGCGCTGGTGGACGCGGCACGCACCGCAGCCGCAGCTGGTGATCGACGGGGTGTGGCTGGGACGCATGCCCGACCCGGGCGCCACGCTGCCAATGCCGACGGTGGTCGATGTCAGCGCCGAGTTGCCGTTCCGCAGCACGGTACGCCACTACCGCAGCGTACCCATGCTGGACCTGGCCACGCCCTCGCCGCAGGCGTTGCGCCGCGCCGCCGAGGCGATCGCGCACGGGCATCGGCGTGGCGAGGTGCTGGTGTGCTGCGCGCTGGGTTACTCGCGCAGTGCCGCGGCGGTGGCCACCTGGCTGTGCCAGAGCGGGCATGCCGACAGCGCCGACGCGGCGATCAAGCTGCTCAGCCTGGACTGCCCCTGGATCGTGTTGCACGAGCGCCATCGCGATGCGATCGCGCAGGCGGTGCAGCTGCCGGTGGCCACGACCGCACCGGGGGTTGGCGCGTGAGCACGGCCATGCACGTGCACGCGATGGCCGCGCTGCTGCGCCAGGCACGGGTGCCGGCGGTGGTGTCGACCCTGCTGGCCGCCACCGCGCTGGGCCTGCTGCTGACGCCACCTGCGCTGCCGGCCGCTGCCTGTGCGCTGCTGTCGTTGCTGGCCGGTGCGGGCCAGGCCTGGTTCGCGATCCGGATCGGGTTTGACCGCGCGTTGCTGGAAGGCTTGCTGCAGGCGCACCCAGACGCCGCGCCGGCGCCGATCGATGACGCCCTGCAGGCCCTGGGCCTGCGCCCGGCGGCGCTGCCCACGCGCGGTTGG
>DJBL01000154.1 GCA_002435595.1 Stenotrophomonas maltophilia
ACAGCCGCTCCAGCGCGGCCAGCAGGGCCGGCCACGGCGCAGCTTCGCGGGCGGGCGCCGGTGCCGGTGGCGGCAGCTGCAAGGCACTGGCGATATCGGCCAACTGCGCCACCACGCGCCCGCCCACGTCGCCCTCCTCGGCGCCCATGGCCTTGTTGCGCAGGAAATCGCGCTTGATCTGCTGCCAACGCGCCAGGTCCTCGCCCTGCAGCAGGTTGCGCAGTTCAGCCAGCTTGAGCAGGTTTTCCTCGGCCCCGGTGGTGAGCAGCTGCGCCTCGCCCTGGTAGTGGTCGGAGATCAGCTGCTGCAGCTCGGCGGCATTCATCACCGGCGAGATCTTCTCCGACAGCTTGTTCATGTTGCGGTAGCTGCCCTGCAGCCGGAACGGCGGCTCGGTACGGTAGCGATCATCCTGGGCGGCGCTGGCGATGTACTGCTGGTTGACCCGGTAGACCACGTCGCGCACCTGCAGCATGCGCTGCAGGGTGGCCACGATCTCGTTGACCTCCGCGCCGCTGTAGGCGTGGCTGAGGGCATTGGTGGAGACCTCCTTGCCCATCGCGCGGTCGACCAGCAGGTACAGGTCAGCCATGTCGCGGGTGGCCAGCGGCGCCAGCACCGGGTTGGAGGTCAGGCTGTTTTCGATATAGCTCAGGGTGAAGGCGTCTTCCATTCCGCCGAGCACGTCGCCGAGGTTGTAGATGTCGGCGCGGTTGGCCAGCATGTCCGGGATCTTGAACACTTCGCCGGACTCGGTGTACGGGTTGCCGGCCATGACCACGCAGAACTTCTTGCCGCGCATGTCATAGGTGCGGGTGCGCCCGCGCCATACGCCTTCGATGCGCCGGGTGCCGTCGCACAGCGAGATGAACTTCTGCAGGAACTCCGGATGGGTGTGCTGGATGTCATCCACGTACAACATGGTGTTGTTGCCCATCTCCAGCGCCAGGTTGAGCTTTTCCAGCTCCTGCCGCGAGGTGGCATCCGGGGCCTGGGCCGGGTCCAGCGAGCGCACTTCATGGCCGAGCGCCGGGCCATTGATCTTCATGAAGACCAGGCCGAGGCGGTGCGCCACGTATTCCATCAGCGTGGTTTTGCCATAGCCGGGGGGTGAGATCATCATCAGCAGGCCCATCAGGTCACTGCGCTTGTTCTCGCCCACCGTGCCCATCTGCTTGGCCAGGTTGTCGCCGATCACGCCCAGGTAGACGTCGTTGATCAGCTTGTTGCGCACGAACGAGGACAGCGGGCGCGCCTTGAACTCGGACAGGCGCAGGCTGTCGCGCTCGCGCGCGACGATGCGCTGGCGCACCGCCTGGTAGGCGTGGAAGGCCGGCACGAAGACCTCGCGGTGATGCTGCAGGCGCGCCAGGAAATCATCCAGCGACAGGGCCAGGCGGCCCTGCTGCAGGCGCGGGTGCTCGCCGAGCAGGCCGTCGACGGTGACCAGCAGGACGGTGTCGCTGGCTCGGGTGCGCAGCGCGCGCTGTACCAGCAGCAGCGCGGCCGCCTCGTCGGCGTAACCGGCATGGTCGGCCAGCGCCGGGGTGCGGCACAACGCCCGCAGCCACTGCCCGGCCAGCGCCCAGCGCGCGGCCAGGCCGTCCTGCTCGCGCTGCAGCGCACGCTCCAGGCTCTCGCGCTGGCCGGCAGCCTGCAGCTGCTGGCCCAGCGTCTCGATCAGGGCCAGTGCGTAGCGGCTGCTGGCGAACGCCGGCTCACCACGCGACAGCTCATCGGCCAGATAGGCCGCCGCGGCGCGCTGGTCGGCCCCGGTAAACGGCAGCGCATGCGCGTCAGTGAACGCGGCCAGCGCCAGCGCCATCTCCGCGCGGAGCGCCTGTTGGCCTTCGTCGGAATCGAACAACCGCGCGATCGCGTCCGCACCGGCCTGCCGCGCCGGCCACTGCAGCACGTCCTCGCGACGCTGCTGCCCGGCCCAGAACAGCATCGCCAGCGCGCGTGCACGTGGGGCGTGCAGCAACGTGCCGGCGGCCTGCTGCAACGGCAGCAGCGCGCGCAGGATCAGGCTCGCGTCGTGGTCGTGGATACCGCGCTCATAGCCTTCGCGGTAGCGCGGCGCGGCAAAATCGCGCACGACGCGCTCCAGCGCATCCGGCGTGGCGGCGTCATGCTGAAGGGTGGCCAGGTCCAGTCCGTCACGGCCGTCCATCGCCGCGCGCAGCACGCTGCCGGCCAGGTATTCGCCGCGGTAGAGCGCGTCCGACTCCGAATCCAGGCTGAGCTGCCAGTACGGCTTGAGCGGGGCCAGCTCCGGGTCGTGCAGCGCCTCGAGGAAATCGGTGCCGGTCAGGTGGATGGCCAGTTCGTCGCCGCGCGGCAGGATGGTCAGGTCCAGCGCCTGGGTGTTGACGCTGAAGCGGTGGCGCGGGCCCAGCCGCACCACGTTGCCGCCGGATTCGAACAGGTCGCTGCGATCACGCAGCGCGCGCACGGCCTGGTCGCGTACGCCCTTCAGGCGCGACTCGATGTCGTCGGCCTTGACGCTGTCGCGCAGGCCGCGCAGGCGCTCGGCCAGTTCGCGCAGCTTGAGGATCAACGGGTCGCCGGCGAAGAAGGCGTTCAGCTCATCGGCATTGGCGAAGCGCTCGGTGCGTTTGGCCAGGCCATCGAGGATGCGGTTGGCCGCATCCAGTACCGAGCGCGCCTTGCGCTGGCGCTCGTCCAGCAACGCCTGTTTGTGCGCCTCGAAGGCGTCGATCAGTTCCTCGCGCTTGGCCAGGATGTCGCCCAGGAACTGTTCGTGCTCACCGAACTGGCTCTCCAGTTCTTCCAGCTGCACCAGCAGGCGCGACATCTGCTCGTCGGCCCGCTCGGGGTCGGTGGCCATTGCCAGCGCGCTGGTGATGGCCTGGGAGAACAGCGCGAACTGCGCGGCGAACTGCGCCACCGCCTCGGCCGAGCCCAGCGTGCGGCGGCGCTGCTCGGCGCGCGCTCGGGTCTGGTTGAGCCGGGCGTAGATGGCCGAGATCGCTTCAACCACGCGGGTGCGCGCGGTGGCATCGTCGACCTTCAGCCCGGCCATCAGCTCGGACAACATGTCCAGGTCGGCCGACATCGAGCGCAGCCCGCCCAGTTGTTCGTCGAGCACGCGTGCGCTTTCGGCGCCCTGTGCGGCCTGGTCCAGCGCCTGCAGGCGCTCGCCCAGCGGCGCCAGGGCCGCGTCACCGGCCAGGAAGGCCCCGGTGGCCGCACCGATGCTCTCGTGGGCCTGCTGCATTGCCGCGGTCATCGCATCGATCAGGTCGGTGTCGATGTAGCGGTAATCGCGGATGGTGAGCAGGTGGCCGCGCTGGGCCGAAATCGCGTTGAGCGCCTCGACGAAGGACTGCACCTCCTTCCAGTTCTCCGGCTGCAGGCGCGCCAGCAGCGCCTTCTGCGTCGCCTGCGCCTGGGCCATGGCCTGCGCGGACTGGGCGCGGATGGACTGCACCTTTTCGTACTCGTCCAGTACGGACTCGCCGGTGCCGCTGATCTCGCGCAGCAGGCTGACCGCCCCGCCGCAGTGCGCGTCGTCCAGCCAGTGATGGGCGTCGAACAGGCGGCGGGTGTCCTGCACCAGCCGCTGGTAACGCTGCACCGAGACATCCTCGCCCTCGATGGTGCGGGCCAGGTCGAACAGGTTGGAGATGCCGCGGACCAGTTCGGCGTTGCCGATCCGGCCCATGAAGGTATTGCCCGGCGGCCGGCTGGCGGCGAACTCGTCGCTGCTGAACGGCGTCTGCCAGACCTGCATGGCATGGATGCGGGTGGGCTCGCTGCCCTCGGCATGGAACAGCACCATGCGCCCGTCGTGCATGAACGCATAGCCGTGGCCGAACACCGGGTTCTGCAGCACGCGCTGGATGGTGTTGTAGACGAACAGCGCCGAACGGCCCCCTTCGCGCTCGTAGAAGATGTACAGCACGTCTTCGCCATTGGGCGAGCGGATGGCGCGCTTGAACTGCATCCCGTCCATCGCCGCGTCGAAGGCCTTGTGCTCGCCGCTCTGCAGGTAGTAGCCGCCCGGGAAGATGATGCCGTGGTCTTCGGGCAGCTGCACGCAGGCCTGCACGATCGCATCGTTGCGGGTGATGTTGCCGGTGAGCGTGTTGTAGATCAGCCCACGCCAGACGGTTTCGCGATACGGCAGCACCTTGAGCAGGATCAGCGAGCCGACCCGGGCAAAATCGAACTGCGCATCGTCCAGCGACTGGGTGCTGTCCTCGACCGGCTCGCTGTAGACGCCCTGCCCGCTCTCGGTGTTGTTCTCCACCTTGATGGTGAGGTCGCCGCCGGTGGTCTCCACGAACAGGGTGTCGAGGATGTTCAGGTGCGCGTGGCGGCCGGTGACGGCCATCTCGCGGGTGGCGCGGGTCCACTCGAAATCGAACGGTGGCGGCAGCGCGATGTCGCGCTCGCCACGGGCATCGAGGTAGGTGAGTTCGCCATCGCGGGCCAGCGCCCAGCGGAACACGCGGACATCGCTGCTGCGCTCGCCGATCTGGAAGGCGGCCAGCAGCTTGTCGCCGATCACGATCAGCTGCAGCAGGCGCGCGTGCTTGTAGTAGGCGTACAGTTCGCCGAAGTCATGCACGAAGCCCGGCTGGGCCAGGAAGCTGCCCTTGGCATCGACCGGCACCACGTCGTAGCCCTCGCTCGCCTGTACCAGACGGTAGAGGCCGAACACGTCCTCGACGCGGGTCTGGGTCTTGAGCCCGATGAAGACGTTGTAGCCGAACAGGAGCAGGTCCGGGCCGACCTGGACGATGTCGCGGCCCACGCAGTTGTTTTCGCTGCGGATGCGGAAGCGCCCGGTGACCTCCAGCCGACTGTCGCCGAACTCGGCCAGGCGCTGCCGGTTCAAGGCATCGGCGGCCGTGCGCAGGCGGCTGCCCTGCTCGCCCAGGCGGCGGCGCAGCACTTCATAGGCACCGCCCTGGGCGACGGCCTGGTCAACGCTGGCGGTGGCATCGGGCACGGACGGCTCGGGACGGTTGGCGGTATCGGACATCAGCTTCCTTCCGGCTCACGGACAACCGGCCGGGCGAGCCGGCCGGGAATGGCGTGGCGATGGCATCGCCGCCATCGCCAGGGGGCAAGGCGCGCCGCAGGGCAGCGCGCCAGGGGCTCAGCGGCTTTCGACCACCGCAGCGGTGACGGTGGTGACCGTCTCGTCGGTGTCTTCGCTGATCTGGCGCGGGGCCTGCGCACGCGCGCCGACGCCCAGGTAACGCTGCATCAGGTCCTGCACGATCGGGCTCTTGTCGGCCAGGCCTTCGATCGACTTGCCCAGCGAGACGGCCTTGATCAGGTTCTCGAACATGCCGCCGTCGCCGCCGACCAGGTCGATGTCGGCATTGCGCAGCGCGCTGGCGATGACGCCGGCGTTCTCGCGCGAGACTTCCTTGCCGGCTTCGATCGAGGCCAAGGCCTGCTTGAGGCTGTTGTCGAGCATCATGCGGAACTCTTCGTGGCCACGGGCGGTGTCGCTGAGCGAGGCGATCGCCTCGAACTTGCGGACCAGGCCTTCGGCTTCGGCGAGCAGTTTCTTCTGCACCACCCCGGCTTCGGCGCCGCCGACCGATTCGGTGGCGGTGGCACGGGCCCGGCCCATCTGCTCTTCACCGGTGGCCTGCGCCTGCAGGTTTTCGGCCAGCACGCGGGCTTCATTGGTGCCCTGCTTGAGGTTGGCCTCGGCCTTGGCCTCGATCACCCGGGCCTCGGCGATGCCGACCTTCTCGATCGCCAGCGCGGAGGCTTCACGCACCTGTGCCTCGGCCAGGCCAGGGGCGGCCTGTTCGGCGCGGGTACCATCGGCCAGCAGGCGCTTGGCGTCGGCCTGCTTGCCGGCAGCTTCGTGCTGGGCCTGGGCCAGCGTGGTGATCTCCACCGCGCGGTGCTTCGAGGCGGTTTCGGCCGCCTGTGCTTCCTTGACCTGGCGCACCAGCAGTTCCTGCGCCTTGGCTTCGGCTTCCAGGATCAGCACCTGCTTCTGGCGATCGGCCTCGGAGACCTCGCGCACTTCCTTGATGCGTTCTTCTTCCTGGGCCACGGTCTTGTCGATGGCGATGCGCTCGCGGGTGATGTTGGCCACGTCCATCTTGCCGGACTCGACCACCTTGTCGCGCTCCACGCCCTGCAGCTGCACTTCGCGCTGGGTGGTGACCTGCTCCAGCTGGCGCGCGCGCTCGACCCGTTCGGATTCGATGGCCACCGCGCGCTGGCGGTTCTGTTCGGCCACTTCGACTTCGCGCATGCGGTTCTGCTCGCGGATCTCGATCACTTCCTGCGCTTCGATGCGGGCCTGCTCGGAGAGCTGGCGCTGCTCTTCCTGGACCTTGGCGGTCTCGGCCTCTTCACGCGCACGGATGGTTTCGATCTCGCGCTTCTGGCGGGCTTCGGCTTCGGCCTGCTGGCGTTCCAGGGCCAGCAGCGCTTCACGCGCTTCGACGTTCTTCTTGGTGATGGCGAGCTTTTCGTTCTGCTCCAGCTCGTTGGTGACCACGTTGTGGGTCGCGGTCAGCTCGGTGATCTTGCGGATGCCCTGGGCATCGAGGATGTTGTTCTGGTCCAGCAGCAGCTTGGGGGTCTGCTCCAAGTAGTCGATGGCCACGTCTTCCAGCGCGTAACCGTTGAGGTCATTGCCGATCACCGCGATGATCTCGTCGCGGAATTCCTGGCGCTTCTCGAACAGTTCGGTGAATTCGAATTTCTTGCCGACCGTCTTCAGCGCCTCGGAGAACTTGGCGTTGAACAGCTCATCGACCGCATGCTTGTCCGAGGCACGGTCGGCGCCGATGGCCTTGGCCACGCGCAGTACATCGGCCTGGGTTTCGTTGACGCGCAGGTAGAAGGCCACGGCGATATCGGCGCGCATGTTGTCGCGGCAGATCAGGCCTTCCTTGCCGCGGCGGTCGATCTGCAGGGTGATCAGGCTGATCCGCATCAGCTCGGCGCGGTACAGCACCGGGATGATCAGCGCGCCGGTGAAGTGCACCTTGGGCTGGGAGCTCATGTCGTTGACGATCAGGGCCACGCCCTGGTCGACCTTGCGGTAGAAGGCCTTGAACAGGCCGGCGAGGCCGAGCAGGAAGACCAGCAGGATGCCTACCCCGATCAGGAACGGGGCCAAGGTCGCAAAACTCATCGATGGATCTCCTTATCGCCCGCAATCAGGCTGTCTTGGATGGAAAGCGCGGGGTGGTCGTTTGCACGCACCACCAGGTAATGGTTGTGTTCGGCGACGTAGTCCAGCAGGACCACGCGCTCGCCGCGCGCCAGGATCGCGCCGTCGCGCGTGCGCACCTGCAGGATCAGGCCGGCACCGCCGTCATCGACGGTGGCATGGCCGCTGGCCGCGCTGACCTGGGGCGAGGCGACCACGCCCACCCGGCCCAGCAGCGAGGCCTGCTCGACCGGGCGCAGGCGCAGCAGCAGGCGCCGGATCGGGCGCAGCACGATCACGCTCAGCGGCACGGCGGGAATCAACGCGAGCACGGCAGTGACACTGCCGGCCAGCCAACGCCCCGGGGCGGGCAGCGACTGCAGCAGGAACAGATGCACGAAGTAGGTGGCGGTCCAGCCGAAAAACGCCAGCAGCAGGATCACCAGCATCACCGGTGCGCCGCCCAGGCCCAGGCGCGAGAACATGCCGGAAATGCCGTGCAGGCCGTCATCGCCCAGATGCAGGTCCATGCCGTCGTGGACCATGCCGTCATCGACCACGCCGAACGCAGCCAGCATCCAGTACAGCACCGCGAACGCCAGCACGACGCTGTAAGGCAGCGTGGGAAACGTCAACGCGACATTGAGGAACTCGTTCATTCCGTGTCTTCCCTGCGATGGCGGCCGACCTTCCCCCGGCGGCCTCCTGCGGGCACGCGCTCCGGCGTGCCCCGACTACGCGCCGTGCCGGCCGCGCCATGTCCTGTCGATGCTACGTGAAATTTGCAGCTACGCCCATAGCAGCGCCGCCGCGCCGGGCGCGGCGGGCATCGGGGGTGTCGGCAATGGCCGGCCCGGCCCCCTGCGGGGCCGCCGTGGATCAATCGGCTTCGTGGCAGTCGGCGCGGCGCACTTCTTCAACGAACTTGCGCATCTTGTAGCCGTCCTTGATGCCCGGCTCGGACTCGATCCCGCTGGACACGTCCACGCCCCACGGCAGGGTGGCCACGATCGCGTCGAACACATTGTCCGGGGTGATCCCGCCGGCCAGCAGGAACGGTCGATGCAGGCCGGTGGGCAGTCGGGTCCAGTCGAAGGCCACGCCGGTGCCGCCGCCGCCGCCGGGCGCATGGCTGTCGAACAGGAAGCCGGCCGCGCTGGGGTAACGCAGTTGCAGCTGGCGGGCATTGACGTCGTCGCGCCCGCCCATCGCCACCGCCTTGAGGTAGGGCATGTTGAAGCTGCGGCAGAACGATTCGTCCTCCTCGCCATGGAACTGCAGCAGGGTCGGCCGCACCGTGCGCAGCACTTCGCGGACTTCTTCCTTGCTGTTGTCACGGAACAGCGCGACCACGTCGACCATCGGCGCAATCGCCTGGCGCATCGCCCGGGCCTCGGCCGGGGCGACCCGGCGCTTGCTCTCGCGGGCGAAGATGAAGCCCACCGCGTCCACCCCCAGCTCCCCCGCCAGGCGCACGTCGCCGGCGCGGGTCATGCCGCAGAACTTGATACGGGTGCGATAGAAAGAGCGGCTCATAAAGTGACCTCGGCGGGCAGTTGCCAGTTGTCGGGGTACAAGGGTCCAACGAACACCAATCCCTGTGGCGGTGCGGTCGGCCCGGCCACGGTACGGTCCTGGCCAGCCAGCAGCTCGGCCATCCACGACACCGGTTTGTCCCCGCACCCGACCAGGATCAGTGAACCGACGATATTGCGCACCATGTGATGAAGGAATGCATTGGCCTGAACACTGACCTCCACCACGTCGCCGTGGCGCTGCACGCCGATCGCCTGCAGCTCGCGGCGGGCATGCAGGGCCTCGCACTGGATGCTGCGGAACGCGCTGAAATCATTCTCGCCCAGCAGCGCCTGCGCAGCCGCATCCATCCGGCCGGCATCGAGCGGGCGGCGCTCCCAGCTCAGGGTCTGCCGGTACAGCGCCGGGCGTACCTGGCGGTTGAGCAGCCGGTAGCGGTAGCGGCGGGCCCGGGCCGAGAACCGCGCATGGAAGTCCTCGGCCACCGGCACGCACCAGCGCACCGCGATCGACCGTGGCAGGCGCGTGGTGGTGCCCAGGGTCCAGCCGCGCGGGTCGCGGGCCACCTCGGTATCGAAGTGGACCACCTGGCACTCGCCGTGCACGCCGGCGTCGGTACGCCCGGCGCAGGTGACCTGGATGGGCGCATCGGCCACCGACGACAGCGCCTCCTGCAGGCTGGCCTGCACGCTGGGGCAACCGCTTTCCCCCAGCTGCTGCCAGCCCTTGTACTCGCTGCCGTCGTATTCCACGCCCAGTGCGTAGCGCATGGTCAACCTCATTCAAGTCGGGAAAAACCGGCCAGGGCCGGTCATGGCGTCAGGCCGGATCGCGTTCGGACCAGACCGCCAGTTCGTTGCCACCGGGCTCGACGAACTGGAAGCGGCTGCCACCAGGGAAGGAGAACACCGGTTTGACCACGCGCCCGCCGTGGGCGGCGACCGCCTCGGCCATCGGCGCCAGCGCATCGGCGTAGATCACCAGCAGCGCCGCACCGGCCGCGCTGGTGCACGGCGTGCCCCGGCAGAACCCGCCCTGCAGGCGGCCATCGTCAAAGGCGGTGTAATCCGGGCCATAGTCGACGAACGACCAGCCGAACACGGCGCTGAAAAAGGCACGGCTGGCGGCCGGGTCCAGGGAGGCGAACTCCACGTAATCCAGTCGCCGCTCTCGGCCATCACGGACAGGTGCGTTGCTCATCCCAGCCGCGCCAGCAGTTCGCGGGCCTCTGCCCGGCTGTGCGGGTCGGCGGCCTGGGCCACTTCCTGCAGCAGGTGGCGGGCGGTTTCGGCATCGCCCAGGTCCAGGTAGGCAATGGCCAGCTCCAGCCGGTCGCGGCCGGCCGCCGGCACGACCGGATCGGCGGCGGTCGCGGCCTCCTCGAGCGGGGTCGCCACAGCGTGGTCTTCTTCGGCGACGGCCTCCGGATCGGCCGGCGCGACGGCGCCGTCATCGGGGAACTCGAACACCCCGCGGAACGACGGCTGCGCCGCCGCTTCCAGAGCATGCGCGGGCGGCTGCTCAAAGGCAGCGGGCTGCTCGCTCGCGGCCGCCTCGGCGTCGCTGGATTCCCCCACCGGCGCCTCTTCGAGCGGCAGCGACGCCTCGCGCTGGCCCGGCTCGGGCTCCAGGCTGAACACCGGCTCGCGGCGCCCGGTGCCGTCGCGGGGTACCGCGTCGAGCACGTAATCCGGCGCCACGGCGTAATCCTCCTCCTGCCCGGCCGAGGCCGGGTCGAGCGGTTCCTGCTGGGCGGCCAGTTCGTCCACGTAATCGGCTGCCGGCACCGCCGCGGCCAGGGCGGCCGCATCCAGGCCGTCGCGACGCAGCGGCGGCAGCGGGGAGGGTTTGCGCCGGCGGGCAACCGCCCAACCGGCCACCACCAGCAACAGCACCGCCAGCCCCAGCCAGTACCAGCCGGCCCCACCGCCATCGCGGCTGGCCGGCGCCTGGCCCAGGCGCTGCTGCGCGGCGGCCAGGTCGCTGTCCTTCATCGCGATCAGCGACTGCTGCTGTTTCTGCAGCTTTTCCAGTTCGGCCACGCGGCCGCGCAGCTCCTGGATCTCGGCGTCGCGGGTGGCGACGTCTTCCTTGGCCTGACGCAGTTGTTCGTTGCCCAGCATGTCACCCTCACTGCCGGCGGCGGTGCCGGTGGTTGTCCCTGCGTTGTTGTCGGTGGCCGCGACCGCCGGGGCGATCTCCAGGCGCGCACCGCTGGCTGCTGCCGCGGCGGCCGGGGCGGCCGCCGGTGC
>DJBL01000150.1:0-297 GCA_002435595.1 Stenotrophomonas maltophilia
GTTCGAGCGTGCGGCGGCGCTGACCGCCAACGGGCGCGAGAAGGCGCTGCTGCTGGCACGCGCCGCCGCCGTGTAGACCGGCACTGCACCGCGCGACGGCGCTGGCCTACACTCGGGCGATTGTCGTCAGTGATGAGGTGCAGCGTGAAGCGTGTGGTAATCAGCCTGTTGGCGTTGTCGGTGTCGTCGGCCTTGATGGCCGCCACCCCCAAATTCGATGGCGCGCGGATCTCCGCCGACGTCAAGGAACTGGCCTCCGATGCCTACGAGGGCCGCTCGCCGGCAACGGCCGGGGAA
>DJBL01000150.1:433-790 GCA_002435595.1 Stenotrophomonas maltophilia
TCGCCGGCAACGGCCGGGGAAGAGAAGACCATCGCCTTCCTGAGCCGACAGTTCGCCGCGGCCGGGCTGCAGCCGGGCGGCGACCTCAAGGATGGCAAGCGCCTGTGGACCCAGGCCGTGCCGCTGCTCAAGGGCGATATCGTCGGCACCCCGAGCCTGTCGCTGGGCAGCAGGGGCAAGCCGCAGACGCTGAGCCAGGGCAAGGAAATCGCCGTGCGCGCGGCCATGAACGGTGCCAGCGAGGTGGATATCAGGAACGCGCCGCTGGTCTTCCTCGGCTATGGCGTCAAGGCCGCCGAGCGCAACTGGGACGACTTCAAGGGCGTGGACCTGAAGGGCAAGATCGCCGTGGTGCTG
>DJBL01000150.1:885-19472 GCA_002435595.1 Stenotrophomonas maltophilia
GGCAAGATCGCCGTGGTGCTGATCAACGACCCGGACTTCGAAAGCGGCCAGGGTGACTTCGACGGCAAGGGCATGACCTATTACGGGCGCTGGACCTACAAGTACGAAGAAGGCGCTCGCCAGGGCGCGCTCGGCGTGCTGATCGTGCACGAGACCGCACCGGCCTCCTACGGCTGGGCCACGGTGGCCGGCTCCAACACCAACACCATGTTCGACGTGGTCCGGGAAAAGCCGGCCGAGGCGCACCCGCTGCTGGAAGGCTGGATCCAGCGTGACCTGGCGGTGGAGCTGTTCAAGCGCGCCGGTCAGGATTTCGAGGCGCTCAAGCAGCAGGCGCAGCGCCGCGACTTCAAGCCGGTGGAGCTGAAGGGGCAGACCTTCTCGGCCCGGTACGCGGTCAAGACCGAGGTGATCACCTCGCACAACGTGGCCGCGCGCCTGGAAGGCAGCACGCACCCCGACGAGACCGTGGTGTACAGCGCGCACTGGGACCACATCGGCGTGGGCAAGCCGGATGCCAACGGCGACACCATCTTCAACGGCGCGCTGGACAACGCCAGCGGCACCGCCTCGCTGGTCGAACTGGCGCGCGGGTTCGCCAAGGGCAAGCGCCCGGAGCGTTCGGTGCTGTTCCTGGCCGTCACCGCCGAGGAGAAGGGCCTGCTCGGCTCGGAGTACTACGCCAGCCACCCGCTGTACCCGCTGGGCAAGACCGTGGCGGTGATCAACATGGACGGCATGGCGCCGTTCGGTCCCTCGCGCGACTTCGGCATTTACGGCTCGGCCAGGCTGGAACTGCTGGACCAGCTCAAGGAGGTCGCCAAGGGCTGGGACATCCGCTACACGCCCGATCCCAAGCCCGAAGCCGGCCTGTTCTTCCGCTCGGACCATTTCCCCTTCGCCAAGCGGGGCGTGCCGGCGGTGTCCTACTCGGCCGGCCAGGACTGGGTGAACGGTGGCGTGGCGGCCGGCAAGGCGGCCTCGGATGACTACACCGCCAAGCGCTACCACCAGCAGGGCGATGAGTGGCAGGCCGACTGGACCTTCGCCGGCGCATCGCGCGACCTGGAAGTGCTGTACACGCTGGGCAACCAGCTGGCCAATTCACGGGCCTGGCCGAACTGGAGCGAAGATTCCCAGTTCCGCGCCCCGCGCGAGGCCAGCGCCGCCGAGCGCAGGTAACGCTGCCGTCCCCACCGGCCGTGCCGGTGGGGACACCCGGGCCAGATCCGCCCGGCCCGGCGGCCCGGCCGCCCTGCGGGCGCCCGCCGGTTCTCCCCTTTTTTCAGGCTTCATCCCCCCATTCCCGGCCTTCGTCGCATGCCGCTTGTCCTGGCCCGCGGCAGGGCTATGCTCGGCCCATCCCATCCCACCGTGAAGACGCCGCCGTGTTCGCCAGCCTCGCTCTGATCCTTCGCATCCTGTTGGCCTGGGCCGCCGCCATCATCGTGGCCGGCTTTGTCTGGAGTGGCATTTTCAGTGGCATGGACGACGGCCCCGGCTGGGTCTTCGGGCTGCTGGCGATGTTCCTGGCGGTCACCGCCATCGGCAGCTGCATCACCCACATCCGCCGGGTCTGGCTGATCGCCGGGCGCCTGGACGGCACCACGCTGTCCAGCCGCCAGCGCCGCCAGATCGAGTTGCCGATGGACGCCGGCCCGGCCTTTGCACTGGTGGAGAAGGCCATCGCCGAGCTGCCGCGCGTGGAAGACATCGAAAGCGCCGCCGGCAGCCTGCAGGTGCGCGCCTACGTGCGCCGCGTGGACCCCTACAACGGCCGCCCGCCGTCGCGCTGGAACCTGCCGGCACGCTGGGCGATCTGCCGCAACGGCGTGCTGGCCACGGTCACCCCGGGGCAGGGCACCAGCAGCGTCACCCTGTTGTTCGAGCCGGACGCGGGCGTCTGGGCCGACCTTCTGGCGGTGGATGAAGGCAGCAATTACGAGAACGCCGAAGCGGTGACCCGTGCGATCACCCGGCGGGTGTCCGAGCAGCGCCGCGACGAGCAGGCCGCTGCCGAGCAGACCGCCACCGAGAAAGAACTGTCGGTGGCCAAGCTCAACCTGCTGCATGCCCAGGTGGAGCCGCACTTCCTGTACAACACGCTGGCCAATGCGCAGGTGCTCACCCGCACCGATCCGCCGCGCGCCGACCAGATGCTCGGGCACCTGATCCAGTACCTGCGAAGCTCGCTGCCGAGCGTGGACGAGTCGATGTCCACCCTGGGCGTGGAGCTGGAGCGCACCCAGGCCTACCTTGAAATCCTCAAGATCCGCATGGGCGCGCGGCTGGCGCTGCAGGTGGACGTGCCGCCCATGCTGCTGACGCTGCCGTTGCCATCGATGGCGCTGCAGACCCTGGTGGAAAACGCGATCAAGCACGGGCTGGAACCCAAGCCCGGTGGCGGCACGGTGTGGATCATCGCGCGTGCCTTCGACGACCATGTCACCCTGACGGTGGCCGACGATGGCCTGGGCTTCGGCCAGGGCACCAGCGGCACCGGCATCGGCCTGAAGAACCTGCGCGAGCGCCTGCGCCTGACCTGCGGCGAACGCGCCGGCGTGGCGATCGTGTCCAACTTCCCCAGCGGCGTGGCCGCCACCATTACCCTGCCGCGCGATGCGCGCGAGGCCATCCATGCAGCTTGATGCGCTCATCGCCGAAGACGAAGACCTGCTGCGCCAGTCGCTGGTGGCGCAGCTGCAGCGGCTGTGGCCGGAGCTGCGGCTGGTGGCCGAGTGCGAAGACGGTGCCTGCGCACTGGAGCGCCTGGCCGAGCTGAAGCCGGACCTGGCTTTCCTGGACATCCGCATGCCCGGCATCACCGGCATCGACGTGGCCCGCGCGTTGGCCGACATCAGCCCGCGCACCCAGGTGGTGTTTGTGACCGCCTACGATCAGTACGCCATCGACGCGTTCGAACAGGGCGCAATGGACTACCTGCTCAAGCCGGTCAGCGACGAGCGCCTGCTGGCCACGCGCGAGCGGATCCTGGCGCGCATGCAGCTGGGCCGCCCGGACAACGCGATGCTCGAACAGCTGCTGCAGCGGCTGGGCCAGGGCGGCAGCGCCGCGTCGGCCGCCCCACCGCTGGCCTGGATCACCGCCAGCAATGGCCGCGACACCCAGCTCATCATGCTCGAGGATGTGCTCTACTTCCGTGCCGACAGCAAGTACACCACGGTGGTGACCGAGCAGGGCGAGAGCCTGTTGCGCACGCCGCTGCGGGAACTGCTGGAGGTGCTCGACCCGCAGCGCTTCCGCCAGGTGCACCGTTCGACCATCGTCAACATGAAGGCGGTGGCGGCGGTCAGCCGCGACGACGGCGGGCGAGGGCAGCTGCGGCTCAAGCACCGCGCTGAAGTGCTCAGCGTGAGCCAACCGTTCATGAGCCTTTTCCGGGGGATGTAATCCCCGCCCACGTCCCCAGGAGCGACCATGCGCACCCCCCTGATTCCGTGTGCCGCCGTACTGCTGCTGGCCGCCTGCGCGCAGTCCAGCAACACCTCGGTCACCCGCGTGCGCGCCAATGGCGTGGACGCGCTGTACAGCAAGTCCACGGTGGTGGACGGGGTGGCGCACTTGCAGTGCATCGCCAGCAGCAGCGGCCAGTGCCACTACCTGGTGCTGGACGCGGGCTGCAAGGCCGATGCGGCCTGCGCACAGGCGCCGCTGCGCAGCCTGTCGGTGGCGGTCGGTACGACCGGGCAGGTGGCTGGCCTGCCCAAGGGCTTTGGCCTGTGCGTGAGCGAGCAGCCCAAAGAACAATGCCACCGTGAGTGATCACGATGGCATTGTGGCTCCCCCCGCTTTCCGGGACGGTCAGAAGGCTGGTTGCAGGTGCAGGTTGCCGCGGTTGTCCTGATCGCCCACGTGGTTGAGCTGGCCGACCAGTTCGGAGTGCTGCTTCATGCGGCCGATCTCGCGCATGATGCGGATGTCCTCATGGCGCAACTCGCGGCGCGCGGTGACGGCCTGCTTGTAATCGAGGACTTCGGGGTAGTGCTGGGCCATGTCCAGCGCTTCGGCCACGCATTCCACGCTGTCGGCGTCGGAGGTGATCCGGGCGCGGCTGTTGAAGGCTTTCATCCAGCGCTCGAAGCCGGCGGTGTGGTCGAACATGTTGGCCATGAACCAGATCACGAACAGGATCGAGATCCAGGAGCCGAACACGATCACCACGCGGGTGAAGGTGATATGGAAGTCGTCCTTCCAGAGGTAGTTGCTGATCAGCCCGAGGATGAGCAGTGACGAGGCCTGCCAGCCGACGATGGAGGCCATCAACCATTGGCCCTTGGCCTTGGCCAGCACCTCCACTTCCTCGCGGATCTGCTGCTCGCTCTTGTTACGCCAATGCGCGACCTGTTTTTCGAACGGGCTCCCGTAGAGCTCGTTGTCCTGCAACAGCAAACCCAAACCCTTGAACAAAGCGATCATGACGTGCTCCTTCTGGAACGTGCGGCAGCGCATTTGGACGAACTTGAGGCGGATTCAGTTCTAGCACTTCCAGCGGACCGTGCAATGGGGGCGATGCGAAGCGGCGCGGGGGGTTTTTCTGAATGCGCGCGGTCTGATGCGGTGCATCATCGCGGCGGTAGCCTGCGACAAGATGTCGCAGGGAAAATCATGCTGCGGCCGCACATGAAACCGGAGATGAGCATGGGGCTCGCTGGAGGGGCCACGATCGGCCAGAATCGGGGCCGACCGCGCAGCCTGCGGTCGTTTCCCCGCCGATCGGACCCCTGTGATGTCGCCGTTGCTGCACCGTCTTTCCCGCCCGGTCACCGCGCCGATCCGGCGCTGGGTGCTGGGCGCCTTCCCGCGTGGGCAGAGCGGCATCGAGTACGACCAGCCGCTGGGCGATCCGGGCTGGTTCGGGCCGCACAGCGCCACCTGGCGGGTGCATGCTGAATTCCCCGGCATGCTCGCCGGCGGCCTGTGCGCGTTGATGCTGCAGACCCTGCACCCGCTGGCCCTGGCCGGGGTGTATGACCACTCCAACTTCCGCGATGACCTGGTGGGGCGGCTGCGCCGTACGACCGCGTTCGTGGCCGGCACCACCTATGCGCCCAGTGCCGAGGTGGAGGCGCTGGTGGCCAGAGTCACGCGCATTCATGCCCGTGTACGCGGGCAGCTGCCCGATGGGCGGGGATACGCGGCCGACGATCCGGCGCTGCTGACCTGGGTGCATGTGACCGAGGCCTACGGTTTCCTGCAGGGCTGCCGACGCTATTGCTGCGAGGTGCCGGCCGCGGTGGCCGACCAGTATTACCGCGAGTACAGGCGGGTGGCCGAAGCGCTGGGCGCCGCCGACGTGCCGGCCACGGAAGCGGAGGTGGATGCGTACTTCGCCCGGCAGCTGCCGCAGCTGCGGTTCGATGCGCGCTCGCGCGAGGTGCTGGGGGTGTTGTCAGGCATCCGCCTGCCGGTGCCGATGGCCGGGGTGTCGCGCGAGTTGTTCCTGGGCGCCGGTGCAGCGTTGTTGCCGGACTGGGCCGAGGCGATGCTGGAGCGCACCGGGATGCAGCGTGCGCAGTCGCGGGCGTCTGCGGTCATGCTGAAAGGCATGGCGCCGTTGTTCCGGCGCGCGTTGCAGGATGGCCTGGCAACGCGGGCATGCACGCGGATGGGCCTGCCGGCCAGCGTGCTGGCCGAGTGGGGGTGAGTGCCGCGGATGCAGCGGAGGGGGCCGTGGCTGCGCGTGGCATGCCCTGACTACGTCGGCCGAGGTCATGCGTTCGTCGCGCCGATCAGCGCTATCGGCAGTCGTTTGGGAACCGACCCTACCAGTGCGGTGCAGTCTTGCAGTCTTGCAGTCGTGCAGTCGTGCAGTCGTGCAGTCGTGCAGTCGTGCGGCCGAGCAGCCGTATAGCCGTATAGCCGTATAGCCGCGCAGCGGTGTAGCCGTGTAGGCGTGCAGTCGTGCAGGCGTGCAGGCGTGCAGCGTCGTTTGGGAACCGACCCTACCAGTGCCGTGCAGTCGTGCAGGCATGCAGGCATGCAGGCGTGCAGCCGTGCAGCCGTGAAGGCGTGTAGCCGGGCAGGCGTGTGGCCGCGCAGTCGTGCAGGCGTGCAGGCCTGCAGCCGTGCGGCCGTGTAGCCGTGCGTTCCTGTACGCAGGCATTCTCCCGCTGCTATGCCTGGCGCAAAAAAACGGGCGCCGAAGCGCCCGTTTTCCGGTGTCACCGTCGCGCGGTGAGACCGATCACCACACCTTGACCCGCTTCTCCGGGGCCAGGTACAGCGTCTGGCCTTCCTTGACCTCGAAGGCCGGGTACCACGCGTCCAGGTTGCGCACGGTGAGCGCGCGGAACTGGCCCGGGGCGTGCACGTTGGTCAGCAGCGAGTTGCGCAGGGCCTGCTCGCGTGCCTTGCTGCGCCAGGCCTGGGCAAAGCCCAGGAAGAAGCGCTGGTCCGGCGTGAAGCCCTCCAGCGTCTGCCCCGGCTTGCCCTGCAGCGACAGCTGGTAGGCGTCGTAGGCGGTGGCCAGGCCAGCCACGTCGGCGATGTTCTCGCCCAGCGTCAGGCGCCCGTTCACCGATACCCCCGGGAACGGCTGGTAGCTGCTGAACTGCGCGGCCAGCGCATCACCGGCGGCGTTGAACTTCTTCAGATCATCGGCCGTCCACCAGTTGTGCAGCTTGCCGGTTTCATCGAACAGCGCACCGGCATTGTCGAACCCGTGGCTGATCTCGTGGCCGATCACCGCGCCGATCGCACCGTAGTTCACCGCGTCGTCGGCAGCGCCGTCGAAGAACGGCGGCTGCAGGATCGCCGCCGGGAACACCAGCCGGTTCTCCAGCGGCACGTTCATCGCGTTGATCGTCTGCGGCAGCATCGCCCACTCGCTGTGGTCCACCGGCTGGCCCAGCTTGGCGATGTTGCGCTGGTACTCGAACTGCTCGGCGCGCGCCGCGTTGCCCAGCGCATCGTCGCGCTTGATTTCAAGGCCGGTGTAATCGCGCCACTTGTCCGGGTAGCCCATGCCCACGGTCAGCCCGGCGACCTTCGCCTTGGCGTGCGCCTTGGTCTGCGGCGACATCCAGTCCAGCGCATCGATGCGCTTGGCGAAGGCGGCGATGATGTTCCTGGCCATCTCGTCGGCGCGGGCCTTGGTGGCCGGGTCGAAGTGGCGCTCCACGTACAGCTTGCCGATCGCCTCGCCGACGGCGTGGTTGCTGTCGTCCACCGCGCGCTTCCAGCGCTCGCTCTGCTGCGGGGTGCCGTTGAGGGTGGTGCCGTGGAAGGCGAAGCGCGCGTCGGCGAACGCCTTGGGCAGGTACGGCGCGGCGCGGTCCAGCGCGTGGAAGGCCAGGTAGTCCTTCCACACATCCAGCGGCTCGGTGGCCACCAGCCGCGAGATCCCGGCCACCGCCTTGGGCTGCCACACGATGAAATCCTGCTGCTCGCCCAGCTTGGCCCCGGCCAGGAAGGCGGCCCAGTCCATGCCCGGCGCCTTGGCGCTCAGGTCGGCCTGCTTCCAGGCGTTGGCGCCCTTGGCCACGTCGTTGGTTTCTTCTTGGGTGGCATGGGCCTGGGCGATCCTGGTCTCCAGCGCCAGGATGCGCTGGGCCTTGGCCGCCGGATCGGCCACCCCGGCCAGCTGCAGCACCTGGGCGATATAGGCCTGGTACTGCTTGCGCAGCTCGGCCATGCGGCCGCCCTGCAGGTAGAAGTCGCGGTCCGGCAGGCCCAGGCCGCCCTGCACCAGGTACGGCGCGTTGCGGTCCGGCTGCAGCAGGTCCACCGACACCCACACCCCGAACAGGCGGTCGGTGTAGAAGTTGGTGGCATTGAGCAGATCCACGTCCGCGCGCAGGGTGCCGCCCAGGGCGGTGGCCAGGGCGGCCTTGTCGGCGATGCCGCCGATGGCGTCCAGTTCCGGCTTGACCGCAGCCACGCCCCGCGATTCGATCCCGGCCTCGTCCATGAATGCGGCGTAGTAGTCGCCGATCAGCTTGGCTTCGCCGCTGGCCTTGGTATCGGCGGCGGCGCCTTCGAGGATGGCACGCGTATCGGCCAGGGTCTTCTCGGCGATGACATTGAAGCTGCCGTAGCTGGAGCGGTCGGCCGGGATCTCGGTGTTCTTCACCCAGGTGCCGTTGGCAAAGCCGAAGAAGTCATCGCCGGCGGCGATGCTGCGGTCCATCCCGGCCGCATCGAATCCGAAGCTGCCCAGCTGCGGCTTGGGCGCGGCGGGGGCGGCGGCTGCCTTGTCCGGGGTGGTCGCGGCCGGGGCGGCCGGCTCGCGGTCGCAGGCGGACAGCCCCAGCGACAGGCTGGCGGCAATGGCAAGCATCAGGGTGGGGCGGCGCAGCTTGGACATGGACTTCTCAGGCAACGGGAAAACCCCAAGTCTAATCCTCCTCCACCGGCTTGTTACGCCCGTCAGCGCAGGCCCGGCCGGGAACCGCCCGATCCGGCAAGGCCGGCTCTTCCCGTGCCGCACGCGGTGGTGCATGCTGGCAGCGGAGGATTCGGCTCCGGCCCGGCATCGGCACGCCGTGGCGGCCCGGACATCAAGAATCCCGGGCTTCGGCCGCTCAGGTTTGGGGAAACCAGGAAGCGTTACGCATGAAGTCAGCCCATCGCAGCGGGAGAAGTCGGCAATGCCCGCGTTGAATCCCGCATTGGCGCGGCCACTGCGTACGATCGTGTGGCTGGGTGTCAGCCTGGGCATCCTGCTCGCCATCGGCCTGGCGGTCATGCTCGCCAACGATTTCCAGCGCCGCCAGGAAGCGGCGCAGCGCCAGAGTTCGGCGCTGGCGGCCGGGTCGCAGCGACTGCTGCGGCTGGAACTGCGCAATCTTGAACGGGCCATGCTGGGCATCGCCGAAGACGGCGCGCTGCTGTTCGAGCGCGTGCCGGCCCAGGCCCCGGACCTGCTCGACGACGCCATCAGCGGCGTGCTGCAGCGGCATGCCGAGCTGGACAGCATCGTGGTGGTGGACCAGCACGGGCGCGCCCTCACCAGCGGCAGCGGCGACCTGTACCTGCCGCTGTGGGCGGTGGATGCCAACCGTGGCGTCGAGAGCCGGCTGTACCTGGGCCCGCCGCAGCAGCGCAACGCGCAGCGCTGGGTGCTGCCGCTGGCGCTGCGCATGGGCGATGACCGCTGGTTGTTGAGCCGGCTGCACACCAGCGAGCTGCAGTCGATCATCGGCGGGCTCGATACCGGCGAGCACGGGGTCATCTCGATCACCGATTCGCAGGGCTACGTGCTGGCACGCAGCCCGGACACGGTCGGCCTGACCGGCCAGCGCTTCAGCCTGGGCCGGCGCGACATGCTGCGCCGCGATGCGGTGACCCCGCTGGGCATCGAGACCAGCACCATCGACAACGTCGAGCGCATCTCCACCCTGACCACCCTGGGCCAGTACCCCATCGCGGTGTATGCCGGGCTGGGCCGCCAGGACGTGCTGGCGCCGTGGTGGCCGTACGTGCACGCCTCGGTGGTGTTGTACCTGCTGTACTGGGGTGTGTTCGCGCTGGTGTATGGCAGCCTGCGCCGCGCCACCCGCAGCCAGGATGCGCTCACCGAGGAGCTGCGCACCGGCCACGCCGAGCTGCTGATGGCCCACCAGGTCGGCAAGGTCTGTACCTGGTACGTGGACGAGGACGCTTCGCTGCTGCGCTGGTCGCCGCTGGCGCGCGAGATCTTCGGCATCGATATCGAAAGCCTGCCCGTGGCGGCGTTCTTCGCGCGGGTGCACCGCGAGGATGCCGAGCGCATGCAGCTGGCCTTCGACAGCGCCTTTGCCGGCAATGGCGTGCTGGATGAAATGTTCCGGGTGGTGTTGCCCGGCGGTGCGGTGCGCTGGGTGTCCGCGCGTGGCCAGCGGGTGGCGGTGGTGGATCGCCAACGGCGCATGATCGGTGCGCTGACCGACGTCAGCGAGCGGGTCCAGGCGCTGGCCCGGGTGCAGCAGGCCGAGCGCCAGTTCCGCCTGCTGTTCGACCGCAACCCGGCCCCGTTCTGGGTGTTCGATCCGGACACGCTGCGCTTCATGGAGGTCAACGAGGCGGCGGTGCAGCAGTACGGGTACAGCCGCGAGGAATTCCTGTCGATGAGCATCCTCGACATCCGCCCGCGCGAAGGCTGGGACGAAATCCGCGGGGCGATTTCGCGGGCCACGCTGGGCGATCCGCAGGATGCCCAGGTGCGCATGCACCGGCGCAAGGACGGCACCCTGTTCGAAGTGCGCGCGCATCTGTCGCGGTTGGACTTCGATGGCCGCCAGGCCTGCCTGGTGCTGGCCGAGGACATCAGCGAGCGCCTTGCCTACGAGCGCGACCTGGCCTACCACGCCACCCACAACCCGGCCACCGGCCTGCTCAACACGCGCGCGCTGGCCGCGCAGCTGGACGAGGAGGGCGGCAGCTACACCATTGCCTACGTGCAGTTCCGCGGCCTGCAGCTGGTGGCCGATACGCTCGGCCGCGAGGTCGGCGAGGTGGTGCTGCAGGCCATGGCCAAGCGCCTGGGCGGGCTGGGCACGCGCTATGGCCTGCTGGCGTTCCAGCCGGCCGAGGATTTCATCTTCGCCATCCGCGACGACCACCAGCGCCAGACCGCACTGGATACGCTGGTACAGACCGTGTCCGAGCCGGTGCGCGGGCAGGACTGGCTGCACCAGTTCGAGCCGCGGATCGGCGTGGCGGTCAAGTTCGACGGCGACAACGTGCCGGCCGAGCAGGTCATCGGCATGGCCGCGCAGGCCGCGCATGCCGCGCGCGACGAGGGCAGCGTGATCGCCTGGTTCGACAACACCGTGACCTCGCGGCTGGCCGAGCGCCTGCGCCTGGCCGGTCGCATCCACAGCGCGATCGACAGCGAGTTCGAGCTGTACTTCCAGCCGATCTGCCACGCCAGCGACGGCAGCCCGGCGGCGCTGGAAGCGTTGCTGCGCTGGCCGCAGTCCGATGGCAGTTTCATCCCGCCGGGCGAGTTCATCCAGCTGTGCGAGGACACCGGCCTGATCCTGGCGCTGGGGCGCTGGGTGATCCGCGCCGCGGCGCAGGCGCAGCGGCAGCTGGCCGATGCCGGCTGGGCGCTGCCGATCGCGGTGAACGTCTCGGCGGTGCAGTTTTTCAACAGCGACCTGGTGGCCGAGTTCGCGCGGGCCAGCCAGGAGTTCGGGCTGGCGCGCGGCGCGCTGCAGGTCGAGCTCACCGAAAGCAGCCTGATGCGCAAGCCGGCCCAGGCCAAGCAGACCATGCAGCGGCTGCATGAGCAGGGCATCTGCATCTCGCTGGATGATTTCGGTACCGGCTACTCGAACATGTCCTATCTGCAGCACCTGCCGCTGGACATTCTCAAGATCGACCGCAGCTTCGTGGCGGACGTGGAGACCAACCCGCGCAATGCCTCGATCTGCCGCGCGCTGCTGTCGCTGGGCCACAGCATGGGGCTGACGGTGATCGCCGAAGGCGTGGAAACCCCGGGGCAGCACCAGTGGCTGGCCGCGCATGGTTGCGACCAGGTGCAGGGCTACCTGCTGGGGCGGCCCTCGCCGCTGGCGCAGGTGATCGCGCGGCTGGAAACCGCCGAGGCGCTGTAGCCGCGGCCCTAGGCCAGGGCCTCCACCAGGTAATCGATGAAGCTGCGCACCTTCGGGGCCAGATGGTTGCGGCTGGTGTAGACGGCGAAGATCCCGATCGGGGCCACGTCCCATGCCGGCAGCACGCGTTCCAGGCGGCCCTCGGCCAGCGCCTGGCCGACCAGGAAATCCGGCTGCAGGATGATCCCCATCCCGGCCAGCGCCGCTTCGCGCAGCACGTCGCCATTGTTGGCGCGCAGCCCGCCCTGCACGCTCACCGCGACCTCGCCGCCGGGACCGCGCAGCGGCCAGCTGTCACCGCCGCCCCAGTAGCTGTAGCCCAGGCACTGGTGCTCGGCCAGCTCTTCCGGTCGCTGCGGGCGCCCGTGCGCGTCCAGGTAGGCCGGCGCGGCGCACAGCGAAATGCGGGTGTCGGCCAGCTTGCGCGCGATCAGCGCCGGGTTGGGTTGGCGGGTGATGCGGATGGCCACGTCGTAGCCTTCCTCCACCATGTCCACCAGCCGGTCGGACAGCGACAGCTCCAGCGTCACCTGCGGGTAGCGTTCGCGGTAGCCGGCGAGCAGGGGCCCCAGCCGGGCGATGCCATAGCTGACCGGCGCGTTGACCCGCAGCAGGCCGGCCGGCGCCAGCGCCTGCGCGCCGATCCCGGCCTCCAGCGCATCGAACTGCGCCAGCAGCTGCACGCATTGCGCGTAATAGGCCGCCCCGGTACTGGTCGGGCTCACCCGCCGCGTGGTGCGGTTGAGCAGGCGCGCCGACAGCCGCTTCTCCAGCGCGGCGATCTGCCGGGTGACCCCGGCGGTGGACATGCCCAGCGCCTGCGCGGCGGCACTGAAGCCGTTGCGCTCGACCACCGCCACGAACACGCGCATCGCCTGGAGAGTGTCCATTGTTTCGATTCCTGTAATAAACAGCGTCAGATGATCGTATTTATCGCTGGCCATGAGCGCAATAACCTGTGCGCCTCCCCTCCGTGAGGTGTCCCATGCCGACCGCTTCGATCCCTGTTCCGTCCACCGCCGCGCTGGGTGCCACCCTGCTGCGCTGGAGCCTGGGCGTGCTGTTCCTTGTGCATGGGCTGACCAAGCTGCTGGTGTTCACCCCCGCCGGCACGGCCGCCTATTTCCAGTCGCTGGGCCTGCCCGGCGCGCTCGGTTACCTGGCCATGGCGCTGGAGCTGGCGCTGGCCGCCGCGCTGCTGCTGGGCCTCTACGCCCGTTGGGTGGGCCTGTTCGGCGTGCCACTGCTGCTGGGCACCATCGTCAGCGTGCACGGTGCGCATGGTTTCAGCTTCGCCAATAGCGGCGGCGGCTGGGAATACCCCGCCTTCTGGGCCCTGGCCCTGCTGGTGCTGTTCTGCATCGGCGACGGCAAGTGGACCCTGGCCTCGCGCTGAGCGCGGCCGCCTCGATGCCCTTCTCCTGGAGTCTGTGATGTCCCGTCTGCCTTCGCTGTACATCTCCCACGGTTCGCCGATGACCGCGCTCCACCCGGGCCTGGTCGGTGAACGCCTGGCGGCGCTGGCCGCGCAGTTGCCGCGCCCGCGCGCGATCGTGATGGCCTCGGCCCACTGGCTGACCCACCAGCCGGCGGTCGGTGGCCACGCGCAGCCGCCCACCCTCCACGATTTCGGCGGTTTCCCGCAGGCGCTGTTCGACCTGCAGTACCCGGCTCCGGGCGATCCGGTCCTGGCCGGCGAGATCGCCGCGCGACTGGCGGCGGCCGGGCTGCCGACCGCGCTGGACCCCGCCCGCGGTCTCGACCACGGCGCGTGGGTGCCGCTGCGCTTCCTGTACCCGCAGGCCGACATTCCGGTGGTGCCGCTGGCGATCCAGCCGCTGCTGGGGCCGGCCCACCAGTTCGCGCTGGGCCGCGCGCTGGCGCCGCTGCGCGAGCAGGGTGTGCTGGTGATCGGCTCGGGCAGCATCACCCACAACCTGCACGACTGGGGCCATTACCAGGACGGCAAGGAAGCGCCGTACGTGCGGCCCTTCATCGACTGGGTGGAGCAGCGCCTGCAGGCCGACGACAGCGCCGCGCTGCTCGACTACCGTGCCCGTGCGCCGCACGCCGTCAAGGCACATCCGACCGACGAGCACCTGCAACCGCTGCATGTGGCGATGGGCGCGGCCGGGGGTGACACGCTGGGTGCGCAGCGCATCGATGCGGGCATCGACGCGGGGTTCCTGGCGATGGACATCTACCGCTTCGACGGGGCGGCGGCATGAGCACGCTGCACGCCGTGGTGCGCCCGGCCCGCGGCCCGGCGCACGGGCTGGTGGTGCTGCTGCATGGCGTGGGCAGCAACGAACGTTCGCTGCAGGCGCTGGCGCACGGCCTGGACCCGCGCCTGGAGGTGGTGCTGCCGCGTGCGCCGCTGGCGTTCGGGGCGGACGCGTTCGGCTGGTTCAGCGTGCAGTTCGGCGCGCAGGGGCCGGTGATCGAGCCCGCGCAGGCCGAGGCCAGCCGCCTGTTGCTCATCGATTACGTGCGTGCACTGCAGGCACAGCACGGCGTGGATGCCGCGCACACGCTGGTGGCCGGCTTCAGCCAGGGCGGCATCATGAGTGCCAGCGTCGCCCTGACTGCGCCGCAGGTGGCCCGCCGGTTCGCCATCCTGTCCGGGCGGATCCTGCCGGAGATCGCACCGTACATTCCCGCCGATATCGCCACGCGTGGCGTGCGCGGGTTGATCCTGCACGGTGAGCAGGACAGCAAGCTGCCGTTCGCGCTGGCCACCGCCGCGGCGGCGCGGCTGCAGGCGCTCGGCGTGGAGCATGCACTGCACGGCTACCCGGCGGATCACACGCTGACCGCTGCGATGCAGGCCGATTTCAACGCGTGGACCACGCGCGCGCTGCTGTCCGGCCACTGAGCCGCGGCAGCGTCGGCGTTCGCGCAGGCGGATGGGTGTGGTAGTTTTTTTGCAGTTTCCGGCGCCTGGCTGCCCGCAGCCTCCCCCTCGCGCCGTCCACTGGAAAATGCATGCATACCATTGAAGTCGTCCTGGCGATGCTGGTGGCCGTGGTGGCCAGCGGCTACCTGGTCCGGGTGCTGCCGTTGTCGTTGCCGCTGCCCCTGGTGCAGATCGGCCTGGGCGCGGTGATCGCCGGGGTGTTCAACCGTGGCCATGCGCTGGAACCGGAGATGTTCTTCCTGCTGTTCCTGCCGCCGCTGCTGTTCCTGGATGGCTGGCGCATCCCCAAGCAGGGCCTGTTCCGCGACAAGGGCGTGATCCTGGAGCTGGCGTTCGGGCTGGTGGTGTTCACCGTGATCGGTGCCGGGTTCCTGATCCACTGGATGATCCCGGTTATGCCATTGGCGGTGGCCTTCGCACTGGCCGCGATCATCTCGCCCACCGATCCGGTCGCGGTGGGGTCGATCGCCTCGCGCGCGCCGATCCCCAAGCGGCTGATGCACATCCTGGAAGGCGAGTCGTTGTTGAATGATGCCTCCGGCCTGGTCTGCTTCCGCTTCGCGGTGGCCGCGGTGATGACCGGCACCTTTTCGCTGGCCTCGGCCTCGCTCACGTTCCTGTGGGTGGCGCTGGCCGGGGTGGTGATCGGTGCGGCGGTGACACTGGGCGTGTCCACCTTCCAGCGCTGGCTGTGGCGGCGCTTTGGTGAAGAGCCCGGCGCGGCGCTGCTGGTCAACCTGCTGATTCCGTTCGCCGCCTACCTGCTGGCCGAAGAGGCCAACGCCTCGGGCATCCTGGCGGCGGTGGCCGCGGGCATCACCATGAGCTATGTCGAGCTGACCGGCCGCGTATCGGGCAGCATGCGCGTGCAGCGCGCGGCGGTCTGGGGGATGCTGCAGTTCAGCTTCAACGGCATCATGTTCGTGCTGCTCGGCGAGCAGTTGCCGGGGATCGTGGAGCGCGCGATCACCACCGTGAGCGAGAGTGGCCACCACAGTGCGTGGTGGCTGCTGGTGTACGTGGTGGTGATCAACCTGGCGCTGGTGCTGCTGCGCCTGGCGTGGGTGTGGTTGTCGCTGCGCTGGAGCGTGCTGCGTGCGCGCCACCGCGGTGAAGCGCGGCCGGGCACCTCGTGGCGGATCGTAGTGGCCACCTCGGTGGCCGGCGTGCGCGGGGCGATCACCCTGGCCGGCGTGCTCACCCTGCCGCTGTTCCTGCCCGATGGCAGCGCTTTCCCGGCACGTGATCTGGTGATCTTCCTGGCCGCGGCGGTCATCCTGGTGTCGCTGGTCGGCGCCAGCGTGGCCCTGCCGCGCCTGCTCAAGGGGCTGGAGCTGCCGGCCGACTCCGGCGAGCGCAAGGCCGAGGATCTGGCCCGCCGGTTGGCCTCCAAGGCTGCGCTGGCCGGCGTGGAGCGCATGCGCCAGCAGCTGGTGCAGAACCAGACCACCGAGAACGTGCAGCTCTACAACGACGCCGCCTCACGCGTGAGCCTGCTGTACCAGCGCAATCTGGAGAAGGATGATGGCCCGGATGCGGACCCGGAAAAGGTGCAGCGCATGGAGCAGGGCTACCGCCAGCTGCGCGGGGCCGGGCTCACTGCCGAGCGCGAAGAGCTGTTCCGGCTGACCCGGCGCGGCACCATTTCCGACGAGGTTTCGCGCAAGCTGATCCGCAACCTGGATCTGCTGGAAACCCGCCAACGGGATTGACGGCGCAGCCGTCAATCCCGGTCAGCCACCGACCGTGGGCCGGTGGAGCGATTACGCCGGCTTCTGGTCCAGGTAATACGCCACCACGGTGCCCTTGATCTTGATGGTCATCGGGTTGCCGCGGCGATCGCGGGCCTTGCCGGCCTGCACGCGGATCCAGCCTTCGCTGACCGAGTATTCCTCGACGTTGTCGCGCTCGACATCGTTGAAACGGATGCCGACCCCGCGTTCCAGGGCGGCGGCGTCATGGAAGGGGCTGGTCGGGTTGATCGCCAGGTGATCGGGAGGGGTATCGCTCATGGTCATTCAGTTGTGACGGCCACCACGGCCATCTTCCAGGCGCACAGGATAAACCGCGGCGCGGCCCACGCCGAATTTCGCTTCCTGCCAACGCCACTGCACGGCAGAATGCCCGCCTGCCTCAAGGAACTACCGGTCATGCCTGACAACAGCGATTATTTCGACTTCGAAGAAGACGAGCGCGATTTCGACGAAGACGATTTCGAGGCGCGGATCTGGAACCTGTTCGTGCTGATCAACCCGGGCGACGAGGAATTGGGCCTGCAGCAGTTCAACCGCTGGCGCGAGGCGGTGCTGGAGGCCGGCGAGGACATCGATGAGGAGGCCGACTGGCTGCCGCCGTTGATGGCGGCCATTGCCTGGCAATCCGGTTTCGAGGTGGAGCGCGAGGATGCCGACGCCCTGACCTCGGCGGTGAACGAGCTGGCCGCGCGCTGGAACCTGCAGCTGGACTGGGGCGGCGACCTGGACGACGAGGATTTCGCGGCTGCGGTGGATGCCCCGGTGTTGATGGCGACCGCCTACGACCGTCTGCGCGAGCACAATTATTCGCTGTGGAGCGTGGACACCGGCAACGGCGGACTGGCCGGCTGGATGGCGCTCACCCGCGACGACGACGCCATGTTGGCGCTGTGCTCGCTGCTGGGCGTGGAAGTGCGGCCGGGCAGCGATCCGTTCTGAGGGCCTGACCGCGGGATGACGGTGCCGGTCGGCAGCTAGCGGTACTGGCTGCGTGCGTTGGCGATGACGGCTTTGACCAACGCGCGGTCGGTGTGCCGCGAGATGGCCTGCGCCCCCAGTGCGATGGCCTGCAGGCGTAGCGGGGCGGGCACATCGTAGTGTGCGCCGCTGGGGCGGTTCTGGAAGGCCCGCCGGGGAATCCCGAGCTGCTCGGCCATGGCGTGCAGCTCGGGCAGGGTGTCGGCCATCAGATGCGCCCAGCGCTCGCCGCGCCAGGGGTGTACCGCATCGTCGATATAGACCGTCACCGGGTGGCCGTGGCTCAGGCCTGCGGCTTGTCGTCGCTGGCGGCCGGGGTGGCCTCGGCGGCGGCATCGCTGCCTTCTTCGGCGACGATCTGCGCGTCTTCGGCGTCTTCGGCGTCTTCGGCGCCGTCTTCACCTTCCACGCCTTCGAACTCGGAAACCAGCTGGGCCAGGTACTCGTCGGCGGTCTTGCCTTCGTCGGCGGCCAGGTCATCGATCAGCTGCTGCAGCTGGGTCGAGTATTCCAGGTTGACCTTGCGGCCTTCCTTTTCCTGCACGTTGGACAGGTGCTTGAGCATGGCCAGCATCGGGATCGGGTTGTCGGCGTTGCCCATGGTCTGGCCGCCGATGGCCAGCAGCCACTCGGTGCCCTGCAGGCCGATCGCGGCCACCACCTGGCCCTCTTCGTTGGTCAGCACGGCATGGTTCTGCACCGGCTGCTGGGCGTTGAGGCGGTTGATCGGGCGCTTGGGCTGCTGCTTCTTGCGCTTGTCGCG
Organism: Stenotrophomonas maltophilia; assembly: GCA_002435595.1. Lineage (GTDB taxonomy): Bacteria > Pseudomonadota > Gammaproteobacteria > Xanthomonadales > Xanthomonadaceae > Stenotrophomonas > Stenotrophomonas maltophilia_AC. Next base: position 18,859 of record DJBL01000150.1, read on the forward strand.
CTTGGCCTTGGACTGCTTGGACATGGTGGCGTCTATCTGTACGTGGAAAGACCGCCATTGTAAGGGGGTTGGCCGCAGGCGTCGGCCATTCCGTTGAAGGTCATCCCCACATCATCCGTTCGACCGGCTGCGGCAGGGTCCGGTCCCAGCCGACTGCCGGTGGCCCGCCCACGTCCGGGGACGCATGAACTGGAACGGTGTGGCATGTGGAAACGGCCATTCCGTTGAAGGTCATGCCTATATCGAACGTTGACCGTCCGCGTGCAGTCGGCTGGGGCGCGACCCTACCAGGGCATGGCGCATGCGTCGCCCCGTCGTACGGGCGTCAATCGGGCATGGCGCGTGCATCGCCAGGGCGTCCGAGCGTCAACGGGGCATGTCGACTCCGCCGCGGTCGGGTCGGGTCCCAACCGACTGCCGATAGCCCGCCCACGTCCGGGGACGCATGAACTGGAACGGTGTGGCATGTGGAAACGGCTATTCCGTTGAGGGTCATGCCTACATCGAACGTTGACCATCCGCGTGCAGTCGGCTGGGGCGCGACCCTACCAGGGCATGGCGCGTGCGTCGCCCCGTCGTGCGGGCGTCAATCGGGCATGGCGCATGCGTCGCCC
>DJBL01000150.1:19665-19929 GCA_002435595.1 Stenotrophomonas maltophilia
GGCATGGCGCATGCGTCGCCCGGTCGTGCGGACGTCAATCGGGCATGGCACGTGCATCGTCCGGTCACGCGGGCGTCAACGGGGCATGGCGCATGCATCGTCCGGTCGTGTGGGCATCAACGGGGCGCGGTGCGTGCATCGTCTGCTTGTGCAGGCATCGACCGGGCGGGGCGCGCATCGTCCGACTGCTTGGGTGGGCGGCCGGGCGCCGCCCACCGGGACGGCTGCCCGACCGGGCGCCGGCCGGCTCTGCCCGGTCAGGGC
>DJBL01000152.1 GCA_002435595.1 Stenotrophomonas maltophilia
AGGCGGCGCCAGGCGCGGGGGCCGGCCGGCGCCGCCGATTCCCTCACTGCCCGCTCAGAGCGACCGCAGCAGTTCCTCGAACGCCCGCGCCGATACGTCCACGTGGTTGTTCAGCCGGTGCCCGTCATCGACCAGCAGCAGGCGGGCCGAGCGCGCCTGCGCCCAGGCGATCACCTGCGCGGCGGGAATCAGTTCGTCGTGCCAGGCATGGACCACGCTGATCGGCACCCTGGCCGCCTCCAGCGCAGGCATCGGGCCCATCGTGGTGGGCGGCACCATCAGGAACAGGCCGCGGGTGGGCACCTGCAGCGAGGCGATGGCCGAGATGTAGGCCCCCAGGCTGGAGCCGGCCAGCACCACCGGGCCGGCGGCCGCGGCGTTGGCGGCGCGCTCCAGCAGGCGCTGCAGGCGGGCGCGCACGTCGCCCACGCTGCTGACCTCGCGCATGGCGTCCAGATCGGTGTAGTCCGGGCGTTCGTGGCTCCAGCCCAGGCGCTGGGCGACCTCGGCCAGCGCGGTCACCTTGGTGGCGTCCGGGCCGCTTTCAAAGCCGTGGGAAAGGATGCAGTGGCCCCGGCTCATGCGCGCACCGGGCGGATTTCAATGTGAGCATTCATGCCCGAATGCTAGCATCGGCGCATGCCCGACCGCGCCCCGCCACCGATCGCCCAGCAGCCCCTGCCCTACCAGGACAGCCTGGGCGCGCGCAGGCCCGAGCAGATCGACCTGGTGGTGATCCACTGCACCGAACTGCCCGACCTGGCGATGGCCCGCGCGTACGGCGAACGCGTGCTCTACGACAGCGGCAGCGGCAACAGCGGCCACTTCTACATCGACCGTGACGGCAGCATCGTGCAGTACGTCGCGCTGGAGCGCGTGGCCCACCATGTCAGCGGCTTCAACCCGCGCTCGATCGGCATCGAGCTGGTCAACCGCGGGCGCTACCCGCACTGGCTGGACTCACGCCACCAGGCGATGGACGAGCCCTACCCCGATGCCCAGATCGCCGCGCTGATCGACCTGCTGCAGCACCTGTGCCAGGCCGTGCCGACGCTGCGCCACATCGCCGGCCATGAATGGCTGGATACGCGCGAGGAAGTGGCCAGCGACGATCCCGAGCGGCGCGTGCCGCGCAAGCGCGATCCCGGCCCGCTGTTCCCCTGGCCGCGGGTACTGGCGGCCGCGCCGCTGCACGAACTGCGCGGCTGAGCGCGGCTACGCGCCGGTGGCCACCGGACGCGAGGAATCGGCCACCCACCCGCTCCACGAGTCGGCATAGATCTTCGCCCCGTGCAGTCCGGCGACTTCCATCGCCAGCAACAGATGGCAGGCGGTCACGCCCGAGCCACACATCACCACCACCTGGCGCGGATCATGCGCACCGATCAGCGGCTGCAGCGCCGCGCGCAGGTCGGCGGCCGGGCGCAGCCGGCCCTCGTGCACGTTCAGCGCGAAGGGGCGGTTGACCGCGCCAGGCACGTGCCCGGCCACTGGATCCAGTGGCTCCACCTCGCCCCGGAAACGCTCGCCCGCGCGCGCGTCGAGCAGCCAGCCCGGCGCGTGCTTCAGGCGCGAGGCGACCTCGTCCACCGAGGCGATCTGGTCGCGATCGAACTGGCCCGGATGGGCCGGCAGCGCGGCCACGTCCGGCACGGCCGTGCTGAGAGGCAACCCTGCGGCCTGCCATGCCGCCAGGCCGCCGTCGAGCACCGCCACGCGCGCATGGCCGAGCAGGCGCAGCAGCCACCACAGGCGGGCAGCCGCCATGCTGCCATCGGCGGCATCGTAGACCACCACCTGGGTGTCCTCGCCGATACCCCAGCGGCCGAGCGTGGCCGCGAACGCGGCGCTGTCCGGCAAGGGATGCCGGCCGTGGCCGTGCCTGCCGAGGTCGGCCAGGTCGGCGTTGAGGTCGGCGTGCAGCGCGCCGGGGATATGGCCCTGCGCGTAGGCGGCCGCACCCGACTGCGGATCGGCGAGCGAGAAACGCGCATCCACCACGCGCACCGCGGTGCTGGCCGTGGCCCGCGCATCGATGACACGGGTGCCGTCGTGGCCGAGCACGGCCGCCAGGGCGGCGACGTCGACCAGGGTGGTCCAGGCGGGGATGGCGCTGTTCATCGGGTCTGCTCCAGGCGACGACGCAGGTTGTAGAGGATGGCGGCGGTGGCGCCCCAGATGCGCTGGCCGGGCCAGGCGTACTCCAGCACGTGGCGGATGCGCCCTCGGTGGTCGATCTCCACCTGGTGCAGGTTGGCCGGCTCCATCAGGTAGGCCAGCGGTACTTCGAAGACTTCGGCCACCTCCTCCGGTTGCGGCACGGCCACGAAGGCCGGGTCGATCACCGCCACCACCGGCATCACCCGATAGCCGGTGATGGTCACGAAGGGATCCAGGTAGCCCAGCACCTGCACCTGGGTGGGCAACAGCGCGATTTCCTCCTGGCTTTCGCGCAGCGCCGCGGCCACCGCGTCGCGGTCGTCCGGCTCGGTGCGCCCGCCCGGGAACCCGACCTGCCCGCCATGCTGGCGCAGGGTCTCGGTGCGCCGGGTCAGGATCACCTGCGCGCCGCTGTCGCGCGGCACGATGCCGGCCAGCACCGCTGCTTCGACCGGCGGACCGGGCGGCAGCAGGTCGCTCAGTTCACTGTGGTTCCAGCCTTCGCCGGTAGGCGGCTGGTCCAGCGGGTGCAATGCGCGCAGCAGGCGTTCGTGTTCGGCCAGCGAGCCGCGCAGCGACCGCCGCAGCTGTTCGCGCAGCGGCAGCGTGTGCTGCATGGCATGGGTCTGTTGATCGCGACTCATGGTTGACCAGCGGGTGATTTCGTCCACGCTGCGCAGGCAGCCGCCGCAGTAACCGGCGCGGTCGAGCGCGCAGATGCCGATGCAGGGCGTGGGTATCGCATGGGTGGGACGTTCCGTGGGATTCACCGCACAACAGTAGCGCGATTGCACGCGCTTTGCGCGGTGATTGCCGCGCTCCGGGCAGGCATCGGCCCGCGTGCCGGAAACGAAAACGCGCCGGTAGAAACTACCGGCGCGTCTTGGTGTACCGCTGTCGCTTACTTGACGCTGATCAGCTTGATTTCAAACTGCACGGCCACGTTCGGCGGGAACGGGGTACGCGGGTCGGCACCGTAGGCCTGTTCCGGCGGCAGGGTGACTTCCCACTTCGAGCCGGCCGGCATCTGCAGCAGCACTTCGCGCATGGCCTTCATTTCGACTTCGCTGACCTTGATCGACGGAATCTGCTGCGCCGGGCGCGCTTCGGCCGGACGGGTGCCGTACGGGTACGGACCGGCCACTTCCAGCTGCACGGTGCTGGCCTGGGTCGGCTTGGCGCCCTTGCCGGCTTCGATCACGCGGTACTGCACGCCGCTCGGCAGCGCCTGCACGCCGGCCTTGGCCTTGTTGGCGGTCAGGAACTGGGTGCTCTTGGTCTTGTTTTCAGCAGCGGCCTTTTCGTACTCGGCCTTGGCGGCCTGGGCACGACCCTGCTCGCGCTTCTGGAAGGCTTCGACCGCCGGCTTCAACTGCTCAGCCGTGATCGACGGCTGCTTCTTGGCGTAGGCATCCTGCAGGCCCTTCACCACCGAGTTGATGTCCAGCTGCTCGCCGCGGGCGGTGAGTTCAGCCAGGTTGTTACCGTAGTCGTAACCGAAGTAATAGCTCAGCTTGCCCTTTTCGGACGAGGTGTCCTGGGCGAAGGCATTGCCCGTCAGGGCCAGGGCCGCGACGGCGACCGCGATAGAACGCAACTTCATCAAACTTTTCTCCAGGGGTGGTAACTCAGGACGCGTTGGGCCGCCCTGAGGCGACGGGTTAGGATAGCCGCCGCAACGTTGAACCGCCACTAACGACGCAGGCTATGACCTGACTTCGTTTCAAGAGTTCAACATCACTTTTTTTTAACGTTTTTCAGGAGCCCCACCGTGGTCGACGCCCCCATCGCCCCCGCCCCGGTCCAGATTGCCGACGACGGCGCCATCCGCACCGTCACGGTGAACCGGCCCGACAAGCTCAACGCACTCAACCGCGCCACCCTGGAAGCGTTGGATGCGGCCTTTGCCGCCGCTGCGGCGGACCCGCAGGTGCGGGTGGTGGTGCTGACCGGGGCCGGCCCGAAGGCATTCGTTGCCGGTGCCGACATCGCGGAAATGAACGGATTGAGCCCGGTTCAGGGACGTGACTTCTCGCTGCTGGGCCAGCAGTTGATGCGCCGCATCGAACGCATGCCCAAGCCGGTGCTGGCCCGCATCAATGGTTTTGCGCTGGGCGGCGGCCTGGAGCTGGCCATGGCCTGCCACCTGCGCATCGCCTCTGACAGCGCCAGGGTCGGCCAGCCGGAGATCAACCTCGGCCTGATTCCCGGCTTCGGTGGCAGCCAGCGGCTGCTGCGCCTGTGCGGTCGCGCCGCCGCGCTGGAACTGTGCCTGCTGGGCACGCCGATCGCCGCCACCCGCGCGTTGCAGCTGGGCATCGTCAACGACGTGGTGGCGGCCGATGCGCTGGATGCGCGGGTGGCCGCGCTTGCGTCGCACTTGGCCAACGCTGCGCCACTGGCGCTGCGCGGGATCCTGGATGCGATCCATGTCGGCGGCGAATGTGCGCTGGGCGAGGGGCTGGAGTACGAAAGCGCGCAGTTCGGGCTGATGTTCGCCACCGAGGACATGCGCGAAGGCACCGCCGCCTTCCTGGCGCGACGCCCGCCGGTATTCCAGAACCGCTGAACCATGTCGCAGCTGCCCACCGCCCTGCCCGCGCGCCTGCTGATGCTGGTGCTCGATGACGATCTGGACGCCGCGCTGGCCGCCGGGCTGATGGACTACGTGCCCGGCCCGGACGACCACGCCCTGCTGCCGGCCCATCCGGACCTGCCGGCACGCCTGCTGCAGGCCCAGCACGCGCTGCGCAGCGCCTGGG
>DJBL01000151.1:0-10117 GCA_002435595.1 Stenotrophomonas maltophilia
GCTCTTCCGATCTGGCGATGGCGGCCCGCCAGGCCCTGGCCGCGCTGGGCCAGGCGCAGCTGATCGGACTGTGGCAGCGCTTCTTCGAGCGCCCGGTGGCGCAGGTGCTGCTGACCCACGACGACCTGCGCAATCGCCGTCGCTACCTCAATGCGCGCGCCACCCTCAATGAGCTGCTGCGCCTGGGCGCGCTGCCGGTGGTGAACGAAAACGACACCGTGTCGGTGGACGAGCTCAAGCTGGGCGACAACGACAACCTCGCCGCCACGGTCGCCGCGCTGATCGATGCCGACGTGCTGTTCATCGCCACCGACATCGACGGCCTGTACAGCGCCGACCCGCGCCGTGATCCGCAGGCGCGCCCGATCCACGACGTGCCCGAACTCACCAGTGAGGTGCTGGCGATGGCCGGTGGCGCCGGCAGCGGTGCGGGCACCGGCGGCATGCATACCAAGCTGGAGGCGGCGGCCAAGGCCGGCCGCGTCGGTATCGATACCTGCCTGTTCAACGGCCGCGACAGCGAGGTGGTGCGTGCACTGGCGCAGGGCCGGCTGTTCGGCACGCGCATCCATGCCGGGCAGACCCGGGTGGCCGCGCGCAAGTACTGGCTGCGGCATGCACCGCTGGAGCCGGGCGCGATCCTGGTCGACGACGGCGCGGCAACCGCGCTGCGCGACAAGGGCGCCTCGCTGCTGCCCGGCGGCGTGCGCGGCGCCGACGGGGACTTCCGCCGCGGCGACATGGTCGAAGTGCGCCTGTGCGATGCCGGTGGCCAGGTGCGGCTGGCCCGTGGCGTGAGCCAGTACTCGGCCAGCGACATCCGCCGCATTGCCGGCCGCCACTCGCGCGACATCGAGGCCGTGCTCGGTTACAACTACGGTGGCAATGTGATCCATCGCGACGATCTGGTGCTGCTGTGATCGATGCCCTGGCGTGTTGTGCGACGCCCTGCGTGGCTACGCAGGCCGGCCCGGTTGGACATCCCGCAGCCACGCATGGCATGGCTGTACCCCGTTTTTCTCGAGGATATTGAGATGGTCGCCAGCTCCCCCTCCGACATCCGCGCCCAGGCGCTGGCCTGCCGCGCCGCAGCCCGGCAACTGGCGCAGCTGTCTTCCACCGCCAAGGCGGCACTGCTGGAGGCCATGGCCGCCGCGTTGGAGACCGATGCCGATGCGATCCTTGCCGCCAACGCGCGCGACCTCGCCGCCGCGAGCGAAAAGGGCGTCGGCACCGCGATGCTGGATCGCCTCGCGCTGGACCCCGGGCGCCTGGCCGGCATCGCCGCGGCCCTGCGCGAGGTGGCTTCGCTGCCCGATCCGGTCGGCGTGGTCACCCGCGACGACGTGCGTCCCAACGGCATCCGCGTGCAGAAGGTACGCGTGCCACTGGGCGTGATCGCGATGATCTACGAGGCGCGCCCGAACGTGACCGCCGATGCTGCCGCGCTGTGCATCAAGGCGGGCAATGCGGTGATCCTGCGCGGCGGTTCGGAGGCGATCCACTCCAATACCGCCATCGCCGCCGCACTCAAGCGCGCACTGCGCGAGGCCGGCGTGGCCGATGCCGCGTTGACCCTGGTCGAAGACCTGCGCCGCGAGACCATGCTGGAACTGCTGCAGCTCAACGACCTGGTGGACCTGGCGATCCCGCGCGGCGGCGAGGGCCTGATCCGCTTCGTGGTCGAGCATGCGCGCGTGCCGGTGATCAAGCACTACAAGGGCGTGTGCCACCTGTACGTGGATCGCGCTGCGCAGGTCGAACGCGCCGTGGCATTGCTGGTGGACGGCAAATGCAGCCGTCCCTCGGCCTGCAACTCGCTGGAGACGCTGCTGGTGCACGCCGACATCGCGGCCAGCTTCCTGCCGCTGGCCGACACGGCACTGCGCGCGCGCGGCGTGCAGCTGCGCGCCGATGACCGTGCGCGCCGGTGGCTCACCGGGGCGCAGCCGGCCACCGACGAGGATTACGCCGCCGAGTACCTGGACCTGGTCATCGCCGTGCGCGTGGTCGACGACCTGGAGCAGGCGCTGGCGCACATCCAGCAGTACAGCTCGGACCATACCGAAGTGATCGCCACCGATGACCCGCAGGCAGCCGAACGTTTCGTGCACGCGCTGCGCTCGGCGGTGGTGATGGTCAACGCGTCCTCGCGCTTCTCCGATGGCGGTGAGCTCGGCCTCGGCGCGGAGATCGGGATCTCCACCACGCGCCTGCACGCCTACGGCCCGATGGGCCTGGAGGCACTCACGGTGGAGCGTTTCGTGGTGCGCGGCGAAGGCCAGACCCGGGCGTAAAGGCGGCAGGGCCGGCCGTTGGCCGGCACTACGGCCGGTCACATCACCACTGGTCTTCCAGCTTCTGCGGCTTGCAGGCCACCCAGGAGGCGGTCAGCAGCACCAGCGCGCAGAACACCAGGAACCCGAACGGCAGGTACCACGCGCCGCTGATTTCGTGCAGCCAGCCAAACAGGAACGGCCCCAGGCAGCTGAAGGCATAGCCCACGCCCTGCATGAAACCGGACAGCGCCGCCGAGCCGGCCGGGGTGCGGGTGCGCAGGTTGATCAGGGTCAGCGCCAGCGGGAAGGTGGACGGACCGATGCCGAGCAGGATCGCCCACAGCCACGGCGCCTTCATCGGCGCGAACAGCAGCCCGGCGAACGCGATCAGGAACGCGGAAAAACCGATCAGCACCAGCGGGAACGGGTTGCGCAGGCGCACGGCCAGCGCTGGCATGGTCAGCGACGGCAGCAGGCCGCAGGCGGCGAAGATGGCCACCATGATGCCGCCGAAGCCCGGGCTGGCACCGGCTTCCACCACGATCCGCGGCAGCCAGGTGAACATCGAGTAGGTCATCAGCGAGGTCATGCCGAACATCAGCGTCATGCCCCAGCCCAGCGGCGTGCGCCAGACCTTGCCGTGCGGCTGCGCGGCCGGATCGGCGGCGGTGTCCAGCGGGTCCGGGTGCGGGCGGCGCCGGGCCAGCATCAGCCACGGCAGCGCCGCGGCCAGCGCCAGGATCGACCAGATGCCGAGCGACACACGCCAGCCGGCGCTTTCGGCCAGGGGTACGGCGAGCAGGGCAGGCATCATCGTGCCGACCTGCAGCACGGTGATGTACAGCGTGCTGACGGTGCCGACGCGGTTGGCGAAGTAACGCTTCACCAGCGGCGGTACCACCACGTTGCCGATACCCATGCCGGCCAGCGCCACGATCGACCCGAACAGCAGGCTGCCGATGCCGCCGGCCATCGAGCGCAGCAGCAGGCCCACGGTGGCCAGGCCCATGGCAAGCAGCGCGGTGCGTTCCAGCCCGATGCGACGGGCCACCATCGGCGTGGTGACGCCGAACAGCGCGAACGAGGCCGTGGGCAGCATGCCGAGCACGCCGGTCATCGTGGTGCCGAAGCCGAAGGTGGTGCCGAGCAGGTCCAGCAGCGGGGTCACCGAGGTAACCGCGGTGCGCAGGTTCAGCGCAGCCAGCAGGATGGCGGCGAACGCCAGCACGCGTCCGCGCAGCAGGGACGAGGCATGGGGATCGGGTGATGTCATGGGCGTGGATCTCGTGCAGGTGGCGCAACACCGGGGGGCGGATGTGCGGAAACGCCGCCGCCGGCGCAGGGCCGGTGGCAGCGTGGATTCAATGGCAAGGATGGGGCAGGGCGCGCGCATCCCGAAGGCAGGCATTGTACCTGCGGTGCATGAATGGAATCGCCAAGCCGCTTGCTGCGTGTAAGTGGGCGTCTGGGGCCGGCGTAACCGCCGGTTGCGCTGCGAGGTGGTCAAGGGCAGCCAGGAGTGGAGCATTCGGGCCTGTCATGGCTCAAGACCCTTTGCCTACGCTGATCGACTCCACGCAACCATGGTGGAGACTGGCTTCCGGCGCGTCGGCTTCGCGGCGCTGGCGGATCACCACGCCAACATCCCCTCGGGAATAGAGGTAGGTTGGGATTCGAAAATGCCTTCGCTCCTCGTGCTGAATGATCTCGCCGGTCCCGGGATGGAGGAGGGGGTGCGGTATGGGGGATTGGTACTCTGCCGAACCCTGCACTTCCGCGAAGCCGGCCTCTTCCAGTGCCATTACATACGCGTCGAAATCAAGGCGGCATACGGGTGTCATTGCGGCCCCATCATCCCTGTCATTGCTGAATTCCAGTGTTGCGTTCGTGTAGCGTGCGTGCGCTGGATCCATTCGATAGCTGAAGCTGTACCGCCAGCTGGAGTCGGGAATCTGCGCCGACATGTAACCTCCGATCTTCGGGTCGGAGTGGGTAATCGGCAGTCGCATGTTCTCAAGTATCCGGCTCTCCGACAGCGCATCGAATGACGTGAGGCTGTCGACCATGCGCAGAAAGCGGCGTCCGACGTCTTCGGGTGACAAGTGCGGATGCATGGAAACAGTATCGGGCGTCAATGTAGAAGCGGCGCTCGTTGAGACGGGTGCCTCGGGCATGGACGTGGGCGTCGCAGAAGGCGTGTGGGAGCAGGAAGCCATCGCGATGCAGAGCATTGCAAGCGTTTGAGTGCGGAGTATTGCGGGGGCGGGAGCATGACGGATGCTTGCCGATGCTTGTCTGATCACCCTGTTCACTCCCATGTGAGCCGGTCTGTTGTTCAGCCACGCGGGCCGAGCCGCTTGGAACGCATGCCTGATGCAATCATGCCCTCCCATGCGTCCACCTGCCGCTTTTCATGCGCAGCGTTCGGTAGGCGGAGAACCTGCGCTCGTGGACATCGCGGTGTTGGCCTGGCCCCGGGTCGGGGCGGCGCTGGCATCGGACAGTCGACGTGCGCCAGATCCTCGCGTTCAAGGAACGCCACGTTCTTTGGTTGTGCAGCGTACGCGTTGAGCCACGTCATCGATTGCCCCCAACCCCCCACCAGGGCACGCAACCGGCGCCCGATCTGTTTTCGCGCCGGTTCGGGTTGTTCGACGCGGGGGGCAGGGCATGGGTAGAGCGGTGCCTGTCGACGCACGCCCCCCAAACGGAAAAAGGCCCGAAAGTCTTCAACATCAAGAACTTTCGAGCCTTTCAACGTGAATCTGATACTGACCACCAGAAGTGGTCGGGGAGACAGGATTCGAACCTGCGACCTCTACGTCCCGAACGTAGCGCTCTACCAGACTGAGCTACACCCCGTAAGGAGCCGCCTATTGTAGCCATCCCCGCATTCGGCGGCAAGGGGGATGTTTCATTCACCTTCGGTGCCGTGTCACCACGGCCTTAGACACAAAAGCCTGGAAATCGTGTTTCCAGGCTTCGATGCGACCACCAGAAGTGGTCGGGGAGACAGGATTCGAACCTGCGACCTCTACGTCCCGAACGTAGCGCTCTACCAGACTGAGCTACACCCCGAAGGAGCCGCCAAGAATACGGTGTGAAGGCCGTATCGGCAACCTTTTTTTACAGTTTCAACGCTGCTCGTCGTCCAGCCGGCTGGTTTCGCGGGCTTCGAACCACATGCCGTTGAGGATGGCCACGACCGAGGCCAGGCCGGCGCCGAGGATCCAGGCGAAATACCACATGGTCAATCTCCTATGTGCGGGGTGGGTGCCGGCCGCTGGCCGGCACCGGGGGATCAATACGCGTTGGGGTTGTCGCCCATTTCCTCGGCGGTCGTCTTGCCCTTCAGCACGCGGTACACCCAGGTGGTGTAGGCCAGGATGATGGGCAGGAAGATGGCCGTGGCGATCAGCATGATCCACAGCGTGAGGTGGCTGGACGAGCTGTCCCAGACGGTCAGGCTGGAGATCGGCTGGCTGGAGGAGGGCAGCAGGAACGGGAAGATCGCAAAGCCGACGGTGAGGATGATGCCGGCGATCGAGGCGCCCGAGGCGATGAACGCCAGGCCGCCACGGCGGGCACGCAGCAGCACCGCACTGGCCAGGGCACCCAGCAGCCCGAGCAGCGGGAACACCACGGTGGCGGGCATGCTGCTGTAGTTGCGCAGCCAGCCGCCGGCGACGCTGCCCAGTTCAACGGTCTTCAACAGCGGGTTGGTCGGGCCGTCGGTGACCACCTGCGAGGTGATCTGGTAGCCGGGCAGGCCGAAGGCCACCCAGGCACCGGCGGCGGCAAACAACACGAAGCTCGCCAGTGCAGCCACGCTGCCATACCGGGCCGAACGCTCGGCCACCGGGCCGTCGGTCTTGAGCACCAGCATCGCCGCACCGTGCGACACCACCATCGCCACGCTGACCAGACCCGCCACCAGGGCGAACGGGTTGAGCAGGCCGAGCAGGGTGCCGGTGTAGAAGATGCGCATGCTGTCATCGAAGTGGAACGGCACGCCCACCAGCACGTTGCCCACCGCCACGCCTGCGATCAGTGCCGGCAACAGGCCGCCGACAAACAGCGCCCGGTCCCAGTTCTGGCGCCAGCGCGTGCCGGGCATCTTGCTGCGGTACTTGAAGGCGACCGGGCGCAGGATCAGCCCGAACAGCATCAGGAACACGGCCAGGTAAAAGCCGGAGAAGCTCACCGCGTACAGCGGCGGCCACGCGGCGAAGATCGCGCCGCCCCCCAGCACCAGCCATACCTGGTTGCCTTCCCAGACCGGGCCGACGGTGTTGATCACCAGCCGGCGTTCCTCGTCGGTCCTGGCCACGAACGGCAGCAGAGTGCCAACGCCCAGGTCGAACCCGTCCATGACGGCCCAGCCAACCAGCAGGATGCCGAGCAGCAGCCACCAGATCACGCGGAGCGTGGTGTAATCAAGTGCAATGAAGTCCATCTGGATTCTCCTGCCTCAGGCTTGGCCGGGGGCGGCGGCAATGGGGGAAACGGGGCGGATGTCGGCCTGCAGCGTGGGCAGGATCTCTTCCGGGCCCTTGCCGATTGCCTTGAGCATCAGCTTGATCTCGATCACCAGCAGCACCGTGTACAGCGCGGTGAACACCGCCAGGGTGGTCAGGATCTCGTGCAGGGCCAGGCCCGATGCGGCGTAGAAGGTGGGCAGCACGCCATCCACCGCCCACGGCTGGCGACCGTACTCGGCCACGAACCAGCCGCACTCGATCGCGATCCACGGCGCCGGCAGCGACCACACGGCCAGCTTGAGGAACCAGCGCTTGTCCTGGAAGTTGTGGCGGCAGGAGAAGTAGAAGGCCAGTGCGAAGAAGGCGATCAGATAGAAGCCCAGACCGGCCATGATGCGGAAGGTCCAGAACAGCGGGGCCACGCGCGGCACGGTATCCATCGCCGCCTTGGAGATTTCTTCCGGGGTGGCGTTGAGGATGTCCTCGCGGTAACGCTTGAGCAGCAGCCCATGGCCCAGGTCCTGCCAGTGGCGGTCGAACATCTCACGCGCTTCGAGGTCGTTCTTGTCCTTGCGCACGCGCTCCAGCGCACCGTAAGCGAGCTGGCCGCCGCGGATGCGGTTCTCGGCGCGGCCCACCAGTTCCAGGATGCCGGGGATCGGCTGGTCCAGCGAACGGGTGGCGATCAGCCCCATCAGGTACGGGATCTTGATCGCGTAATCATTGGTGTGGGTGGTCTGGTTGGGGATGCCGAAGGCGGTGAAGTCGGCCGGGGCACGCTCGGTTTCCCACATCGCTTCGATCGCGGCCAGCTTCATCTTCTGGTGCTCGCTGGCGGCGTAACCGCTCTCGTCACCCAGCACCACCACCGACAGCGAGGACAGCAGGCCGAACGCGGCGGCCACCGCGAAGGAGCGGCGGGCCATGTCCTTGTACTTGCCACGCAGCAGGTACAGCGCGCTGATGGACATCACGAAGACGGCACCGGTCACGTAGCCGGCACTGACGGTATGCACGAACTTGGCCTGCGCCACCGGGTTGAACAGCACCGCGGCGAAGTCCACCACTTCCATGCGCATCGTTTCCGGGTTGAACACCGCACCGGTCGGGTTCTGCATCCAGCCATTGGCGATCAGGATCCACACCGCCGACAGGTTGGTGCCCAGCGCCATCAGCCAGGTCACGGTGAGGTGCTTGACCGCGCTCAGGCGCTTCCAGCCGAAGAAGAACAGGCCGATGAAGGTCGCTTCCAGGAAGAACGCCATCAGCCCTTCGATGGCCAGCGGCGCACCGAAGATGTCGCCGACGTAGTGGCTGTAGTAGGACCAGTTCATGCCGAACTGGAACTCCATCACCAGGCCGGTGGCCACGCCGATGGCGAAGTTGATGCCGAACAGGGTGCCCCAGAACAGGGTCATCTGCCGCCAGACCTGTTTGCGGGTCATGACGTAGACGCTCTCCATGATGGCCACCATGAACGACAGGCCGAGCGTTAGGGGAACGAAAAGGAAGTGGTACATCGCGGTCAGAGCGAATTGCAGCCGCGACAGTTCTACGACTGTCTGATCAATCATGGCCTGGCTACCTCGTTGGGTTTTGCCGTTTCAGGTGGCGGGAAGGGGGGTCTACGGGATGAATTCTGTGACCAGCAACTTCAAACAGCCTTGATTCAGATCAATGTACAAACGGTCAGGCGAAGGAATCGTATGCGATCCGGGCAGGCTGCGACCGCTTGCCGCACGGGGGCCCTGCCGGCACCCACTACAATCGACGGAAACCTCCCTGTGTCCCTGCGTGATCTGCCTTGAGCATACCCCCCGACGCTACTGTTGATGAAACCACCGCGCTGCGCCGTCGCCGCCTGCAGTGGCTGGGCGGGCTGGGCGTAGCCGCGCGCGGGCGCCAGCGGCTGGCGGCGCTGTGCATCAGCGCCTCCGGGGCGTTGCTGATCGGGCAGGCCGCTGCCATTGCTTGGTTGATCCAGGCCGTGCTGGTGCAGCAGCGGCCCCTGGCCGACGCCACCCCGGTGCTGTTGGGCCTGCTGGCGGTGCTTGCCGTGCGCGCGCTGCTGGGCAGTGCCACCCAGGCTGCCGCCGGCGATGTGGCCGATGCCGCGCGGCTGGCGCTGCGCGAGCGCGTGTACCGGCGCCTGCTTGGACGCGGCCCGCTGTGGCTGCGCCAGCAGCGTACCGGGGAGCTGGGCGAGCTGATGCTGGCGCATGCAGATGCAATCGAGAATTATTACGCCGGTTACCAGCCGGTCCGCATCGAAGTAGTGGTGGTGCCGCTGCTGATCGCGCTGGCGGTGGCCTGGACCGACTGGGTGGTGGCGCTGATCCTGGTGTTCACCGCGCCGCTGGTGCCGTTCTTCATGATGCTGGTGGGCTGGGGCGCAGAAGCGGCCGGCCGTGCGCAGCTGGGCGAACTGGCCCGCATGAGTGGTCATTTCGCTGATCGGATCAAGGGCCTGGGCCTGCTGCGCCTGTACGGGCGCGGCGAGGCCGAGCTGGAGGGCGTGGCCGCCGCGGCCGAAGGCGTGCGCGAGCGCACCATGAAAGTGCTGCGCATCGCGTTCCTGTCCTCCACCGTGCTCGAGTTCTTCGCCTCGGTCAGCGTGGCGATGGTGGCGCTGTATTTCGGGCTGAGCTACCTGGGCCTGATGTCGTTGCATGCACAGGTGCCGACGCTGGGCGTGGGCATGTTCTGCCTGCTGCTGGCCCCGGAGTTCTACGCGCCGCTGCGGCGTCTGGCCGCGCACTACCATGACCGCGCCAACGCGCTGGCCGCCGCCGCCGAGGTGGAGCGCCTGCTCGGCGCGCTGCCCGGGGCCGATGACGCCGGCGAGCTGCCGGCCGCGCAGGCGCGAGCGCCCGAGCTGCTGGAACAGCATGCTCCGCCGGTGCTGGTGCGCGACCTGGTCGTGCGCCCGCTGGGCGCGCAGCACGACGTGATCCAGGGCCTGTCGTTCCAGATCGAGCCTGGCCAGCGTTTGGCGCTGGTCGGCCCCAGCGGCAGTGGCAAGAGCACGCTGCTGGAGGCACTGGCCGGCTGGCTGCCGCCGCAGTCGGGCAGCATCGTGCTGCGCCCCGGGCTTGAGGTCGGCTACGCAGGGCAGCGCCCGTACCTGTTCCACGGCAGCATCGCCGACAACCTGCGCCTGGCCGATCCCGGCGCCACCGATGCCCACCTGCGTGCGGTGGCCGAGGCGGCCCAGGTGATGCGCTTCGCTGCCGCCTTGCCGGCGGGGCTGGACACGGTGATCGGCGAGCGCGGCTTCGGCCTGTCCGGTGGCGAAGCGCGCCGCATCGGCCTGGCGCGCCTGTTGCTGCGCGACCCGCAGTTGCTGTTGCTGGACGA
>DJBL01000151.1:10391-10618 GCA_002435595.1 Stenotrophomonas maltophilia
CTGTTGCTGGACGAGCCCACCGCCTTCCTCGACCCGGACACCGAGGCCGACCTGCTGCGCACGCTGGCCGCGTTCGCGCGCGGTCGCAGCGTGATCATCGCCACCCACAGCGAGGTCGCGATGGCCTGGGCCGATACCCGCCTGACCCTGACCGCCGGCGGTACCCGCCACGCCCTGGAGGTGCCGGCATGACGGCGCCGCGCATCGATACGTTGCAGCAGGTGTTC
>DJBL01000151.1:10840-10998 GCA_002435595.1 Stenotrophomonas maltophilia
GATACGTTGCAGCAGGTGTTCGCCCGCCATCGCGGTCGTCTGATACTGACCGTGCTGCTGCTGTGGACCACCCTGCTGGCCGGCAGCGCCTTGCTGGGCCTGTCCGGTGGTTTCCTCACCGCCGCCGCGCTGGCCGGCGCGGCCGGACTGGGCAGTGG
>DJBL01000156.1 GCA_002435595.1 Stenotrophomonas maltophilia
CCCTGGGCGGCGCCCAGTTCGTCACCGCCTCGGTTGCCGCCCCGACCGTCACCGCCGGCGCTGCCACCCAGGCCGCGTTCACCCTGACCAGCGCATCGGGCACGGTGTCCTTCGACGAGCTGAAGCTGACCGACACCACCACCGCCAAGGCGGGCCAGGCGCTGGCCACCCACATCAACGCCAAGATCGGTGAAACCGGCGTCTACGCCGAAGCCGATGCCACCAGCGGCGCGCTGACCCTGACGGCGGTCAAGGACAGCGTGGACAAGGACGGCGCGGTGGTGCAGCTGAGCGGTACCGGCATCACCCTGACCGGCAACGCTACGGTGCCGACCAAGCAGTTCGCCGACAAGATCGACGTGTCCACCGTCAAGGGTGCCCAGCAGTCGCTGGAAATCGTCGACAAGGCACTGAGCGCGATCAACAACACCCGCGCCGACCTCGGTGCGATCCAGAACCGCTTCACCTCGGTGGTTGCCAACCTGCAGACCTCCTCGGAAAACCTGTCCGCCTCGCGCAGCCGCATCAAGGACACCGACTTTGCCAAGGAAACCGCAGAGCTGACCCGCACCCAGATCCTGCAGCAGGCCGGTACGGCCATGCTGGCCCAGGCCAACCAGGTGCCGCAGAACGTGCTCAGCCTGCTGCGCTGATCCACGCGTCCACGCCGCCGGCCAAGGCCGGCGGCGCGGGCAATACCCCGAGCAGCCGCAAACCCCTCGCAGGAACGGGCCATGGCCATGGGCCGGACTCTCTCCCGGCAGCCACACCTTCCGTGGCCATGGCCTGTCCCTGCGACAGAACTGTTATCAGCGCTGTTAGTTTGACTGAACAACCCGGGTGGCTTCGTCTCCCCCCGCTTTTCAGTAGCCTGAGCCCTCCCCTGCATTGGGGGAGGGTTTTTTACAGACCCCCGGCCGGACCTGCATTGCGTCCCGCCCAGATACCCCTGCAAAGCGCGTGCCATAGACCGGCGCCAAGCCTCTGGCACAACTCCTGCATCAACGTGGTTCTAAAGACCCGGCGGCTACGGCCGCTAATTTCGTTGACAGCACGGCCACGCGGCACCACCGCGGCGGCTCACAGACAGGAGAAACAACGTGGCTGACTTTGGTTACGGCGGCATCGGTTCGGGACTGGACATTTCCGGCATGGTGGCCAGCCTGGTCGCGGCCGACCGCAAGCCCGCGGACAACGCACTGAACCTGCAGCAGTCCAAGGCGAAGATGCAGCTGTCGGCGGTGGGCACGGTCAAGTCCGCGTTCGACCTGCTCAGCACCTCGCTCAAGGCGCTCAAGGCCTCCACCGCGTTCGACGCCCGCCTGGTCAGCGCGACCAAGAGCGGCACCGACGAGATCCTGACGGTCACCAGCACCAATGCAGCCGCCACCGGCAGCCATGCCATCGATGTGCAGCAGCTGGCCACGGCCAACAAGTGGATCGCCGACACGGCCGTCTCCAAGACCAAGACCTTCGGCGCCGGGACCCTGACGCTGGATGTGGGGGTGGGCGACAAGAAGAAGTCGCTGGAGATCCAGGTCGAGGCCGATGACACCCTGACCTCGATCCGCACCAAGATCGAAAAGGCCGGCCGCAGCCTGGGCGTGCAGTCGACCCTGATCGCCTCCGGCGACAACCAGTACCTGTCCATCTCGCAGGAGAAGTCGGGCACCGCCAACGCCATCAAGCTCAGCGCCGGGGCCGGCAACGCCGACCTGACCGCACTGGCCAACAGCCTGACCGAGCGCACCCCGGCCGCCGATGCCAAGCTGACCATCGACGGCGTGGCCGTGGTCGCCAGCGAGAACACCGTGACCGACGTGGTGCCGGGCCTGACCCTGAACCTGAAGAAGACCGGCACCAGCACCGTGACCGTCAGCACCGACGTGGCTGCCGCGCGCAAGGTGATGCAGGACTTCGTGACCGCCTACAACGGCGCGCTGTCGGCGATCAACGACGCCACCAAGTACGATATCGAGAACAAGGAACCGTCCTCGCTCACCGGCGATGCGCAGATGCGTGGCGCCTCCAGCCAGCTGCGCTCGATGATGAGCGGAGTGCTCAAGGACCTGGCCGCCAACGGCCTGGACCCCAAGACCCTGGGCCTGCAGACCCGCGCCTATCCCAACGCCGATGGCAGCCTGGTGCTGGACAGGACCAAGTTCGAAGCGGCCCTGGTCAACCAGGCCGGCGCGGTGCGCCAGGCGCTCACCGGCGATGACGGTGCGGCCACCAAGCTGTTCAACATGGTCGACGGCTACGTCAGCACCACGGTCGGCAAGGAAGGCGCGTTCGTCTCGCGCACCAAGAGCATCACCGCCACCCTCACCGACATCGACAAGCGCCGCAAGGCACTGGATACGCGCATGGCCGGTGTTGAAGAGCGCTACAAGAAGCAGTTCCTGGCCCTGGATGCATTGATGGGCAAGCTGAGCCAGAGCAGTTCGGCACTGAGCCAGCAGCTGAGCCAGCTGTCCGGCTGAGGACGACGCGAGCGCGCCGCAGCTCGGCGCGCTCAAGTTGGGTGGACGCGCGGCCGATATCGGTATCAACGCAGCATCCGCCGTAGGCTCCACCCCGGTGCCGCATACCGCGAGGCACGCGGCCCGCACGAAGGAGACATGATTGATGTACGGTTCGAACCGTCAATTCACCGAGCAGTACCGCAAAGTCGGCGTGCAGAGCTCGATCACCGATGCCGACCCGCACAAGCTCGTGGCGCTGCTGCTGTCCGGCGCGCTGGAGCGGGTGCGCCTGGCCCAGGCCTGCCTGGAAGGCGGCGACCAGGCGCGCAAGGGCAAGGCGATCGGCGAGGTCTGCGCGATCGTCGGCCACCTCAACGGGTCGCTCGACCATGAGGCCGGCGGCGAGATCGCCAGCAACCTTTCGGCCCTGTACGACTACGTCATGCAGCGCCTGACCGAAGCCAACCTGCACAACGACCCGGAGGCCCTGCGCGAATCGCTGGAGCTGCTGGGCGAGATCGATGCGGCCTGGAACGCGATCCCGCGTGACCAGCGCCAGCCCGCCGCGGCCGCCCTGTGATGGACGCCGCGCTCTCCCTGGCAACCCTCAACGCGGACCTGGACGGCGTGGAAGCGGCGCTCCTGGCCGAAGACCATGCCGCCGCCGCCGAATGCCTGGATGCCCTGAACGCCCACCAGCAGGCCTGGCTGGCGCGGCCGGACGCCCTGGCCGACGTGGCCGGGCTGACCGCCCTGGAAGGCCGCCAGCAGCGCATCATGGTGATGATGATGAGCCAGCGCGACGAAGCCGCCCGCCACCTCCGCCACGGCGTTGCCGCCGGCCGCGTGGCGCGTGCCTATCTCACTGCAGAATCCCTGTCATGAACGATCCTCGCCCCAGCGCCATCCATCATCCGGCCGAAAGCGAGCTGTTCGATGAGACGCTGAGCTGCGAGGTGGCCCTGCCGGCCGAGTTCCGCCTGGGCAGCGCGGTGGTGCGCCCGGGCAGCGCCGAGACACTGCTGCGCAGCGTGGCGCTGGTGGAGGACGCGCGCAGCGATGACGGCCACGACGAGCGCGGCGAGTCCTCGGTGCAGCTGCAGCGGCTGGAGGCCAAGCTGGACCTGACCATGGTGCTGCTGGGCCGGCTGGTGCGGCAGAGCGCGCAGGACCTGGCGCTGCGCCCGCTGCGCTGGTCCCGGCGCGGCATCCGGCTGGAACTGGGCGCGCGCACCGGCGCCAGCCCGGGCAGCCTGGGGGTGATCCGCCTGCAGCCCTGCGACTGGCTGCCCGACCATATCGACCTGCCCGTGGCGGTGCTGGCCGAGGCCGCCAATGGCGCCGGCGCACACTTCCTGTGGCTGCGTTTCGAGCCGATGAGCGACGCGCTGGAAATGGCCCTGGAGCGGCATCTGTTCCGCCTGCACCGTCGCCAGATTGCCGACGCACGCCGCCTGCGCTGAACCGGGCGGCGACCATACGCCCCCGATTGTGACGCGTTCGGCTTGGCGGTAGGCCGCCACTCCGTTAAGGTGGCGACCTTACCTTCACATCTTCCCAGCCTGCCTGTGCGCGTTCTCATCGTCGACGATCACACCCTGGTCCGCGCCGGCCTCAGTCGCCTGCTCCAGGGCTTTGCCGACGTGGACGTCGCCGCAGAAGCCAGCAACGCCGAACAGGCGCTGCAACTGGCCATCCAGCACAGCCCCGATGTGATCCTGATGGACCTGTCGCTGCCCGGCCGCACCGGCCTGGAGGCACTGAGCGACATCCTGCTGCGCGCCCCCGGCACCCGGGTGGTGATGATGACCATGCACGACGATGCGGTGCACGTCCGCGACGCCCTGGACCGCGGCGCGGTGGGCTTCGTGGTCAAGGACGCCGCCCCGCAGGAGCTGGAACTGGCCCTGCGTGCCGCGCATGCCGGCCAGGTGTTCCTGAGCCCGCAGATCTCGGCCAAGATGCTCGCCCCCATGCTCGGCAAGGAAAAGCCGGTCGGGGTGGCCGCGCTGTCGCCGCGCCAGCGCGAGATCCTGCGCCAGATCGGTCGCGGCGAAAGCAACAAGGAAATCGCCGCCGACCTGGGCATCAGCGTCAAGACGGTGGAAACCCACCGGGCGCGCATGATGGAGTCGCTGGGCTGCCGCCGCGCCAACGATCTGCTGCTGCTGGCCGCGCGCCACCAGCACGAACTGGAGTGACCCCACGCGGGCACGGCGTCGGTTCCCCGACACGCTGAAGGCTTCAGCCCGCCGGTCGTCGGAATTTTGAACAGCCCGCAGCCACCTTGGCCACGGAAACACAAGGGTTTCCGCCGCAGGCAGCGTCAAAAGTCCGAGGTGGTGTAAGGGTTTTCCTGACCCAGCGTCAGGAAACCAACGACACCACTCAGGAACCCCCCGATTACGGTGTCGGGATATCAGAAGCAAGATGTGTTCCATAACGCACCGGGGAGTCGGTGCGACGGGGAATACACATGAAGCCGACGATGTCGACCCAGCTGGGTCAGCAGCTCCACCTCACGCCGCAGCTGCTGCAGTCCATCCGCCTGCTGCAGTTGGATGGCATGCAGCTGGAACTGGAGATCCGCCGTGCCCTGGAGACCAACCCGCTGCTGGAACTGGAGGAAGCGCCCGAGGCGCCGGCCAGCGACACCAGCGAGACGGTCACCACCCAGGAGGTGGCCGCCTTCGACGAGCTGCCCGAGAGCGCCATGTGGGACGTGCCCGGGGCCAGCTGGCAGGATGGCGACGACGACCGCATGCAGCGCATTGCCGCCGACGAATCCAGCGACCCGCAGCTGCGTGCCCTGCAGCGCCTGGCCCTGGAGCTGGATGCCCGCGAACTGGCCGTGGCCAGCTTCTGGCTGGAGCATTGCGACGACGCCGGCTACCTGGATGCGCCGCTGGCGCAGCTGCAGCTGCTGGCCAGCGCCCGCTGCGACGTGGATGCGGCCGGGGTGGAGGCGGTGCGCCAGCAGATCCTGCACGGCGAGCCGGCCGGCCTGGCCGCCCAGGACCTGCACGAATGCCTGAGCGTGCAGCTGCGCGCCCTGCCCGGCCGCGTGCCGGCCCGGCACCTGGCCCAGCGCGTGCTCGACGAAGGCCTGGCCGGCCTGGCCGCGCACGATTACGCCGCGCTGGCCCGCCAGCTCGACGCCGAAGTCGCCGACATCCATGAGGCGGTGCGGCTGATCCTCTCACTGCAGCCGCGCCCGGGCGACAGCCTGGGCCCGGACGACAACGGCGTGGTCATCCCCGATGTGATCGCCTGGCACGCCGACGACCAGTGGCGCGTGGCGCTCAACCCGGCCACCAGCCGCCGCCTGAGCATCAATCCCGGTTACGAAAACGCGCTGGCCGATGCCGGTGATGCGGCCCAGCCGCTGCGCGACATGCTGCAGGAAGCACGCTGGCTGACCCGCGGGCTGTCCATGCGCTATGACACCCTGCTGCGCACCACCCGGGTGATCATCGAACGCCAGGCCGGCTTCCTCACCCGCGGCGAAGAAGCGATGGCGCCGCTGACCCTGAAGGAAGTGGCCGACGCGATCGGCATGCACGAGTCCACCGTGTCGCGCATCACCACCGGCAAGTACCTGCAGACCCCGCGCGGCACGCTGGAGCTGAAGCACTTCTTCGCCGTGCGGCTGGAAGGCGCCAGCGTCTCCGGCCAGGCCGTCAAGGCGATGGTGCGCCGGCTGATCGACGCCGAGCCGGCCGGCCGGCCGCTGGCCGACGAGGCCATCGCCGGACTGCTGTCGCGCCAGGGGGTCAACATCGCCCGTCGTACCGTTGCAAAATACCGAGAACAACTGGACATCGCCCCGGCCCGTGAACGCCGCCGGATGCATGCCCGGACCCCGCAACTGGCCCGGGTGGGCTGAAGGAAATGGAAGACATGAACAAGCTCACCGTCCTGCTGGTCGACGACCACGAAGGCTTCATCAATGCCGCCATGCGCCACTTCCGCAAGGTCGACTGGCTGGACGTGATCGGCAGCGCCGCCAACGGCCTGGAGGCGATCGAGCGCTCCGAGTCGCTGCGCCCGCAGGTGGTGCTGATGGACCTGGCGATGCCCGAAATGGGCGGCCTGCAGGCCACCCGCCTGATCAAGTCGCAGGACGATGCGCCCTACATCGTGATCGCCAGCCATTTCGACGACGTGGAACACCGCGAGCATGCGCTGCGCGCCGGTGCCGACAACTTCGTCAGCAAGCTGTCCTACATCCAGGAGGTCATGCCGATCCTGGAAGGCCTGAAGGGGAAGGATCATGAGTGAGTCGCGCATCCTGGTACTGGACAACGATGCCGTCCGCGCAGAGCGCACCGTCGCCCTGCTCGAGTTCATGGATTTCAACCCGCGCTGGGTCGCCGACGCCGCCGACCTCGACATCACCCGCCAGCGCCCCAACGACTGGGTGGCGGTGATCATCGGCAGCCTGGACCCGGGCACGCGCAGCGATGCGCTGTTTGCCTGGGTCGGCAAGGGTGCCCTGCCGCCACCGGTGATGCTCATCGATGGCGACGCGACCGCCTTTGCCCAGCAGCACGGCCTGCACGAAGCCAACGTGTGGCCGCTGGAAGCGCCGCTGCGCCATGCGCAGATGGAAGCGCTGCTGCGCCGGGCCAGCCTCAAGCGCCTGGATGCCGAACACCAGGCCGGCGCCGTGCAGGAACAAGGCCCCACCGGCGATGGCGCGGCGGTCAGCGCGCTGCGCCAGATGATCGAACAGGTGGCCGCCTTCGACACTACCGTGCTGGTGCTGGGGGAATCGGGCACCGGCAAGGAAGTGGTGTCGCGCTCGATCCACCAGCGCTCGCCGCGCCGCGACGGGCCGTTCGTGGCGATCAACTGCGGTGCGATCCCGGCCGACCTGCTGGAGAGCGAGCTGTTCGGTCACGAAAAAGGCGCCTTCACCGGTGCCCTGAGTGCACGCAAGGGCCGTTTCGAAATGGCCGAGGGCGGCACCCTGCTGCTGGACGAAATCGGCGACATGAGCCTGCCGATGCAGGTCAAGCTGCTGCGCGTGCTGCAGGAGCGCAGCTTCGAGCGCGTGGGCGGTAACCAGACCATCCGCTGCAACGTGCGGGTGATCGCCGCGACCCACCGTGACCTGGAGTCGCGCATTGCCGATGGCAAGTTCCGCGAGGATCTGTTCTACCGCCTCAACGTGTTCCCCATCGACGTGCCGGCCCTGCGCGAGCGCAGCGAAGACCTGCCCGCGCTGGTGACCACCATCGCCGCGCAGCTGGCCCGCACCGGGCGTGGCGAGGTGCGTTTCAGCGCCGAAGCGTTGCAGGCCCTGGCCAGCTACGAATGGCCGGGCAACGTGCGCGAATTGACCAACCTGGTCGAGCGCCTTGCCGTGCTCCACCCCGGCGGCAACGTGCGCGTGCAGGACCTGCCGGCGCGCTACCGCGGCGATTTCAGCCCCAGTGCCCCGGTCGTCGTGGCCGCGCCGGTGGCCGCCGTGGACGAACGCCTGGACCTGCGCAGCTTCTCCTTCCACACCCCGGCCCCGGGCACCGCGGCCCCGCTGGAGAACGGCATCGGCCCGGTCACCCGCGCCGCCGCCCTGCCCGACGCTGGCCTGGACCTGCGCAACCACATGGCCAACATCGAGTTGAACCTGATCAACGAGGCGCTGGAGCGCACCCAGGGCGTGGTCGCCCATGCCGCCCAGCTGCTCGGCCTGCGCCGCACCACGCTGGTGGAAAAGCTGCGCAAGTACGGCATCGAGCGCGACCAGGAACAGCTGGCCGGTTGATCGGCGCTGCGCCAGCGTGAGCGCACACAAACGCCCGGGCTTGCCCGGGCGTTTGCATGTGCAGGGACGAGCCTGCCGCAGCGCCCAGGGTTCCCGCTCCCTCTGCGACTTGCCTGCTGTCCCTCGCCGCGGCGACGACAACCTTCACGTTTGGACGCCAGCCCTGCTGCTGTACCCCGCGCTGTGCGTCGGCTCCGACTGCACCCTTCCCGCCACGCTCGACGCACGCCAGTTCATCAATCTCAGCGATCCGCTCCATCGCCCCGACAATCCCAATGCCGGGCCGATGGTGCAGGTGAAATTCGCCGCCGACCACTACGTGCTCGACATCCTGGGCACCGCGGTCCACGTGCAGGGTAGCTACCGCTACCAGCGCCATGCCCCGCACTTCGGTGAAATCCGGATGCGCGAAGCCTTCCCGGGCGGTACCACCGCATACACCCTGCTGCTCACCTGCCTCACCGACAACGAAGGCATGTTCGTCTTCACCCAGCACGCCGGCCCAATCGCCCCGGCCCGCCGCCAGAACAGCGGCCGCTGGACGCTGACGCCTTGGCAAGAGCAGCCACCCATGCGGTGGCTGCACACCCCCCCCGCCGGTTTTCCGACGCCGGCGCGCCGACACGCGCGCCGCGTCAAACCGCCGCAGCAACATTCCGTCGGAGCGCCCGGCCGGCCGACCCGCCGGTGGTCGGCCCGTGAATAGGCAAGCCCTTGTGCCACCAACAAAACTGAACCGGTAAGCGGTTTCGGCACGGCACTTGCAACGTATTCACTCGAAACCCCATCCCAGCTTCGGAACGTTCCAGATGTCGCACTCCGTCACCTCCGTCCTTTCCCAGATCCGCTCCTTCCAGACCCAGATGGGGCAGTCCGCCGTCAGTCCGCTGACGGAGGCGCCGAAGGGCAATGCCATCCAGGGCCTGGTTGCTCCCCAGGAAGTGCAGGGGCCGAGCTTCACCGAAACCCTGCGCGGCGCCATCGCCGGCGTCAACGATGCGCAGCAGAAATCCGGCGCCCTCGCCAAGGCCTTCGAACTGGGTGAACCCGGTGCGGACCTGGCCAAGGTGATGGTCGCCTCGCAGCAGTCCCAGATCGCCTTCCGCGCCACCGTGGAAGTCCGTAACCGTCTCGTCCAGGCTTACCAGGACGTGATGAACATGCCGCTGTAAGGATAGAAACGCATGGCCCTGTCGCTCTCCAAGGAATCCCTGAACGCCGAAAAGGCGGGCCAGTGGTTCGACCGGCTGCAAAGCCTGCAGATCACCCGTCGGCTCGGACTGATGGCGATGATCGCCGTGGCCGTGGCGGCAGGTCTGTTCGTGTTCTTCTGGTCGCAGAAGCCGGGCATGGTGCCGCTGTACACCGGCCTGGACCAGAAGGCCACCGCCGAGGCCACCGACCTGCTGCGCACCGCGCAGATCCCGTTCGAACTGGATCCGGCCACCGGTGGCATCACCGTGCCGGAAAAGAACCTGCACGATGCGCGGCTGAAGCTGGCCGGCTCGGGCCTGACCGACAGCGGTCGGCTGGGCTTTGAGCTGATGGAGCGCGACCCGGGCTTCGGCGTCAGCCAGTTCATGGAGAACGCCCGTTACCAGCATTCGCTGGAGACCGAGCTGTCGCGCACCATCAACACCCTGCGCCCGGTACGCGATTCGCGCGTGCACCTGGCCATCCCCAAGCCGAGCGCGTTCACCCGCCAGCGCGACGTGGCCAGTGCCTCGGTGGTGCTGGAACTGCGCGGTGGGCAGCAGCTGGAACGTGGCCAGATCGATGCGATCGTGCACATGGTGGCCGCCAGCATCCCCGACCTGGCCCCGGAGCGGGTCACGGTGGTGGACCAGAGCGGGCGCATGCTCAGCGTCTCCGACCCCAACAGCGAAGCGGCAATGAACGCCGCGCAGTTCGAGCAGGTGCGCCGCCAGGAAACCTCGTTCAACCAGCGCATCCGCGAACTGCTCGAGCCGATGACCGGCCCGGGCCGGGTCAACCCGGAAGTCAGCGTGGACATGGACTTCTCGGTGATCGAGGAAGCCCGTGAGCTTTACAACGGCGAGCCGCAGAAGCTGCGCAGCGAGCAGATGAGCGAGAACAGCAGCAGCACCCCCGGCCCGCAGGGCGTGCCCGGTGCCACCAGCAACACCCCGCCCGGCCCGGCCGCGGCGCCGGCGGTGGCCGCGGCCCCCACCGAAACCTCCAAGAACGCAACCCGCAACTACGAGCTGGACCGCACCCTGCAGCACACCCGGCAACCGGCCGGCCGCATCAAGCGCGTGTCGGTGGCGGTGCTGGTGGACAACGTCCCGCGCGCCGGTGCCAACGGCAAGACCACCGAGCAGGCGCTGTCGGCGGCCGAGCTGACCCGGGTCGAGGCGCTGGTCAAGCAGGCGGTTGGTTTTGATGCCGAACGTGGCGACACCGTGTCGGTGATGAATGCCCCGTTCGTGCGCGAGACCACCCCGGTGGAAGGCCCCAAGTGGTGGGAGCTGCCGCAGGTGCAGGACGCCCTGAGGCTGCTGCTCGGCGCGATCGTGGTGCTGGCCCTGGTGTTTGGCGTGCTGCGCCCGGCGCTGCGCTCGATCACCGGCCAGAACAAGAAAGCCACCGATGAAGAACTGGAACCGCACAGTGCCGACGTGCAGCTGGTCGATGACGGCGAGGGCCTGCCCGCCCTCGGCAGCGAACGCCTGAACGCGGCTGGACATGAAACCCTGGCACTGCCGGTGGACTCCTACGAGGAACGACTGCGCATGGCGCGTGAAGCTGTAAAGACCGATTCCAAGCGCGTGGCCCAGGTGGTCAAGGGCTGGGTGGCCAATGACTGATGCCGCCGCCACCGCGCCGCTGACCGGCGTACAACGCGCCGCCGTGCTGCTGCTCTCGCTGGGTGAACTGGACGCGGCCGAAGTGCTGCGCCACATGGAGCCCAAGGAGGTGCAGAAGATCGGCATCGCCATGGCCACCATGACCGACATCACCCGTGCCCAGGTCGAGGGCGTCATGGACCAGTTCAGCAACGAACTGGGCTCCAAGACCTCCCTCGGCGTCGGCTCGGACGACTACATCCGCAACATGCTGGTGCAGGCGCTGGGCAGTGAAAAGGCCGGCAACCTGATCGACCGCATCCTGCTCGGGCGCAACACCACCGGCCTGGACGCGCTGAAGTGGATGGACCCGCGTGCGGTGGCCGACCTGGTCCGCAACGAGCATCCGCAGATCATCGCCATCGTGATGGCGCACCTGGAAACCGACCAGGCCGCCGACGCGCTCAAGCTGCTGCCCGAGCGTACCCGCGTGGACGTGCTGCTGCGCATCGCCACCCTGGACGGCATCCCGCCCAACGCGTTGAACGAACTGAACGAAATCATGGAGCGCCAGTTCGCCGGCAACCAGAACCTGAAGTCGTCCAACATCGGCGGCGTGCAGTGCGCGGCCAACATCCTCAACTTCATGGACAGCGGCCAGGACCAGGCCATCCTGGGCGAGATCGCGCGCATCGATGCCCCGCTCAGCGGGCGCATCCAGGACCTGATGTTCGTGTTCGACGACCTGGTGGACCTGGACGACCGCGAGCTGCAGCTGGTGCTGCGCGAAGTCAGCGGCGAACGCCTGGGCCTGGCCCTGCGCGGGGCGGACATCAAGGTGCGCGACAAGATCACCCGCAACATGTCCCAGCGCGCGGCCGAGATCCTGCTCGAAGACATGGAAGCGCGCGGCCCGGTACGCCTGTCCGACGTGGAAGTGGCCCAGCGCGAAATCCTGGCCATCGTCAAGCGCATGGCCGATGAAGGCACTGTCACCATCGGCGGCAACGCGGAGGCGATGCTGTGACGACCGCCGTGCGCTGGCTTGCCCCGGACCTGCTGGCCGAGCCCGAGGCGGCGGAAGAAGAAGAGCGCCTGGAGCTCACCGAGCCGGATCCGGAGCTCGAACCGGAACCGCTGCTGCAGCTGCCGACCCTGGAAGAGATCCAGCAGATCCAGGAAGAAGCGGAAAAGGACGGCTTCGAGCGCGGCCATGCCGACGGCCAGGCCCAGGGCCAGGCCGAAGTGCGGCGCCTGATCGCGCAGATCGAGGGCATCCTGGACAACTTCAGCCGGCCGCTGGTGCGGCTGGAGAACGAAGTGGTGGCCGCGCTCGGCGAACTGGCCGTGCGCATCGCCGGTACCCTGGTCGGCCGCGCCTACGAGGCCGACCCGGCCCTGCTGGCGCAACTGGTCGGCGAGGCCGTGGATGCGGTCGGCGGTGCCAACCGCGACGTGGAGGTTCGCCTGCACCCCGACGATATTGCCGCGCTGACCCCGTTGCTGCAGTTGTCGCCGACCCAGCGCCTGACCGCTGACCTCAGCCTGAGCCGCGGCGACCTGCGCGTGCATGCCGAGGCGGTCCGCATCGACGGCACCCTGGAAGCGCGCCTGCGTGGTGCGCTGGATGCGGTGCTGCGCCGTTCTGGAGCCAGTGCATGAACACCGAATCCTCGCCCGCCCCCGCCCCCGCCGCCGACTGGGCCGCCGCGCGCAACCTGCGCCTGGCCGCCCGCCTGGATGGCATCCAGCCCGATGGTACGCATGGCCGCGGCCTGATCCGCGAGGGCGTGCTGCGTCGCGCGGTCGGCCTGACCCTGGAAGCGGTCGGCTGCGAATCGCCGATGGGTGCCAGCTGCAAGGTCGAAGTGGCCGACGGCGGGTGGGTCGACGCCGAAGTGGTCGGGTTTGCCGGCGAACGCACCTACCTGATGCCCAGCGCCGAACTGCACGGCCTGCTGCCCAACGCACGGGTGGTGCCGGTGCTGGGCCGTGGCGGCGTGGAAGTCGGCGAAGGGCTGCTCGGCCGCGTCATCGACAGCGATGGCGTACCGCTGGACGGCAAGGGCCCGATCCGCGCCGAAGGCACGGTCGGCATGGCCGGGGTGTCGATCAACCCGCTCGCCCGCGAGCCGATCACCCAGCCGCTGGACGTCGGCGTGCGCGCGATCAACGCGCTGCTGCCGATCGGCCGCGGCCAGCGCGTGGGCCTGTTCGCCGGCTCCGGCGTGGGCAAGTCCACGCTGCTGGGCATGATGACCCGCTACACCGCCGCCGACGTGATCGTGGTCGGCCTGATCGGCGAACGTGGCCGCGAAGTGCGCGACTTCGTCGAAAGCACGCTGGGCGAGGAAGGCCTGCGCCGCGCGGTGGTGGTGGCCAGCCCGGCCGACCGCCCGCCGCTGGCCCGCCTGCACGGCGCCTACCGCGCCACCGCCATCGCCGAGTGGTTCCGCGACCAGGGCCTGAACGTGCTGCTGCTGATGGATTCGCTCACCCGCTTTGCCCAGGCCCAGCGCGAAATCGGCCTGTCGGTCGGCGAGCCGCCGACCACCCGTGGCTACCCGCCCTCGGTGTTTGCCAAGCTGCCGGCGCTGGTGGAACGTGCCGGCAACGGCGCCAAGGGCCGTGGCTCGATCACCGCCTTCTACACCGTGCTGACCGAAGGCGACGATCCGCAGGACCCGATCGCCGATGCGGCGCGCGCCATCCTCGACGGCCACATCCTGCTCTCGCGCCGGGTCGCCGACAGTGGCCTGTACCCGGCCATCGACGTGGAATCCTCGGTCAGCCGCGTGGTCACCGAGATCGCCGATGAACCGTGGCGCGCGCGCATCCGCAAGCTCAAGCGGCTGGTCTCGGCGTACTCCTCCAACCGCGACCTGATCGCCATCGGCGCGTACCAGCGCGGCAACGATCCGGCCACCGACGAAGCCCTGGAGCGCTGGTCGGACATCGTTGAATTCCTCGGCCAGGACGTCGGCAAGGCCGCCGACCTGCCGCACAGCCAGGCCGCACTCAAGCGCCTGGTGGAACCAGAGACCTAAGCCATGATCCAGTCCAAGCGTTTCGATCCCCTGCTCAAGCGGGCCCAGGACCACGAAGACGAGGTGGCACGCGACCTGGCCGAACGCCAGCGCACGCTCGACACCCATCTGTCGCGGCTGGACGAACTGCGTCGCTACGCCGACGAGTACGCGAACGCACAGATGGCCGCCACCAGCCCGGCGCAGCTGCTCAACCGGCGTGCCTTCCTGGACCGCCTGGACAGCGCCGTGGCCCAGCAGAGCCAGACCGTGGACAGCAACCGCGAGAAGGTGGAGGCCGAACGCGCCCGGCTGATCCTGGCCAGCCGTGACAAGGCCGTGCTGGAGCAGCTGGCCGCCAGTTACCGCGCGCAGGAGAAGGTGGTCATCGACCGCCGCGACCAGCGTGAGATGGATGACCTGGGCGCACGCCGCAGCCGTGCAGCCCAACACGACGACACCGATACCGGAGGCAACCCGTGATGCCCTCTTCCCTGCTTGGCAGTACCGCCACCGGCGGCGCCAAGGGCACCGGCGCCAGCACGCGCAGCGACAGCACCGGCGGCAGCGACCGCCAGGACTTTGACACCCTGCTCAAGTCCGACCCGCCCCGCCCCGCCAAGGCCGGTCCGGCCACCGCAGCCAACGCCGGCACCTCGACGCCGGGCGACACCCCGGCTGCCGATCCGGACGGCACCCCCTCGGCCACGTTCGCGCTGCGCCCGG
>DJBL01000077.1:0-257 GCA_002435595.1 Stenotrophomonas maltophilia
CGCGCGCCAGCGCCATGCCGCGACGCACCAAAAGGGTACATTGCGATACAAATCGCTACAGACCCGCCGTCCGGGCGCAATTCCAAGTCGTTGCTTCTGCTCGCTTTTTGTTCGGGCCATCGCCGCATTGTGAAAAAAAATTCACTTTTGCTTTACACGACCTTAACTACCGAGACTATGATCGGGGTAACCGGCCTTCAGGGGTCGGATTTTTAGAGGCGGCGGGAACTTGGGCCCGTCCCCTCTTTTTGATGCAG
>DJBL01000077.1:455-831 GCA_002435595.1 Stenotrophomonas maltophilia
GAGAGAGAGAGAGCTTTATGACTTCACGCATCAACGTGCTGGGGCAGGCCATCCGCCTGGCCCTGGTCGGCGGTGTCGCCGGCCTCGCCGCGGCTCCGGCCATGGCGCAGGACAGCGCACCGACCACCTTGGACCGTATCGAGATCACCGGTTCGCGTATCCGCCAGGTCGACGTCGAAACCGCAC
Organism: Stenotrophomonas maltophilia; assembly: GCA_002435595.1. GTDB lineage: Bacteria > Pseudomonadota > Gammaproteobacteria > Xanthomonadales > Xanthomonadaceae > Stenotrophomonas > Stenotrophomonas maltophilia_AC. The sequence continues at coordinate 642 of DJBL01000077.1, forward strand.
AGCCGGTGCTGGCACTGACCCGCATGGACATCGAACGCCAGGGCTTCAGCTCGGTCTCGGACATCCTGCAGAACGTCACCGCCATGGGCAGCCCGACGATCAGCCGTGCCAACGTGCTGACCGCCGGTGAAAACGCCGGTGGTACCTATGTCGACATGCGCGGCCTGGGTACCCAGCGCACGCTGGTGCT
>DJBL01000077.1:984-13618 GCA_002435595.1 Stenotrophomonas maltophilia
CTGGTGCTGGTCAACGGCCGCCGCCTGGGCATCAGCACCTCCGGCTACCAGGATCTGTCGGTCCTGCCGGTGTCGGCGATCGAGCGCATCGAAATCCTGAAGGACGGCGCCTCGGCCATCTATGGCTCCGATGCCATGGCCGGCGTGGTGAACATCATCACCCGCAGCAATGTCAGCGGCGTGACCGCCAACGTCTACCACGGCCAGTTCAGCGAAGGCGACGGCGCACGCGACCGTTTCGACGTGGTTGCCGGCTGGTCCAACGACCGCTTCTCGGCCACCTTCGCCGCCGAGCATTCGGAAGAAAAGGCCGTCTGGGCGCGTGATCGCGGCTTCAGCCAGTACTCCAACACCGACCGCCACCCGACCGAAGGCTGGACCACCACCAGCCAGTGGGGCCAGTTCACCGGCGTGCGCGGTGCCGGCTGCACGGCGACCGCCGGTTGCGCGTATTCGCTCAATCGCGGCACCGACCCGACCAAGCCGGGCAACTACCACCTGACCGACCCGGCCGCCTTCACCGGCGACACCAGCAACACCAACGATCAGATGCACCTGAGCTATCCGATCAAGCGTGACTCGCTGTTCTTCTCCGGCCAGGCCAACATCACCGACAACGTCCGCTTCAAGACCGAGTTGGGCTACAACAAGCGCGAGTCGACCCGCGTCACCGCCGGCTACCCGCTGTCCTCCAGCACCCTGGGTGCCACCGCAGCGGCCGGCAACATGGCCAGCAACAGCTACTTCAATCCGTTCGGCACCCAGAACGGCTTTGCCACCCCGACCTCGGTGGCCTGGAACCGTCGTACCTGGGAAATGCCGCGCGAAAGCACCAGCGAGCTGAAGACCTACCGCGCGGTTGCCGCGTTCGACGGTTCGTTCGACCTGGGTGAGCGTTACTTCGACTGGGAAGTGGGCTATCAGTACAGCAAGAACGAGCTGACCCAGCACACCACCGGCAACCTGCACAAGCAGCGCGTCATCGACGCCGTCGGCCCGTCCTACTTCAACGCCGCCACCGGCAAGGTCGAGTGCGGCACCGCCGCCGCGCCCAAGGGCAACGGCTGCATGGTGTGGAACCCGCTGGTGCCCTACGGCGTGAAGGACCCCTATGGTCTGGACGGCAACCAGGCCCTGCAGGACTGGCTGTTCCCGGCCGAGAACGCCACCGGCGAAACCTCGACCAAGAACTGGTTCGCCAACCTCAGCGGCAGCGCGTTCACCCTGCCGGCCGGTGACCTGGGCTTTGCCTTCGGCCTGGAAAACCGCGAAGAAAACGGCAAGTTCGTTCCCGACGCCCTGGCCCAGACCGGCGCGACCACCAACCTGGCCGCAGGCCCGACCGGTGGTTCGTACAAGGTCAAGGAAGCGTACCTGGAGTTGAACGTGCCGGTGCTGGCCGACCTGCCGGGCGCCAAGGAGCTGAGCTTCAGCGCCGCCACCCGCTACTCGGACTACAACACCTTCGGCGATACCCTCAACAGCAAGTTCGGCTTCAAGTGGCGTCCGCTGGACCAGCTGCTGGTCCGTGGTACGTGGGCCGAGGGCTTCCGCGCCCCGACCATCAACGACCTGTACGGTGGCGGTTCGGAAACCTTCGCCACCTTCAGCGATCCGTGCGACAGCGTCTACGGCTCGGCCAAGACCAACTCCGGCGTGCGTGCCCGTTGTGCGCAGGACATCGCCAACGTGGCCACGTTCCGCCAGCTGGACAGCACCAACAAGCCGACCTCCGGCTCCAGTGCCGCTACCCCGGTTGCGTTCACCTCCGGCTCCAACCCGCAGCTGCTGCCGGAAACCTCGACCAGCAGGACGCTGGGCGTGGTGTGGAGCCCCACCTTCATCAGCAACTTCAATGTGTCGCTGGACTGGTGGAAGATCCGCATCGACAACACGATCGTGTCCGACAGCCCGAACCAGATCCTGATCGACTGCTACGAGCAGGGCATCGAATCGCGTTGCGCACGCTTCTCGCGTGATCCGGTCACCGGCATCGTCACCGGCCTGAAGTTCGGCAACCGCAATGCCGGTTTCGCCGAGACCGAAGGCTACGACATGGACCTGAGCTACCGTCTGGATACCGCCTACGGCAAGCTGAGCACCTCCTGGACGACCACCTACGTCAGCTCCAACATCTACCGTTCGTCCAACGACACCGCCACGGTGCCGACCACGATCAACGGTATCGCCGCCAACACCGGCATCGGCTTCCGCGTGCGCTCCAATGCCACCGTGGGCTGGGACCTGGAGAACTTCGGCGTCAGCTGGAGCGCGCGTTACTACTCCGGCGTCAAGGAACAGTGCCTGAGCCTGCCGAACCATCCGGACGAGTGCTCCGATCCGGGCGTGTACGCTCCGTGGTACAAGGGCGCACGCAACTACAACGAGCGTGGTTCGGTGACCTTCCACGACGTGCAGGCGCGCTACAAGCTGCCGTGGAACGCCACGGTCTCGATCGGTGCCAACAACGTGTTCAACCGTCTGGGCCCGGTGATGTACACCAAGCCGAACTCGGTGTACTCGTACTACGGCGGTTTCGACATCGGTCGCTTCGTGTACATGCAGTACAAGCAGCAGTTCTGATCGCTGCCAGGTAGCATCGCTGGACCCACCACGGCCCTTCGGGGCCGTGGTTTTTTTTGCGCTGCCGCCCGACCGGCAGCCCCGTCATGCAGCGGTCATACCGACGTCATGTCGGCTACATCGCGCGCGCCCAGCATGCCCCCATACCGGAGGCCCGCCATGCGCTATGCCATCGTCACTGAAACGTACCCCCCCGAAGTCAACGGCGTTGCCCTGACCGTGCAGGGACTGGAACAGGGACTGCGCGCAGCCGGCCACCAGGTCGACCTGGTCCGCCCGCGCCAGACCAGCGAAGCCGACCCGGCCCAGGACACCCTGCTGGTTGCCGGCGCGGGACTGCCACGCTATCCCGGCCTGCGCTTTGGCCTGCCCGCGCCCAAGCGACTGGCACGCCAGTGGCAGCAGCAGCGCCCCGATGCCATCTACATCGCCACCGAAGGCCCGCTCGGCTGGTCGGCGCTGCGCACCGCGCGCCGGCTCGGCATTCCGGTGGCCAGCGGCTTCCACACCCGTTTCGACGAATACCTGCCCGACTACGGCGTGGCTTGGCTGCAGGCTGCAGCCCTGCGCTGGATGCGACGCTTCCACAACCAGGCCGATGCCACCCTGGTGCCTACCCAGGAGCTGCAGCAGTTCCTCGGCGAGCAGGGCTTCGACCGGGTCCGCCTGCTGGCCCGCGCAGTGGACAGCAGCCAGTTCGAGCCGCAGCGCCGCGACCCGGCCCTGCGCGAAGAATGGGGCATCGACGGCAACGGGTTTGCGGCCATCTACGTGGGCCGGATCGCACCGGAGAAGAACCTCGGCCTGGCAGTGAAGGCGTTTCGCCGGCTCCAGCAGATCCGGCCCAAGGCACGCTTCATCTGGGTGGGCGATGGCCCCTCGCGCGAGAAGCTGGCGCACGAAAACCCCGACTTCATTTTCTGCGGCGTGCAGCGCGGCGATGCCCTGGCCCGCCACTTCGCCAGCGGCGACCTGTTCCTGTTTCCCAGCCGCAGCGAAACCTTCGGCAACGTCACCCTGGAGGCGATGGCCAGCGGCGTGGCGACGGTGGCCTTCGACTACGGCGCGGCGCGCGAGTACCTGCGCACCGACGAGAACGGCATGGCAGTCAACGATGACAGTGGCTTCGTGGCCGCCGCCCTGCAGCTGGCCGGCGACGACGTGCTGCGCGCGCGGCTCGGGCGCAACGCCGCCACTGCGATGAAGCGCCTGCATCCGCAGCAGGTGGTGGCCGAGTTCGATGCGTTGCTGGCCGAACTGGCGCAGTCCCGGAGGTCGCATGCCGACCACGCCGCTTGAGGCCCTGCGCGGGCGCGAAGCGCGCTGGTGCCGCCGCGCCAACCACTACTGCCGGCGCCGCCGCGTGCGCCAGCTGTTCGCCGCGGTCAGCCGCGCCGGCGATGGCGTGTTCTGGTATGCGTTGATGGCCGCGTTGATCGTGCTCGATGGCCTCGAAGGCCTGCAGGCGTCGGTGCACATGGCCGCCACCGGGCTGGCGGCGCTGCTGCTGTACAAGGGCCTCAAGCGCTGGACCCGGCGCCCGCGCCCGTATGCCGCCGACCTGCGCATCCGCGCCTGGGTGGCGCCGCTGGACGAGTTCAGTTTCCCCTCCGGGCACACCCTGCACGCGGTGTCCTTCACCATCGTGGCGCTGGCCTACTACCCGTGGCTGGCGCCGGTGCTGGTGCCGTTCACCGCTGCGGTGGGGCTGTCGCGGGTGGTGCTGGGCCTGCACTATCCCAGCGACGTGCTGGCGGCCACCGCGATCGCCACCGCGCTGGCCGGCGCCAGCCTGCGCTGGCTGCCACTGGCCCTGTAACCGGCGGCTGCCGGCGCGCCGGCCGGCCACGCATGCTCAGGCGCCGCCTTGCCATCGGCGCACCGCAGCGGAGCGGTCCAACCCGTTTTACAATGCGCGCATGACCACGCTGTTCATTTCCGATCTGCACCTGGACCCGAGCCGTCCAGCCATTACCGAGCTGTTCCTGGCGTTCCTGCGCGATGAAGCGATGCAGGCCGACGCCCTGTACATCCTGGGCGACCTGTTCGAAGCGTGGATCGGCGATGACACCCCGTCGGCCGCCGCCGACGCGGTGGCCGAGGCGCTGCATGCGGTGGCCGACGCCGGCGTGCCGGTGTACTTCATCCGCGGCAACCGCGATTTCCTGGTCGGCAACGACTACGCGCGTCGTGCCGGCTTGCGCATCCTGCCCGACCCCAGCGTCATCGACCTGTACGGCCGCCCGGTGCTGCTCCAGCACGGCGACCTGCTGTGCACCGACGACGTGGCCTACCAGCAGTTCCGCGCCCAGACCCGCGACCCGCAGTTCCAGGCCCAGTTCCTGTCCCAGCCGCTGGCCGCGCGGATCGCCTTCGCGCAGAAGGCGCGCGATGCCAGCCAGGCGCGCCAGTCGGAAATGAAGCAGGACGACCGCTCCACCTTCGAGACCGTCACCGACGTGGCCCCGGCCGAGGTGGATGCCACCTTCGCGCGGCATGGCGTGGACACCATGATCCACGGCCACACCCATCGCCCGGCGATCCATGCGCTGCAGGCGGGGGGCCGCGACTGCACCCGCATCGTGCTCGGCGACTGGTACGAACAGGGCTCGGTGCTGCGGGTCACGCCGCAGGGCTGGACGCTCGACACCTTGAAGCGCTGAGCCGCGTGCGCAGCAGCATGTACCGGGCGATCGCGATGATCGTCCTGCTCGGCGCCTGCCCGCCGTGGGTGGCCGCCGCCGCGCCGGCCCAGCGCGAGACCTTGGCAGCGGCCGAGCAGGTCGAGCCCGATCCACAGGCACCGCAGGTCGGCACCGGCCCGCACCGCGTGCAGTTCGTCCTGCACGATACGGTCAGCGCCGCGCCGGCCGCGATGCGCCCGTTCGCGCTGTCGCACACCGCGTTCGATCTGCCGTTCGTGCGCGAAGAGAAGGATGTCTACCAGGGCATCACCGATGCGCGCGGACGCACCCCCGTGTTCGCCTTCGAGCAGGCACCGCCGGCCGCCGGCTGGGTCCTGCTGGAACGCTTCGGCAGTGGCCCCTTTGGCGAACGGATGCGCCTGCACGGCGGCGGCGACCACGCTGTCGCCGCCATGCCGTACGAGGTGGTGGTGTGCGGCCAGACCCCGCGCCTGTACCGCGGGGTCAGCAATGCACGCGGGGAGACCGCCTACGTGGCCACCAGCCGCGTGGTGGACCTGCTGCTCTATATCGACAGCGACAGCGACAGCGGCGCCGATGCCGACGCGCCGACCGCGGCGATCCAGCCCGGCGACGGCGCCCTGGCCCTGCAGCGCTGCCGCGAGCACCAGGGGCAGCGCCCCTGATCGGTGGCTGCCTGCCACCGCAGTGCGCGGTGGCAGGCAGGCCGCCCGGTCAACGGAACGCGGCCACGGTGGCCTTGGTGTTGACCAGCACGCGCTGGTTGTCGGCGCTGCTGGCGATGCCCATCGGCACGCCGTTGTAGTTGATGTTGGGGTTGGACCAGAAGTTCAACCGCGGGCAGCCGGCGGTGCAGGCGTAGGCCATGATGGTGCGCCAGCGTGCGCCGGTGGCCGGCTCGTAGCGGTAGCCATGGCCGTAGCTGTAGGGCGAGGTGCTGGGATCGGTGGCGATGTCGTGGCGCGCGCTCTGCAGGTGCCCGATTTCATGGGCGAAGGAGTAGTACCCGGTGGCGCAGTCCCAATGCACCGCCGCGAACGCGGTGGCCGCGGTGGAGCCGATGCCCGAGGCCAGGCCGCAGGAGCTGGCATTGTTGATCACCAGCACGGCCACGTCGGCGCGGGTGGTGTTGCGGCTGGCATGGATGCTGTCCATCACCCCGTCGCTGGTACTGCGAAAGCGCGACAGGTCGGTGGAGAAGCTGTTCGACTCGGCGTAGCTGGTGGTCTCGTAACCGGCCAGTTCCAGGGTGATGCCCACGTTGCTGTTGATGTAGCCCTGGTTGGATTCGGCCACGGCCAACTGCACCAGCGACTGCATGTTGCCGCCATACGCGGCCACCGCACCGTTGGTGGCCACCACCAGCACGCGGATGGTGGCCGGGCTGCCGGACGAGGCGGCGGCGATGCCGGCGCGGTCGCTGACCGGCATGGCCACCTGCGGCAGGCTGTTGTAGTCGGCCGGATGGTCGGCCGGTATCCGGGATTCGTCCACCTCCACCAGCACGTGACGACCATCGCTGAGCGGGCGCAGGCGATACAACTGGCCATCCTTGCGGATCGAGCCGGTCACCGTATCGCCCGAGCGCACCAGGATCACCGAATTGGCCGGATCGGCGCCGGCGGCCTTGCCGGTGAGGCTGGCCTGGCGCGCCTGCAACTGCCCGTACCAGATGCTGCCGCCGTCCGGCAGCGCCTGCACGCGTTGCTGCAGCGCCTGCACCGGGGTGCCGAGCAGCTCGAATTCCAGGTGGCGGGCATTGGCGCCCACCGCGGCGGCATCCACCCGCACCTCCTGCACCGCCGCCGTGGATGCGGCCGACAACACCGCCTGCGCCGCCGGCTGGTTGGCCGCCCCGGCGCGGCTGAGCACCGTCACCGGTTCAAACAGCGGGGCCGCGCTGGCAGCGCCGGCCGCGGCCAGGCACAACGTGATCACACCTGCAGCCTTGCTCATCGATCTGGACATCGTGTCGTCTCTCTTTGAGTGGAAAACGGGGGGTGGGTCGTTGTTTCGGTGCTGCCCATGCGGGTGGTGCGCACCCATATGGCGCCAACTGATCGCGTGAATTCAATAGACGGAACCACTCACTTTTCCGAACTGTGACCGCCGACAGCGCGGTTCAGCGACGTCGCGTCCGTGTCGTTTTCGCGCTACCTTTGGCCTGCATCCTTGGAACCCCGCGCCATGGCAGGACCGCCCACTCCGCCCACCGCAGCGCCGCTGACGCTGCAGATCGGCCTGTTCTTCGACGGCACCCGCAACAACGCCGACAACCTGCTGCGCGCCTCGCGCCCGCCCGGCAGCACCACGCCCACGCCACGGCCACCGGCACCGCTGGTGGCCGACGATGCCTCGCCCTACCAGAGCCGCTTGACCAGCAGCTACAGCAATGGACTGACCAACATCGCGCGGCTGCACGCGCTGTACCCGGACGATCGCGAGGCGGTGGCCGCGGGCAACGTGCTGTCGCTGGCGATCTATATCGAAGGTGTCGGCACCCGCACCGGCGAGGACGATGACCTGATGGGCCTGGCCTTCGGGATCGGGCGTACCGGCGTGCGCGCCAAGGTGCGGCTGGCGCTGGACGAGCGCCTGCCCGACGCGCTGCGGCGCCTGGCACGCACGCACCCGCACGCGGTGCTGGGCAGCGTGCGCATCGACCTGTTCGGTTTTTCGCGTGGCGCCGCCTCCGCGCGCGATGCGCTGCACCGCCTCAACCGCGCCGACGGGCACCGCTGGCTGCGCGAGCAGTTGCGCCGTACCGGCTGGCACCTGACGGGCGAGCACGCGCTGCCGGCGCGGCTGGCACGCTTTGTCGGGCTGTTGGACACGGTGGTGGCGATCAACCGCCAACAGCGCGATGAGCTGCCCGATGTCGCCCTGCCCAGCGGGTGCGCCGACAAGGTGCTGCAGCTGGTCGCGCGTGACGAACACCGCCAGCATTTCGCCCTCACCAGCGTGGCCCCGCAGCATGAAGAGATCGCCCTGCCCGGCGTGCATGCCAACATCGGCGGTGGCTACGACCAGCGCATCGAAGGCCCGAAACTGCTGACCCGGCCACTGGGCCAGCGCATCACCGGGCATGGCCTGGCCGATGCCGCCGTGCCGCCCCTGGCGGTGCTGCGCGATACCGCGGTGTATCGCCAGGCCCGGGCCGCGTGCACCCACTGGCAGCAGGCACTGGGGCTGGGCGATGATGCGATCTGGGTGGACGTCTGGCACCGCTGGCAGGCGCAGCGGGTCGCCGGCAGCGTGAGCGTGCGCCCGCAGTGGATCCTGTTCGCGCATGCGGCCGTGGTGCTCAAGCGCGAGATCGACGGGCGTTACCAATGGGTGGCGTTGCGCCTGATGCAACAGCGCGCGGCGCAGGCCGGGGTGCAGTGGCGTGCCGCGGTGGATGCGATCCCCGAGCTGGCGCTGCCAGCCGAGCTGGGCCCGATCGCCGCGCGCCTGCTGTCCGGGCAGGCGCTGGATGCCGCGCAGGAACGGCGGTTGCGCCAGCGCTACCTGATGCAGTCGGCCCACTGGAATTTCGACGCGCTCGGCGATACCGCGCTGCTCTATGCCGCCGACGCGGCCACCCGCGAACTGCCCTACCGGCCCGGCCCCGGCCTGTTCTACATCAACCGCCCCACCGAGGATGGCAAACGCGTGGTCCTGCCCAACGCGTGAACCGGCAGCGCCACGCCCTGCGTGGCGGGGCGCGGTGCAGGTGCCCAGCGCCCCCCTGCGTGGTCCGGCTCTACTTCGCCGGGCCGCTGGTGCGCCCGGCCTGCTCGATCAGGTCGGCCAGTTCTTCTTCGTCGAACCCGGCCAGCAGGCGGGCTTCCAGGTTGAACGGGCCGTACAGGAAGCCGCCTGCGTATTCGTTCAACAGCGCGATGAAGCGCGCGCGCGGCTCGACCCCGGCCCGGTTGCAGTACCAGTGGTACCAGCGCGAGCCGGCCGCTACGTGCGCCACTTCCTCGCGCAGGATGATCTCAAGCACGTCGGCGGTGGCGTGGTCGTTGGCCGAGCGCAGCTTGTTGATCATGCCCGGGGTGACATCCAGCCCACGTGCTTCCAGCACCCGTGGCACCAGCGCCATCCGCGCCAGGCCGTCGTGCGCGGTTTTCTCGCACATTTCCCACAGCCCGTTGTGCGCGTCGAAATCGCCGTAGGCGAAGCCCAGCGCCTGCAGTCGCCCATGCAGCAGCATGAAGTGGCGCGATTCGTCATCGGCCACGCTCACCCAGTCGGCATGGAACGAGCCGGGCAGCCCGCGGAAGCGGTACACCGCATCCCAGGCCAGGTCGATCGCGTTGAGTTCGATATGCGCGATGGCATGGATGAAGGCCGCCCGTCCCTCGGCGCTGCCCAGTCCCCGCTTGGGCAGGTCACGCGGGTGCACCAGGGTCGGCCGGGACGGCCGTCCCGGCATCCGGATCGGCGCCGGTGGCGGCGCATCGGCGCGGGCCTTGAGCTGGCCGGCGCGGAACTGCGCAGCGTACGCCTGGGTCAGCGCGACCTTGTGCAGCGGGTCGGTCGCGGCCAGGCACAGCTGCGCGGCGCGCAGCAGGTTGCCGGCCGCCTCCAGCGGCAACTGCTCTGCCATCGCCCTGCCCTCAGGCGCGGCGCTTGTGCTTGGCGTCGTCCGAGCGCAACTGCTGGATGCGCTCGAAATACCCCGGCTCGATACCGGTGGGGTACACCCCGTTGAAGCACGACGAATCGAACGCCTTCAGCTCCGGGTTGCCCTCGCGCACGGCCGCTTCCATGTCCTCGATGTCCTGGTAGATCAGCCAGTCGCAGCCCAGGTGCTTCTCGATGTCCTCGATGCTGCGGTTGTGCGCGACCAGTTCCTCGGCTGCCGGCATGTCGATGCCGTAGATGTTGGGGTAGCGCACCGGCGGCGCGGCGCTGGCCAGGTAGACCTTGCGCGCGCCCGCATCGCGCGCCATCTGCACGATCTGCTGGCTGGTGGTGCCGCGCACGATCGAATCGTCCACCAGCAGCACCACGCGGTTGCGGAACTCCAGGTGGATCGGGTTGAGCTTGCGGCGCACCGACTTCACCCGCTCACCCTGCCCCGGCATGATGAAGGTGCGGCCGATGTAACGGTTCTTGATGAAGCCTTCGCGGTACTTCACCCCGAGCGTATTGGAGATCTCCAGCGCGGCATCGCGCGAGGTATCGGGGATCGGGATGATGGTGTCGATGTCGTGGTCCGGGCGCAGGCGCAGGATCTTCTCGCCCAGCTTGATGCCCATGCGCATGCGCGCCTTGTGCACCGAAACGTTGTCGATCATCGAGTCCGGGCGCGCGAAGTACACGTACTCGAAGATGCACGGGCTGTGTTCGGCCGGCTCTGCGCAGACTTCGGAGAACAGTTCGCCACGCGCGGTGATCACCAGGGCCTCGCCCGGGCGCACGTCGCGCACGCGCTGGAAGCCCAGCACGTCCAGCGCCGCCGATTCGGAGGCCACGATGTACTCATCGCCTTCGGCATGGGCGCGCTTGCCCAGCACCAGCGGACGGATCCCGTGCGGATCGCGGAAGGCGACCAGGCCCAGGCCCAGCACCACGCTGATCACCGCATAGCCGCCCTTGCAGCGACGGTGCACGCCGGCCACGGCGCGGATCGCCGCTTCCGGGGTGAGCTGGCGCTGCGCGTCCAGTTCGTAGGCGAACACGTTCAGCAGCACTTCGCTGTCCGAATCGGTGTTGACGTTGCGGCGGTCCTGCTCGAACACCTGCTGACGCAGGCTTTCGGTATTGATCAGGTTGCCGTTGTGGGCCAGCGCGATGCCGTAGGGCGAGTTGACGTAGAACGGCTGCGCCTCGTCCATGCCTTCCGAGCCAGCGGTCGGGTAGCGCACGTGGGCGATGCCGACGCGGCCTTCCAGGGTGGACATCCGCTTGGCATCGAACACGTCGCGGACCAGCCCGTTGGCCTTCTGCACGCGCAGCCGGGTGCCATCGGCGGTGGCGATGCCGGCCGCGTCCTGGCCACGATGCTGGAGGACGGTCAGGCCGTCATACAACTGACCGGCGACGTTCTGGTTGCCGACGATTCCGACGATGCCACACATGGTGCGAATCTCCGCTGGGCTGTGCCCATCTACTGTGAAGGTGGCCGTGCCTGGCCGGGGGACCCTTTCCGTGCCGGATCGGGTTGCTCCGGACGCACGAGCGCCGGATCGTTGTTCTGGGAGGAACCCGGGTCGCTGCTGCGCGCCCCGACGTCGGCCGGGTCTCCCGTCTGTTGCGGGGTCTCATCCAGGGGCCGCGGCCATCCGCGCCCTGCCAGCAATCCGCCAAGCACGCCATTATCGCCTGTCAGACCCGGCTTGCCCAACTCCCCGCCGGGCAGTTGCGACATGTTCACCTCCGGCAGGGCCCTCGGCAGGTCCTTCATCCCGGGCATGCCGTCCAGGCTGGGCATGCGATCCAGGCCGGGCATCTGCGGCATGGCCGGCATGCGCGGCATCTTGGCCTGCATCCAGCCGACCCCGGGACCGAGCACCATGCGCAGGTTGGAATCGCGCCAGGCGGCCTCGCGCGGCAGCGGCGTGTAGGACGCCACCAGCAGCAGCACGCAGCCGATCAGGCCGCCACGGGCCACGCCGAGTACCCCGCCCATCATCCGGTCGGCCCCGTTGAGGCTGGTCGAACGCACCGCCTGGCGGATCACCAGGCCGATTCCCCAGACCGAGACCATCACCAGCAGGAACACGCTCAGGTAGCCGGCGAAGTAGTGCCCGGTGCCGGGGGCGGCCGGAGCCGACCACCAGGCCGCGCAGGATTTGCCGAACATCAGCGCCGCCCAGCCGCCGAGCAGCCAGGACAGGGTACTGATGATGATGCTGACAAAGCCGCGCATCACCCCCAGCAGGGTGGAGATGCCGATGACGGCCAGCAGGACGAAATCGATCATGCGCGCCCTCCGTCGCGGAACGGACCGGCCTCAAGGCACGGGCGCGTGGCCGGCATCAGGGATGCGGCCGGACCATGCCGGCCACGCCGACTTTGGACGCAACCTGGGCCTTGAGGTTCTCCGCCTCTGCTCGGTTGGCGACCGGGCCGACGCGCACGCGGTTGAGCGTGCCCTTGTCGGTGCGTACCTGCTCCACGAATGCGCTGAACCCGGCGGCGCGGACCTTGTCGCGCAGCGCGTTGGCCTCGGCCGCCTGGCCAAAGGCCCCCAGCTGCACGGCAAAGCCCACGCTGCTGGCCGCCGGCGCGGCCGGTGCGGTCACCGGCTTGGCGGCAGCAGCCGGGTCGGGCTTGGCCGGCTCGGGCTTGGGCGCACTGGCAACCGGCTTGGGTTCGGGCTTGGGTGCAGCCGGCTTCGGCGCGGCGACCGGCTCCGGCGGCAGCGCCTCGGTCCTGACCGCGCCGGT
>DJBL01000033.1:0-261 GCA_002435595.1 Stenotrophomonas maltophilia
CCTCAGGCGGCCTGCCCACAGCCGCCCGCGCAAGGCCCCGGGGCGCGGGTGATGTCGGCATGGACCGTGCCCGGGTGGTCGTGGTCGGGCGCGTCCACCGGGATCGCCATCGGGCGCAGGCCCAGCCGCGCGAACAGGGCCAGGTCGCGTTCGGTATCCGGGTTGCCGGTGGTCAGCAGCTTTTCCCCGTAGAAGATCGAGTTGGCCCCGGCCAGGAAGCACAGGGCCTGCAGCTCGTCGCTCATCGCCTCGCGACCGGCC
>DJBL01000033.1:468-665 GCA_002435595.1 Stenotrophomonas maltophilia
CTCATCGCCTCGCGACCGGCCGACAGCCGCACCATCGCGCGGGGCATGGCGATGCGGGCCACCGCGATCATCCGCACGAACTCGAACGGGTCCAGTTCCGCGGTGCCGTGCAGCGGCGTGCCGGCCACCTGCACCAGCCGGTTGATCGGCACCGAATCGGGGTGGGCCGGCAGGTTGGCCAGCGCCAGCAGCAGCCC
>DJBL01000033.1:885-21883 GCA_002435595.1 Stenotrophomonas maltophilia
GGCCAGCGCCAGCAGCAGCCCGGCGCGGTGCTCGCGGGTTTCGCCCATGCCCACGATGCCGCCGCAGCAGGTCTTCAAGCCGGCGTCGCGCACGTGGCCCAGCGTGTCCAGGCGGTCCTGGTACTTGCGGGTGTGGATGATCGAGTCGTAGTAGTCCGGCGCGGTATCCAGGTTGTGGTTGTAGTAGTCCAGCCCGGCCTCGCGCAGCGCCACCGCCTGCTCGCCACTGAGCATGCCCAGCGTGGCGCAGGTTTCCAGGCCCAGCGCTTTCACCTCACGGATCATCGCCGCCACCTTGGGGATGTCGCGTTCCTTGGGCGAACGCCAGGCCGCGCCCATGCAGAACCGCGATGCGCCGGCCGCCTTGGCCTGCCGCGCCTTGGCCACCACGTCCTCGGTGGCCATCAGCTTCTGCGCCGCCACCCCGGTGCTGTAGCGCTGGGCCTGCGGGCAGTACGCGCAGTCCTCGGGGCAGCCGCCGGTCTTGACCGACAGCAACGTGGACACCTGCACCTGCGCCGGGTCGAACTGCTCGCGGTGCACGCTGGCGGCGCGGTACAGCAGATCCGGGAACGGCAGCGCGAACAGGGCCAGCAGCTCGTCGCGGTGCCAGTCGTGGCGGATGTCGCTTGGCATGGAGCAGCCTTCGGCGTGCAGGAACGGGGGCGGAAGTGTGGTCGCCACCCAAACTGCTGTCAACCAATTGTGTGTTGTAATGGTTTACAGGCGGGTGGTGCCGGCCGCCGGCGGGCAGCGCCGGACAACCCAAACCGACTACAGTCTCCGCCCGCGCAACCCAAGGAGACCGCATGACCCTGCCCCGTTTCACCTACCACCCCGACCCGATCGCCACCGGCAGCGTGATCGCCTCCAGCACGGTCTGCGTCAGCTGCCACCAGGCGCGCGGCTACGTCTACACCGGCCCGGTGTATGCCGAGGAGGAGTACGACGCAGAGATCTGCCCGTGGTGCATTGCCGACGGTTCGGCCAGCGAGCGGCTCGAGGCCGGTTTCACTGATGACGACGGCATTGGTGGCGGTGGCGAGTGGGACGCGGTACCCGAGGCGGTGATCGAGGAAGTGGCACGGCGCACGCCCGGCTTCAGCGCCTGGCAGCAGGAAAAATGGTGGACCCACTGCGGCGACGCGGGCCAGTTCATCGGGCGTGCCGGCCAGGCGGAACTGCAGGCATTGGGTGCAGGTGCGATCGCGGCGATCCAGGACAGCACCGGGCTGGACGACGGCCCACAGTGGGACCACTTCTTCGGTGCGCTGCGCAAGGACGGCTCGCCCACCGCCTACCTGTTCCGCTGCACGCGCTGTGGCGAACTGGGTGGCTACCAGGACTGCGATTGATCCGCGGGTGCGTCCGGTAGAAGGCTGACCGCACGCACCGGCACGCACCGACAGACATGCTTGGCGGCTGGCCGCCACGCTGGGGCCTGCCTCTTCAAACGGTGATCGCGTGCTTTCCCGGGTGTCTGCTGCACTGACCTGGCTGGGCCAGCAGGCCCTGCCCCTGCGCTGCCTGGTCTGCGATGAACCCGGCAGCGCCGGGTTGGACCTGTGCGTGGCCTGCCAAGCCGCCCTGCCGTGGAACGACCACGCCTGCCCGCTGTGCGCGCTGCCGCTGCCGGAAGGCACGCCTGCACTGCGCTGTGGCGTCTGCCTGCATGATCCGCCGCGGCACGCTGCCGCCGCTGCGGTGTTCCTGTACGCCGCGCCGGTGGACCAGCTGCTACGGCGTTTCAAGTTCCACCACGACCTGGCCGCCGGGCGTCTGCTGTCGCAGTTGATGCTGCAGCGGGTGCCCCGTTTCGTCGACGGCCCGCTGGCCCCGATACCGCTGCACCGCCAGCGGCTGCGCACGCGCGGCTACGACCAGGGGTTGGAACTGACCCGGCCGTTGGCGCGCGCGCTGCGGCAGCCGCTGTGGTGCGGGCTGCACCGGGATCGGCTGACGGCCGCGCAGTCGGCGCTGGATGCCGATGCGCGGCGGCGCAACCTGCACGATGCCTTTGCGATCACCGCCCCGCCGCCGGCGCGGCTGACCGTGGTGGATGACGTGATGACCACCGGCGCCACGCTCGACGCGGCCGTGCACGCCCTGCAACGCGTCGGCCTGCCCGATGCCGCGGTGTGGGTCTGCGCGCGGGTGCCGTGAGTGCCCGCTCTATACTCGAACGCTGTCACAGGGAAACACCGCCGCCGATGGATCCGTTCGCCACGTTCGACTTCTCCGATTTCTGGAACGACTGCGAGTATTCGCAGCAGAACTACCAGGAGCCGCCGCCCAGCGATGCGCTCATTGCCGAACTGCAGGCCGAATTCGGCTATCGCTTCCCCGACGCGTACATCGCACTGGCCCGTCGCCACAACGGCGGCCTGCTTCAGCGCAGCTGCCATCCGATGGACGAGGCCACCAGCTGGGCCGACGACCACATTGAAGTCAGCGGCCTGCACGCCATCGGACGCCAGGCACGGTACTCGTTGGGCGGGGAGATCGGCACGCGGTTCATGCAGCGCGAGTGGGGCTACCCGGACATCGGGATCGTCATCGCCGACTGCCCCAGCGCCGGGCACGATCTGATCATGCTCGACTACCGCCAGTGCGGCCCGCAGGGCGAACCGCAGGTGGTGCACGTGAACCAGGAAGCGGACTACGCGATCACGGTGGTCGCCCCGGACTTCACCACGTTCATCCACGGACTGGTGGATGAAGAAGCGTTCAACGATGCAGCCGAAACCCTGGAGATCGATCTGGTCACCGTGGACCGCGGCACGCTGTCGCCGATCGTGCAGCGTGCGCTGGATGCATCGGCCGACGTGCTGCCCGAGGGTGAGCGCGCGCTGCGTGCGCTGGCGCGCCGGATCACTGAGGAAAAGGGCTTCTTCGCGCTGCATGCCAACCCCGATTCGCACCGCATGTACGACCTGATGTTCTGGCTGTACTCGCAGCTGGCCACGGCCACCTCGTTCACCCATTTCGTCAAGCTCCCGGCCGAGCAGGACGACTACGCAACGCCGTGCTACGAACTCATGCTGCCGTTCGACCTGGTCGTGGCACCCTTCGGCTTCAAGACCGGTGGGTTCGCGCCCGGCTTCGTCGAAGCATGGTGGGACACGCGCGTGGCCGAGGGGGCGATCGTGCCGGTGGACGGAGGCTGGCGCTTCAGCGCGGCGGCCGAACAGGCGCTGCTGGACGAACTGAAGGCAGCCCCCGGCGGCGCTGCGGTGTGACTGCGGCTTTCATGCGGCGGCGCTAGCATGGCGCATTGCCCCCTGCTTGGAGCTGCCCATGAACATTCCGGTATCGCCTGTGGTGTCGCTGGTTGCCCGTAGCTGGTGGGTGCTGCTGCTGTATGGCCTGGTTGCGCTGGTGTTTGGTGCGGTGGCCATCCTGCAGCCGCTTGCAGCCGCCACCGCGCTGGCCTGGGCGATCGGCGTGATGGCCATCGTCGAAGGCGTGATCAGCCTGGTTGCACTTGTCGGCGGCAACAGCGGGGTATCGCGCGGTTGGCTGGCGGTGTATGCGCTGGCATCGCTGGTGTTCGGCGTGCTGGCGGTGATCAATCCGTTGGCCACCGCCAGCGTGCTGGTACTGCTGCTGGCGGTGTGGCTGATCGTGGCCGGCATCCACCGCATCGTGTTCGCGGTGCGCGTGCGCCGCCACATCCGGGGCGAATGGCTGTTGATTCTCAGCGGCGTGCTGGCGATCGTGCTGGGCGCGCTGCTGGTGGCCAACCCGTTGGCCGGTGTGGCCGTCACCACCTTGTGGATCGGAATCGGCAGCCTCATCTATGGCGTACTGCAGGTGGTGGTGGCGTTCCGCCTTCGCTGATCGGTGCCGGGCCAGGCCCGCACCCCCCAACAAGGAGGAGGGCGTATGCGCAGGTTGTTTCTTGCCATGATGTTGCTGGCCAGCACTATCGGCCTGGCCGGTTGCCAGCAGATCCAACAGGTGGTCGATCCGCCTTCCTCGGCGGCCCCCCTTCCCCAGGCGCGCCTGCTGCTGCGCGAGGTGGACGAACAGGGCCACGCCGGCGCCACGCTGCTCAAGGACACCGACGGGCGGCCGCTGGCGGTCCTTGAGCCGGCCCTGATCACCACTGCGGACATCGCATCGATCGCCCTGGCCCGGACCGAACAGGGCCAGGAGCCGGTGTTGAACCTGACCATGACCGACGCTGCCGCCCCGCGCATCCAGGCCGCCACCGAAGCACGCGTCGGTCGCCGCGTCGCCTTCAGCATCGATGACAAGGTGCTGTCGGTGGCCACCATCCGTGGCCCGTTCGGCAAGGCGATGCAGGTGGCGGGGCTGGGCGACCCGGCCGCGGCACAGCGCATGTTCACCGAGATCACCGGCAAACAACCCTGAGCGCGACCGCGCGCAGGGATCGATGGATCAGAACAGGCGTCTGCGCGACATGGCCAAAGACTGGCTGACGGTGTTGATGATGTTGGGCCTGGCATTGCCCGGGGGCGCCGTCGCACGCGAGCGCTGCACCTGGCCGGAGACGATGCCGGTGCGCGCGCTGGTACTGGTGGGCGAAGTCCATGGCACCGTGGAAACGCCGGCACTGGTAGGTGAACTGGCCTGCGCCGCCTCGGCCGATGGCACGGCGGTGACCGTTGCGCTGGAAATCAGCGCCCGGGAACAGGCGCGGCTGGACGCCTACCTGGCATCGGCGGGTACCCCGGCCGCGCGGGCGGCGTTGCTGGCCGGCGCGTTCTGGACCCGATCCACCCAGGACGGGCGGTCCAGCACGGCGATGCTGGCGCTGCTGGAACGGCTGCGCCGACTCCACGCCGACGGCCGCCGCATCGCGGTGATCGCAGTGGACGATGAACGCGCCGGCACCCGCGATATGGACATGGCCGAACACATCACGCGTGCGGTGCACGCCGGCGGGCGCGTGATTGCGCTGCTGGGTAACGTGCATGCCAGCCAACGGCTGGGGCGGCCGAACCTGCCCGACTACGCGCCGGCGGGCTACCTGCTGCGTGCACTCGCACCGCTGGGTGTACGCGTGGGTGCCCGCGGCGGTGAGGCGTGGGTGTGCGCGCCGACATGTGGCGTACGCGCGTTTGGCGATCAGCGCGTGGGCGACGCGCCGATCGGGTATGCCACCGCGGACCGTGCGCGGTCGGGATATGACGGCAGTTACACCGTGCCTGTGTATACCGCGTCGCTGCCCGCCGTGGGGGTGGACGGGCAGGCAGCCGGGCAAAGCCCGGCGCGTCGGTAGTACATGGAAGGGAGCCCGGCGCGTCAGCGGAAGTTGGCTTCGATCTGTTCCAGAGACTTGCCCTTGGTTTCCGGCAGCCAGAAGGCGGCGATCAGGAAGTACAGCAGCGTGCACGCTGCCCAGAAGAAGAACATGCTGGCGTAGCCGTGGTGGCCCACGGTAGGCAGGAAGATCGCGGCGATCACGGTGGACACGAACTGGTTGATCAGCAGCGCGATGCTCATGCCGTTGGAGCGGATGCGGGTGGGCATCAGTTCGGACAGCGCCAACCACACGCATACGCCCGGGCCCACCGCGAAGAACGCCACGAACAGCAGGATGCAGCCGGCCACCAGCCAGCCGTGGGTGGGCGAGGGCACCGGGCCGATCATCGCGCGTTCGATCACCAGCGGCGCCTGCGCGGCGTGGGTGGGATCGGGGAAGGGGTTGAGGTGCAGCCGGCGGAAGAACGCGCCGATCACGCTGTCGGCCGATACCGCGTCTTCGCGGCGGATCTGCAGCGACGCATCGATCGGGTTGTCGCTGCGCAGCGAGCGCACGTTGCTGAAGCCGCCATAGGCGTAGGACACGGTGAGCTGCTGTGGCGCATCGCCGGCGTTGCGGTCCAGGCGTTGCCACTGCGCCGCATCCAGCGGCAAGGACAGGCTGCTGCCGGCCACCTGCTGCTGCAGCTGCGCGTGCACGTCCAGGCGGCCGTGTTCGCTCTTGACGAACAGCAGCGCGGCGGCGAGCAGTGCCACGGTGATGCCGCCGCTGCCCAGCATCAACAGGAACTTGCGGCCCTTGCGGTCCACCAGCACCAGGGCCACCACGGTCATCACCGCGTTGAGCAGCTTGATCGCCACGTCCGCGCCGTTGGCCACCGAGCCGGGCAGGCCGGCCTGGTTGAGGATGTTGACCGCATAGGCCAGCACCGAGTTGATGCCGGTGGCCTGGGTGAAGGCCAGCACCAGGCAGGCCAGCACGAACGGCCACACGTAGCGGCGGCTCAGCAACCGATCGCGCGTGCTGCCGGCGTGGGCCTGCACGTCGGTGGGCGCCTGCATGCGTTGCAGGGTGGGCTCCACGTCGTGGGCGGCCACGGTGCGCTGCAAGGCAGACCGGGCCTTGTCCACGCGCCCCCGGCGCACCAGCCAGCGCGGCGATTCGCTGATCAGCAGGACCCCGCCGGTGAACACCAGCCCCGGCAGCAGGCAGGTCCAGAAAATGGTGCGCCAGGCGTGGTCCTTGACGTTGAACAGCAGGCGCTGCTGCTCGGCTGGCGGCAGCTGGCGCACCGCGTCGGTGGCGGCATCCACGGCATGGGCGTGGTAGAGGCCGATCAGCGCGGCCAGCACCAGGCCGATGGTGAGCAGCAACTGGAACATCGCCGCGCCGCGACCGCGCCGCTCGGGGCTGAGCACCTCGGCCAGGTACAGCGGCACCACCACGCCGATCAGTCCGCCGCTGACGCCCTGCAGCAGTCGTCCCATCAGCAGCGCGGCGTAGCCCTCCGACAGCGCCATGATCGGGATGCTGGCGGTGAACAGCACCCCGGCCAGGAACATCGCGCCGCGTCGCCCGATCAGGTCGGCCACCATGCCGGCGAACAGCGAGGACAGCACGCTGCCCAGCAGCACCGCTGCGACCACGAAGCCCAGCTGCTGGCTGGTGAGGTGCCAGCTGGCGGTGGCGGTGGCCTCCAGGTAGGGCAGGGCGCCGGCGATGATGCCGATGTCGATGCCGTAGAGCAGGCCGCCCATGCCGCCGATGAACAGCAGATAGCGGATCGGCCAGCGTGGTGCGTCGGCGGCGGGAACGGCAGTGGTGGCGGCGGGGGTCATCTACGCGTTCCTGGCAGGGCGGGAAAGGTGGCAGCGCTTGCGTCCGGCGTGGTGCCCGGGGCTACGGGGTGATCGGGTGGCCGGCGACGACGACCTGCTGCAGGCGCAGCCCGGCATCGAGCACCACCAGGTCCGCGCGCGCGGCCGGTGCGATGCTGCCGCGGTCGTCCAGGCCCAGGTACTGGGCCGGGAAGGTGGACACGCGCCGCGCCGCATCGGCCAGCTCCAGCCCCACCTGCACCAGGTTGCGCAGGGCCTGGTCCATGGTCAGCGCACTGCCGGCCAGCGATCCGGTGGCCAGGCGCACGCAGCCGCCGCACTTGTGCACGCGCTGCTCGCCCAGCGCATAGTCGCCGTCGGGCATGCCGGTGGCGGCGGTGGCATCGGTGACCGCATACAGGCGCGGAATCGCGCGCGCGGCCAGGCGGATCACGCCGGGGTGGATGTGCTGCAGATCCGGGATGATCTCGGCGTACTGCGCATGGGCCAGGGCGGCGGCGGCGATGCCGGGGCGGTAGTGGTCCACGCCGGTCATGCCATTGAACAGGTGGGTGAAGCCGGACGCGCCGGCCTGCAGGGCGGCCACGCCGTCCTCGTAGGTGCCGGCGCTGTGGCCCAGCTGCACGCGGATGCCGAGTGCGCAGAGGGCGGGAATCAGCGCGGCGTGCGCGCCGATCTCCGGTGCCAGCGTCATCACCCGGATCGGCGCCAGCGCGTGCAGCTGCTGCACCAGCGCCAGCGTCGCCTCGATCGTGCGGTTGGGCTGCGCGCCCAGCCGCTGCGGGCTGATGAAGGGGCCTTCCAGGTGCACGCCGACGATGCCGGCGGCATCGGGGTCGGGCGCGGCCATCGTCGCCGCAACGCCGGCCAGCGCATGTTCGATCTCATCCAGGCCGGCGGTCATGGTGGTGGCCAGCAGCGTGGTGGTACCAAAGCGCGCATGGGTGCGGGCGATGGTGCGGGCCGCATCGCCGCCCTGCATCAGGTCCACGCCGGCCGCGCCATGCACGTGCAGGTCGATGAAGCCGGGCAGGATCACCGGCAGCTGCGGATCGTCGGCGCCGCTGTGGTCGTCCACCTGCAGCTGCCGCACGTGCGTATCGAAATGGACGTGGCCGCGGCGCCAGCCGAGCGGGGTGAGGATGCGGCCGTGCAGGGAGCGGGTCTGGGTCTGGGTCACGCGGGGGACTCGGCGATGATCACTTCGATGCCCAGCCGCTGCAGCCCTTCCAGGTACTCGGCGTCGATGCTGGCGTCGGTGATGACGGTATGGACCTGGTCCAGCCGCGCGATGCGGTGCAGGCTGACCCGGCCGAACTTGGACGCGTCGGTGAGCACCACGATGCGGCGTGCGCGCTCGACCATGCGGTGGTTGAGGCTGGCTTCGGCCTCGTGGTGGGTGGTCAGGCCGAACTGCAGGTCCAGGCCGTCCACGCCCAGGAACAGGGTGTCGAAGCTGTAGGTGTTGAGGCTGGCCTCGGCCTGGCTGCCCTGCAGCGACAGCGACTGCTTGCGCAGCAGGCCACCGGTAAGCAGCAGCTCCACGCCGGGGGCGTTGGCCAGCTCCCAGGCGATGTTCAGCCCGTTGGTCATCACCGTGACATCGCGGTGCGCGCGCAGGTGGCGGGCCAGGGTCATGGTGGTGGAGCCGGAATCGATGATGATGTTGTCGCCGGCCTTGACCAGCCCGGCCGCATGCGCGCCGATGCTGTCCTTCACCGGCAGGTTCAGGGCGTCCTTCTCGTGGATGTCCTGTTCCTGCGGCGGGGTGCGCACCAGGGTGGCACCGCCATGGGTACGCGTGGCCAGACCCTGCGATTCGATGTGGGTGAGGTCGGCGCGGATGGTCACCGCCGACACGCCGAAGCGCTCGACCAGCTCGCTGACCTGCACGTTGCCGTGCTCGACCAGCATCTGCAGGATCTGTTGGCGACGCTGCCGTGTATTGCGCATGGGGGCGATTCCGTTCGGAAGGAAAGTCAAAGCTTACCGTTCCGAAAGCTCCGTGGCCGGGAAAGTTTCGTTATCGGCCCCGGCGCGGTTGCGATTGCAGGCACGGGCGTACTCGCCCAGCCGTTCGGCCACCTTGTGCTGGATCAGCGCCAGCGGCTCGGCGGCCAGCTCGCCGGCCTCGATGGCCCGCTGCTGGTTGGGCAGGAACTGGCTGAGCAGGATCTGCGGCGGCGCGTGCTGGCGCAGGTTGGCCACCAGCGTCTCCAGCGCCGCCACCACGGCCGGCTCGCCCCAGTAATAGCGGCTGCGGTCACTCAGCGAATAGGCGCGCAGCAGCCGCAGTTCGTGTTCGTTGCCCTGATAGTAGCTGCGCCAGCTGCCCGGCTTGTCGCGCATGCACTGGTCTAGCACCGCGATCAGGTTGGAGCACTGCGCCGCTGGCAGCAGCTCGGCCTCGATCATGGCCAGGGCGAACACGGCTTCGCGGAACGCATAGGTGGCGGCCGGGCCGACCTTGAGGATGGCGAAGTGATCGCGCACCAGCGCATGCAGGCCAGCTTCGGTCTGGTAATCGGTGGAGTGCGCCTCGAACACGATGCGCGGCTGCGCGTCCACAAACGCCGACAGCGCGCGCGCTGCGGAGCGGTCGTAGTAGTGCACGCTGCTGTGGTCGAAATCGACGCCGGGCTGCACCACCATCGCAATCACCCGCTCCCATGCCGGCAGCAGGTCCGGCGCGGAGAACGCCTCGCGGTGGATGGCCAGCGTGGTGGCCGCCGCGGCCGGCGTGGTGACCTGCAGGCCGCCCTGCAGCGAGGCTTCGCCGCCGGGGATCGGCACTTCGGTGCCGATCACATACACCGGCGCGGGCAGGCCGTGCGCGGCGGCGGTGCGCTCGGCGATGCGGGCCAGTTCGGCCGAACGCGCCGCCACCACCGCATCGGGCAGCGGGGTGGGGTCATCGGCGCAGGCCATGCTGCAGTCCAGGTGGATCTTGTGGAAGCCGGCGGCCACATACGCCTCGATCAGGACCCGCGCGTTGGCCATCGCCACCTCGGCAGGGCCCTTCTGCCAGGCATTGGGGCCGAGGTGGTCGCCGCCCAGCACCAGCCGTTCGACCGGGAAGCCGGCGCGGCGGGCCAGCTCCAGCACGTAGTCGCGGTACTGCGGCGGGGTCATGCCGGTGTAGCCGCCAAACTGGTCCACCTGGTTGGAGGTGGCCTCGATCAGCAGCACGGTGTCGTAGCGCCGGGCGACCTGCATGGCCGCCAGCAGCACCTGTTCGTTGCTGCAGCACACGCTGTACAGGCCGACGGGGTGGCCCTGGCGATGGGCGGCGATCAACGATTGGATGGCAGACATGGCAACTCCGGAAACAACGGGATCAGCAGGCAGGGTGGTGCTGGCGTGCCAGCAGCGCCGCGCCGCGCGCACCACCGGCATCGCCGAAGGTGGGCGGCAGGATCGGCGGCACGCGCACGCCCTGGAACAGGTACGGCGCAATCGCCGCAGGCAGGTCGCGGTACAGCTGCTCCAGCTTGGACAGGCCGCCACCGAGCACGATCACGTGCGGGTCGATGGCCAGGACCAGGTTGGCGAAGCTGTAGCCGAGCAGGTCGCGGTGGATCGCCAGCGCCTGGGTGGCGATGGCATCGCCAGCGTGGGCCAGCGCCACCACCGCGCTGGCATCCACCGCGTAAGCGCCGAGGCCTTCATGGATCAGCGCCAGTCCGTTGCCGGACACGTAGCGCTCCAGGCAGCCGCGCAGGCCGCAGGCGCAGGCCAGCACCGGCAGCGCGTGGCGCTGCAGCAGCGTGGCCGGAATGCTCCAGTGGCCCCACTCGCCGGCGATGCCGTTGGCACCGGCCACCAGTTGGCCGCCCACGCAGAAGCCGCCGCCCGCACCGGTGCCCAGGATCGCCCCGAACATGCTCGGGTAGCCCGCACCGGCGCCCGCGTGGGCCTCGCTCAGGGCAAAGCACTGCAGGTCGTTGCCGAACGCCAGCGGCCGTTGCAGGCGGGCCTGCAGGTCATCAGCGACCAGGCGCCCGGTCAGGCCGGGCACGTTCGCGCTCAGCTGGCGGCCGCTGCTGCGATCGCGCACGCCGGGCAGGCCGATGCCGATCGCCCGGGCCGGCGCGCCGAGCGCCGCGTCGGCTGCGTGCACCAGGCCGGTGATGGCCTGCAGGAAGGCGTCGTAATCCCGGGTGGGCGTGGTGACCCGCTCGCGGTGCCGTTCGTGCAGGGTGGCGTCGTAGGCCACCAGCTCGATCTTGGTGCCGCCCACGTCGATGCCGTACCAGTGCTGCATGGGAATGCCCTGCTCAGCCATGGGGATGGATGGTCACGCCCTGCACGACCCGGTTGACGGTGCCGTCGGGGAATGGATTGTCCGGGGTCATGCCCAGCGCGGCCGAGCGCTGCAGGGCATAGCACTGCGGCATCAGCAACCACAGCGGGGCCAGCCAGCTGTCGTCCAGCGCCGGCGCGTCGATGACGAAGTCGCCGGCGGCGCGGTCGTCGCCGTCCGCGCCCACCGAGATCACCCGCGCGGCGATGCCGTCGCCCCGCAGTTCGTCCAGCAGGTCCTGTTCGTAGCGACGCGACAGCGGCTGGCCGCTGCGCAGCACCACCACCAGGGTCTGCGCGTTGAGCGTGGACTTGGGGCCGTGGCGGAAGCCGAGCGGGGTGTTGGCCAGCGCCAGCACCTGCCCGGCGGTGAGCTCCAGGACCTTCAATGCCGCCTCGCGGGCCAGCGCTTCCAGCGGGCCGCTGCCGAGGTAGATCACCCGCGAGTAGGCGGCCTGGGCGAGCGTGCCCACCGCCGCGTCCCACGCCTGCAGGGCGCGTTCGCCGTGGCCGGCCAGGTCGCGCAGGCGCTGGACGCGCTGCGGCCACGGCGCGGTGTCGAACACGCTCAGCGCGGCCAGCAGCATGCAGCTCAGGCTGCTGGTCATGGCAAAGGCGCGGTCGCAGCTGGGCGGCGGCATCAGCAGCGACAGGGTGTCGCCGCGTCCCTGGCCGCGCCGGGCCAGTTCGCCGTCGGCATTGCAGGTGATATCCAGGAAGCGGGCGTCATCCACCCAGGCGCGCACCAGCTCCACCGCCGCCACGCTTTCCGGGCTGGAGCCACTGCGGCCGAAGGACACCAGCAGGGTCGGGCGATCGCGTGCCAGGTACAGCGCGGGATGGGTGAGCAGGCTGGTGGTGTGGATGGCGCGGACCTCGGCAGGCCACTGCGCATTGATGGCGTCGGCCACCATCTCGGCAATGAAGCCCGAGCTGCCGGCGCCCGTGAAGATCACCCGCTGGGTCGGCTGGCGCAATGCCTGGCCCAGGAAGCCGTCGATGCGCGCCTGCGCGTCATCGAGCAGGTCGGCCAGCGCAGACCACAGGCGCGGCTGCTGGGCGATCTCTTCGGCGGTATAGGCGCCGCCAAGGCGCTGCCACGCGGGCAAGTCGGTAAGCACAGAAGCGTCCATTCGCAATTCCTGTTGGGCGACCGCACCTTCTGTGTTTTCTTTCGAAATGTCAAATATCGAAAGATAAAGAAAAGCTGGGGCCGTCACGGTTTTTACGAATCGGTCGACGCCGGCCGAGACGGATGCACGGCGGATGCCGCACTGCACCACGGTTTCAGGCGACAAGAACCGCGTATTCAGCCACCATATAGAAAGGACACCCCTCGCTATCTTTCGTTTTAAAGAAAATATCCTTCCTTTTTCTTTGCAATTTGTTGACATCTTTCGAGAGCCTGCCCTAGAGTCGGCCGCACTGGTTTCAGATTCCCGCTGACCGCGGGCTTGGGGGCAAGGTGGAATCCCGGTTTCGACGTACTGGCCTGAGGGTGGCACTGCTTTCCGCGCTGGCGGTCACGCCGGCCGTGGCCGCGCCGCTGGGCAACCTGGCCGGTATCACCGCCGCCCCCGACAAGGACGGGCGCCCTGGCTGGGACATCCGTACCGACAACGGCGCGCTGCTGCGCGTGGACCTGCTGGGCGAGGACGTGCTGCGCGTGCAGGCCGGACGCAACGGCCGCCTGGGCGGTGCCGGCGACAAGGCCGCGCCGATCGTGCTGCCGCAACCGGCGCGCGGCGTGGTTGCCCGGTTGGAAGAGGACGCCACCGAAGTGCGCATCCGCACCGCGGCCCTGGTGCTGCACATCCAGCGGCAACCGTTGCGGCTGGCGCTGGACCGGCGCCAGGACGGCGGCGACGTGCCGCTGTGGCGCGAGCTGCAGCCGCTGGACCTGGACGCCGCGCAGAGCGTGCAGGTGCTCACCAGCCAGGCCGATGAACACTTCTATGGCGGTGGCCAGCAGAACGGCCGTTTCGAGTTCAAGGGCCGCGAACTGGAGGTCTCCTATTCCGGCGGCTGGGAAGAGGGCGACCGCCCCAATCCCGCCCCGATGCTGCTCAGTTCGCGCGGCTGGGGCATGCTGCGCAACACCTGGAGCGATGGCAGCTACGACCTGCGCCAGGCCGACCAGGCCACCCTGCTGCACCGCGAAGACCGCTTCGATGCGTATTACTTCGTCGGCCAGAGCCTGCATGCACTGCTGGACCGCTACACCGCGCTGACCGGCCGCGCCGGCCTGCTGCCGCGCTGGGCGTTCTCCTACGGCGATGCCGACTGCTACAACGACGGCGACAACATCAAGAAGCCCGGCAGCGTGCCCGACGGCTGGAGCGATGGCCCCACCGGCAGCACCGCCGACGTGGTGGACAGCGTGGCCAGGCAGTACCGCGACCACGACATGCCCGGCGGCTGGATCCTGCCCAACGATGGCTATGGCTGCGGCTACAAGAAGCTGCCGGAAACGGTGAAGGGTCTGGCCCAGTACGGCTTCAAGACCGGTCTGTGGACCGAGAACGGCGTGGACAAGATCGCCTGGGAAGTGGGCACCGCCGGCAGCCGCGTGCAGAAGCTGGACGTGGCCTGGACCGGCAAGGGCTACCAGTTCGCGATGGACGCCAACCAGTCCGCGTTCAACGGCATCCTGCACAATTCCGACTCGCGCCCGTTCCTGTGGACGGTGATGGGCTGGGCCGGCATCCAGCGCTATGCGGTGGCCTGGACCGGCGACCAGAGCAGCAGCTGGGATTACATCCGCTGGCACATTCCCACCCTGGTCGGCTCGGGCCTGTCGGGCATGGCCTATGCCAGCGGCGACGTGGATGCGATCTTTGGCGGCAGCGCCGAGACCTTCACCCGCGACCTGCAGTGGAAGAGCTTCACGCCGGTACTGATGGGCATGTCCGGCTGGTCGGGCAACGCGCGCAAGCACCCGTGGTGGTTCGACGAGCCCTACCGCAGCATCAACCGCGACTACCTCAAGTTGAAGATGCGCATGACCCCGTACATGTACGGGCTGGCGCAGGAAGCGGCCACCACCGGCGCGCCGCTGCTGCGCGCGCTGATGTGGGACTACCCGCAGGATCCGCAGGCCTATACCGAAGCGCACAAGTACCAGTTCCTGCTCGGCCGCGACCTGTTGATCGCCCCGGTGTACCGTAGCCAGGCCGCCAGCCGTGGCTGGCGCCGCGACATCCACCTGCCGCAGGGCCGCTGGATCGACTACTGGGATGGCCGCCAGCTGCAGGCCGGTGCGCCCGGGCGTGACCTCGACCGCGCCGTGGACCTGGCCACGATCCCGGTGTTCGTGCGCGCCGGGGCGATCATCCCGATGTACCCGGACATGCTCTACGACGGGCAGAAGCCGCTGGATGAAGTCACCTTCGACCTGTACCCGCAGGGCGAGGCGCAGTACACGCTGTACGAAGACGACGGCAACACGCGCCGTTACGAGAAGGGCGAATCCAGCACCCAGCAGGTCACCGTGCAGGCCCCCGCGCAGGGCACCGGCCCGGTGCAGGTGCATATCGGCGCGGTGCAGGGCCAGTACGCCGGCCAGTTGCCGCAACGCCGCTACGCATTGCGCGTGCTCAGCCGGCAGCGCCCCACGGCGGTCGTCCTGGGCGGGCGCACGCTGCCGATGCTGGCCGACAAGGCCGCCTGGCAGGCCGCCGGCGAAGGCTGGTACTTCGATGCCGCCGAGCGTCGCGGCACGCTGCATGTGCGCAGCGCGCCCAGCGATATCCGCCAGCGGCTGGCCTTCCGGCTGGAACTGCCGGTTGCCGCCGCCGCGGCCGACGATGCCTTCCCGGCGGCGCCGGAACTGGGCCGCGCACTGCCTTCCGACAGTCTGCTGGTGGTCAACCGCCCGGCCGAAGAACAGGGCTACGCGCTGGAGAAGGCCTTCGATGACGACCCGGCCACGTGGTTCCGCACGGTGCGCAACCAGGCGGTCAAGACCGGCGCGCACGAGTGGGTGATCGGCTTCGGCGAGCGCAAGCTGATCGACGGCATCGAACTGGCCCCGCGCAACGACCAGCACTGGAAGAGCGGCCAGATCCGCGACTACGCAATCTACATGGCCGACAGCAACGGCGAGTGGGGTGAGCCGATCAAGCGCGGTCGCCTGACCCTGCAGCAGGGCCGGCAGCAGATCGACTTCCCCGCCCAGGCCGGCCGCCTGCTGCGCTTCCGCGTGCTCAGTACGCAGAACCCGGAGGGTGACGGCGCCAGCGCCGCCGACCCGATGGTGAGCGCGGCGCAAGGCGGCGTGGCGCGTGCGGTGGATGCGCTGCAGCCGCGCGATGTGGGCCCGATCGTACTGTCCAGCTTCCACGTGCTTGAGCACGCCCAGGCTGAAAAGCCGGCCCAGCAGTTGTACCTGTCCGCCCTGCCGCTGCCGGCGGCGCTGCATGCCCGGGTGGCCGTCGACCATGCGCTCGGTGGCCAGGCCGAGCTGCGCATGAACGGCCTGCACTTCCGTCGCGGCCTGGGCGTGAACGCCGACAGCCGCATCGACCTGGCGCTGACCGGCAACTGGCGCCTGCTGCGCGCCGACCTCGGCATCGATGACCAGTGCCGCGCCGCCGGCGGCATGCAGTTCCAGGTATGGGGCGACAACCGCCTGCTGTACGACAGCGGCCTGGTCAAGGCGCCTGGCGTGGTCAAGCCGGAGCTGGACGTGCGCGGCCTGCATACCTTGAGCCTGCGCACGCTCGGCGCGCAGGGCGACCACCCCGCGCAGGTCTGCGGCAACTGGGCCAATGCCGCGCTGATCGGACAGGAGGGCGATACCGCCAGCATCGTGTCGCCGTAACCGCAGAAACACGCTTCCAGAAAAACAGCTCTCTCCGTTTCCCGTCTGCGGCCTCTGGTCCGCGGCACGGGGGACGTTTGCCCGAAAACACCCATCCACCGCCAGCCCCACGCTGCGGATCGAACAAGGAGACAAAGATGTTGACCGAACGCCATCGCCATCGCTGCATCCCCGCCACCCCCTTGTCCATCGCACTGGGCCTGGCCCTTGCCGTGGTCGGCAGTGCCGGTGCGCAGGAGGCCAAACCCGATGCCAAGGCCACCGAGCTGTCGCGCATCGAGGTGACCGGCTCCAACATCAAGCGCACCGACGTGGAAACCGCCTCGCCGGTGCAGGTGATCAGCAAGCAGGACATCGAGAACATGGGGGCGCGCACCCTGCTGCAGGTGCTCGACAACCTGCCGGCGGCCCGCCCGGGCCAGCAGGATGCACGCTCGCTGTTCACCGGTTCGGACGGCGCCTCGCAGGCCAACCTGCGCGGTCTCGGCGCACAGGGCACGCTGGTGTTGTTGAACGGGCGCCGCCTCTCGTACTACGGCGCGCCGGCCGGTTTCCAGACCCAGTTCGTCAACATCGATGCGATTCCGGCCGCGGCGATCGAACGCATGGAAGTGCTCACCGACGGCGCCTCGGCGGTGTACGGCACCGATGCGGTGGCCGGCGTGATCAACGTGATCACCAAGCGTTCCTACCAGGGTGCGGAGATCAACCTCACCACGGACACATCCTCGCGGATCAGCTCCTACGGCGAACACCAGGGCAGCATCACCGCCGGGTTCGGCGACCTGGATGAAGACCGCTACAACGTCTACGCCTCGATCAACCTGTACCGGCGCGATGCGATCCCGCTGAGCGACTTCTACGACAAGCGACCCAACCAGTACTACGTCAACAACCCCAACTACCTGCCCAACCTGCGCCTGGGCACCGGCAGCAAGCCGGGCCAGTTCAACCCGGGCAGCTACTTCGCCTTCGACCCGGTCACCGGCGCCCGCGTGCAGGAAGCCGCGCCGGGCTGCAACACCGTGCTCACCACCGAAGCGGCCGGCCCGCGCTGTATCTGGCAGACGTGGATGAACAACGAGATCGATGCCGGGGCCAAGTCCGAGCGCAACACCGCCTACGTCAACGCGCACTTCCTGATCGGCGACAGCACCGAAGCCTTCGCCGAAGCCACCTACACCGACATCGACCTCACCGCCAACGGTGGCACCCCGCGCGCCTACGGCACCACCACCGGCAACCCCACCAGCTGGTTCTCGCGCAACACCGGCACCACGGTCAACCAGTTCCTGTACCCCTACCTGGGGCCGAACAACGCGTACAACCACGCCTCGCCCGAGCTGAAGGCGCTGATGGGCGGGGTGGTGGGCCTGCAGTACCTGCTGCAGGACGTGGGTGCCAACCACTTCGGCCAGCGCAACACCGACCAGAGCTACCGCGTGGTGGCCGGGCTGCGCGGCAACCGCGGCGACTGGAACTGGGAAACGGCCTTTGCCACCGCCGGCAGCCACTCGGTCACCTACCAGACCACCAACGTCAACCTGGCCGGCTTCGAGAAAGCGTTTGGTCCGTACAGCGTCGACCCGGGGACGGGGCGGGTGATCATCTCCGACAATCCGGCGTACAAGTTCGGCGAACTCAGCGAGGCCAACGCCGCGCTGATCCGCGAAGCGTTCCCGACCTTCGACATCCAGTCCTGGACGCGCCTGCATACCCTGGACGGCAAGATCGAAGGCCCGCTGTTCCAGATGCCGGCCGGCGAAGTGCGCGCCGCGTTCGGCTTCAATGCCAGCCGCGAAACCTTCTATACGCCCGGCAACCCGGACGCGGCCAATGGCCTGATCACCCAGCAGGGCGGCTCGTGGTTCGACGGCAAGCGCAATACCTATGCGCTGTTTGCCGAGACCGTGGCCCCGATCACCGACAAGCTGGAACTCGACGCGGCCCTGCGCGTGGACAAGTATCCCGACTTCAGCGCCAACCTGGCCCCGAAGATCGGCCTGAAGTATCAGATGTTCGATCAGCTGATGCTGCGCGGCACGTACTCCACCGGCTTCCGCGCGCCGAGCCTGGCCGAATCGGGCAACGGCGGGGTGTTCGCCCAGCTCGGCGGCTACCGCGACGAAGTGCGCTGCAACGAGACCAATGCCATCGCCAACCTGCTGCTCAAGTCGCAGCGCGGTGGCGATGTCGACCTGGGCAAGACCCTGCTCAACAGCGATTGCAGCCGCACCGTGGCGCGCATGACCCAGCCCAACCCCGACCTCAAGCCGGAAAAGGCCAAGATCACCACGCTGGGCTTCGTCTACGAGCCCACCCAGTGGCTGTCGGTGTCGGCCGATTACTGGTTCATCTACCGCAGCAACGAGATCGTCGCACCGGACTTCACCCGCGACGAGGACATCATTTCCTCCACCCGTTCGCCGATCACCGAGGCCGACCGTGCCAACCAGGCCGCGCTGGCGGCGATGTGTGCCGATCCGGCCAGCGGCGTGAGCTGCCCGGGTACGCTGCCCGGCTACAGCACCGGCAACGTGGCCAGCGTGGTGGGCCAGTACAAGAACCGCGGCAAGACCCTGATCGATGGCTTCGACATCGACGCGCGCAGCCGCTTCTCGCTGGGCGACTGGGGCAACCTGAACATCGGCGTGGCCGCCACCATCGCCAACCGCAACCGCTCCTACCTGGATGACGAGAGCGGCTGGTACTACGGCGACCTGGTCGGCTACTACAACAACCCGCGCCTGCGCGCCACGCTCAACGCCGACTGGAACTACAAGCAGGTCACCACCAGCTTCTTCGTCAACTACGTGGGGGGCACCAAGTGGGCGCTGCAGCAGATCGACGAGGAAGACAACAATGCACAGACCTGCACCGCCGGCTACCTGGCGCTGGAGCAGAGCAAGTGCGACGGCGCCCCGTCCTGGTGGACGGCCAACCTGAGCGTGGGCTGGCGCCCGGATGACCACTGGAACGTGGGCTTCACCATCAAGAACCTGTTCGACCGCCTGCCGTTCTACGACCCCAACAGCTTCCTGGGCGATTCCAGCGATTACGCCACCATCTTCGGCCGCGGTTACAGTCTCACGGTCGGCTACAAGTTCTGAGTGTTCCATCGCGCCGGCCGCCGCCGGCGCGATGCCTAGAAGAGGAATGTTTGCCATGAAACGTAGGGAATTCATCGCGGCCAGTGCCGCCGTCGCTGCCAGCAGCCTGCTGCCCGCCACCCCGTCGTGGGCGGCCAGGCGCCGGCTCAAGCTGGGCCTGATCGGCACCGGCATGCGCGGCCAGGTGCTGCTGACCGAGCTGGTGCGCCGCGACGACGTGGAGGTGGTGGCGCTGTGCGACATCGAACCGATCATGCTCGGCCGCGCCGTGGAGCGGGTGGCCAAGGCCGGCAAGCCCGCCCCGAAGACCTATGGCCAGGACGGTGACGTCAACGCCTGGAAGCGCCTGCTCGAACAGCGCGGCCTGGACGGGGTGATCATCGCCACGCCGTGGGAGTACCACGCGCCGATGGCCATTGCGGCCATGCAGGCGAAGATCCCGGTCGGTTGCGAAGTGGTGGCCGGCATCACCCTGCAGGACCACTGGGACGTGCTCAAGACCCAGTTGTCCACCGGCACCCCGTACATGCTGCTGGAGAACGTCTGCTACCGGCGCGATGTGATGGCCGCGCTGCAGATGGTGCGCCAGGGCCTGTTCGGTGAGCTGGTGCACCTGCAGGGCGGCTACCAGCACGACCTGCGCGGGGTGAAGTTCAACTCCGGCAATCCCGACCAGCCTTACGACAGCGGCGTGGAATTCGGCGCCAAGGGCTGGTCCGAGGCGCGCTGGCGCACCGAGCACTCGGTCAAGCGCAACGGCGAGCTGTACCCCAGCCACGGCATCGGCCCGTGCGCGATGTACACCGGCATCAACCGTGGCAACCGGTTCACCCATATCAACGCCTTCGCCAGCAAGGCGCGCGGCCTGCACGACTACACCGTGGCCAAGAGCGGTGGCACCACCCACCCGAGCACCAAGGTGGCCTTCAAGCTGGGCGACGTGGTGACCACCACGCTGGCCTGCGAGAACGGCGAGACCATCATCCTGCAGCACGACACCTCGCTGCCGCGCCCGTATTCGATGGGCTTCCGCGTGCAGGGCACCCACGGCCTGTGGATGGACGTCAACCAGTCCATCCACATCGAAGGCCGCAGCCCGCCGCACAAGTGGGAAGACTTCAAGACCTACCAGGACCAGTACGAGCACCCGCTGTGGAAGCAGCATGCCGATACCGCCGCCAGTGCCGGCCACGGCGGCATGGACTGGTTCGTGATCCATGCCTTCGTCGAAGCGTTGAAGGCGCACGCGCCGATGCCGATCGACATCTACGATGCGATCACCTGGAGCGCGATCACCCCGCTGTCCGAGCAGTCCATCGCCAACGGCTTCCAGACCCTGGCATTCCCGGACTTCACCGCCGGGCTGTGGAAGCAGCGCAAGCCGATCTTCGCCTTCGACGGCAGCTACTGAGCAGACGCGCACCGACCCACGGTCGGTGCCTGCCTTGCGGGCGCGCTCGGCCATCACACTGTCACGCGGCCCGCGCACAGTACACCCCCACCAGGCCGCCGGCGGGCCCCCGCCGTGCGCGGCGCCGCGCGGTCCTGGTTCCCGAGGCGATGGAGCGGTGGCGATGGGCGTGAGGCAATGGCGTCGTTGGGCGCGCATGCGCGGCTGGCTGGTGGTGTGCGGGTTGGCGGTGGCCGCCAGCGGCAGCGCCGCCGAGCCGCCGGTGCAGATCGGAAGAGCGTC
>DJBL01000176.1:0-7120 GCA_002435595.1 Stenotrophomonas maltophilia
ATCGCGCGATGGCGGCATGACCCTTGGCCGGAGACGGCGTTGATGGTTTTCATGCCATTACCGGGCGTGGCGCGGGCAGGCGGCGATCGGGATGGGCCGCATCCGGCGGGACCCCGCGCGCGGAGCACGGCCGCGGCGCGCTGGGGTCAGCGCCCGTCAGACCGCGTGCGTTATCGCGGCGACGGCCTCGCGCGGGGCGATCTGGGCGCCGCCGGCCTTGAGCCACTGCGCCAGGTCGCGAGGGGTCAGCGGGCGCGAATACAGGTAGCCCTGGATCTCGTCGCAGCCCTGGCGGCGCAGCATGGCCTCTTCCTGTTCGGTCTCCACGCCTTCGGCGACGACCTTCATGCCCAGGGCATGGCCCAGGTGCACGATGGCCTGGGTGACCTCGGCGGTGCCGGTGTCGTGCAGCATGCCCTGGACGAAGCTGCGGTCGATCTTCAGGCGTCCAACCGGGAAGCGGTTGAGGTAATGCAGGTTGGAGAAGCCGGTGCCGAAGTCGTCCACGGCCAGCGGCACGCCGTGGCGCTCGAGGACGTCGAAGCAATGACGCAGCACGTCGGTGTCGCGGATCAGGGCGGACTCGGTCAGCTCCAGCTCCAGGCGCTGCGGTGGCCAGCCGTGGGCGTGGCAGATGTCGATGACCCGTTCGGCAAAGCCGCGGTCGCGCAGCTGCACGGCCGAGACATTCACCGCCACCCGATCGAACTCCAGGCCGGCCGCATCCCAGGCCGCCGCCTGGCGGCAGGCCTCGGCCAGCACCCAGTCGCCGATGCGGACGATCTCGCCGCATTTCTCGGCGATCGGGATGAACTCGGCCGGGCTGCAATAGCCGATGCCGGGGCGATGCCAGCGCAGCAGCGCTTCGATCGCCGGCGGCTGGTCGTGCGCGGCATGCAGCAGCGGCTGGTAGGCCAGGGTGAACTCTTCGCGCTCGATCGCGCCCAGCAGGGCGTGCTCGATCTCCAGCTTGCGCTGGATCCGCATCAGCGCATCCTGGCTGTAGTACTGATAAGTGTTGCGACCGGCTTCCTTGGCCGCATACATCGCCGCATCGGCGGCGCGCAGCAGCGAATCGAAATCGCCACGCCCCTCATCGAGCATGGCGATGCCGACGCTGGCACCGACCTTGAGCGTGGTCTCGCCACGCTGCAGCGGTTCGGCCAGCGAGGCGATCAGCTTGCGGGCCACGTGGCCGGCGTCTTCCGGCTCGGCCAGGTCGCGCAGCACCACGATGAACTCATCACCGCTGAACCGCCCGAACAGGTCGGCATTGCGCAGGTTCTGGTGCAGGCGCGCGGCGGCGGCCTTGAGCAGCGCATCGCCGGTGGCGTGGCCAAAGGTGTCGTTGATGGTCTTGAAGCCATCCAGGTCGATGAACAGCATCGCCAGCGGCGCGCCGCGATCGCGCGCTTCCTCGATTGCATCGGCGGTCTGCTCGCGCAGCAGCATGCGGTTGGGCAAGCCGGTGAGCAGGTCGTAGTGGGCCAGCAGTTCGATGCGCTCGTTGGCCTCGCGCTCGCGGGTGATGTCACGGAACAGCACCACAAACCGCGTGGGCAGGCCGTCGCGGCGGTCCAGCTCGATCAGCACCTGGACCCAGATGCGCAGGCCGGACTGGCGATAGAAGCACAGGTCCAGCTGCTCGGGCAGGCCACCGTCGGCGATGCGGGCCAGCGCGGCCTCGAAGGCGTCGCGCGAATCCTGGGTATACAGCGCCAGCGCCTGGTCCAGGGTGATGGGTTCCTTGCGCAGGCCGTGGATGCGGTAGCACTCCTCGGTCCACTGCATGTGGCGGGTGCTGACTTCGATCTCGCAGCCGCCGATCCGGCCCAGCGCCGAGACCCGGTTGAGCAGTTCGGTGCGCCAGCGGATCAGCGCATCGGTCTGGTGTTGTTCGGTGATGTTCTGGACCTGGCCAAGCAGGCGCTGGATGCGTCCGTCCGGACCCAGCAGCGGCTGCATCCACAGGCGCAGGTGCAAGGCCCCTTCGCGCTCGCGCGGCAGCTCCAGCGCCAGCGTGGCCGGCTTGCCGTCGTGCAGCATGCGCCGCCAGGCATGCCGCAGCAGGCTGCGTGAGCGCGGCTCGAGGCGGCGCAGCCAACGCCGGCGACCGGTGAGCGGGTCATCGCCCACGCCGAGCAGGGCGCGGAACTCCGGCGACCACCAGAACGTGCGGTCCTCGGGATTCCATGCCCAGCTGCCCATGCTGGCGATGCGCTGGGCCTCGCGCAGGTGCACCTGCTGCTCCAGCAGCAGGGCCTCCATCTGCTTCTGGGCCTGGATGTCGGTGTGGGTGCCGACCATGC
Source organism: Stenotrophomonas maltophilia (assembly GCA_002435595.1). Classification (GTDB taxonomy): domain Bacteria; phylum Pseudomonadota; class Gammaproteobacteria; order Xanthomonadales; family Xanthomonadaceae; genus Stenotrophomonas; species Stenotrophomonas maltophilia_AC. The sequence continues at coordinate 2,310 of DJBL01000176.1, forward strand.
GCAGCGGCTGGCCGTCGGCGGTGCGCGTGACCACCCTGCCGCGGTCCAGCACCCAGCGCCAGTCGCCCTCGGGATGGCGCACCCGGTACTCGGCGGTGTAGACCTCGCCCTGCCCGCGCAGGTGCGCGTCCAGGGCGCTGCGCACGGCCGGCTGGTCGTCGGGGTGGATCGGGGCGAGCAGCGCGGCGGTGGCATCACCGCGGGTGGTTTCTTCATCCGGGATGGGCTGGCCGTCCCAGCGCCGGGACCGGGTCACCGCGTCGCTGGGCACATCCCAGTCCCACAGGCCGTGGCCGGCATGGTCCAGGGCCAGCTCCCAGCGGCTGCCGGCATAGCTGGCCACCGGCTCGGGCACGCTCAGGGTGAAGGCCAGCAGCTGGCCGTCCGGGTCGTGTACCGCGCGCATCCAGCCATCGAAGCGTCCGCGCGGGCCACCGGGCAACTGGCAGGGCACCAGGCCGCCGTCGGCGGCCAGCAGGCGCAGGTCTTCCAGCAGCTCGCCGTAGGCCGCCACGGTTGCCGGCAACCCATGCTCGCGCGCGGCGGGGTTGGCCGCCAGCGGACGTCCGGTCCGGTCCAGGATGACCAAGGCCGATGCCAATGGGTGCTGCAGCAGACTGGCGATAATCCCTTGGTCCACGCGGTAAGACTCCGATAACGCACCCGACAGCCGGGAACGCAATCGTTAGCGGCGGATTTTCCAGATAGTTGAGCGCCGCGCCGCGCGCCGCCCCCAAAAACCGACGCCACCCTCTAAGATGCAGGTCGCCCGCCCTGATCCGGTCCCTGCCCCGTCCATGCCCGTCGCCCCGTCCGGCCAGCCCGCCCCGACCACGCCCCAACCGCCGCTGGCCCAGGCCCTGCGCCGCGACCGCTGGCGGGTGGTGATCGGCTATCTGGTGCTGGCACTGGTCTGGATCCTGTGCAGCGATGCGGCCGTGCAGCTGCTCACCGACGACATGGGCTCGGCTGCGCGCTGGCAGACGGCCAAGGGCGCCTTCTTCGTGGTCGGCAGCGCGGCGCTGATCTACCTGCTGCTGCGCCCGCTGGCCCAGCACGTGCTGCGCGCGCATTCACAGCTGGAATGCTCGGAAACCCGCCACCGGCAGATGTTCGAAGGCAACCCGGGCCCGATCCTGGTGTATGACCTGGACTCGCTGGCGATCCTGGATGTGAACCCGGCGGCGATCAGCCTGTTCGGCTGGAGCCGCGAGGCCTTCACCGCGATGCCGATCAGCGCGCTGTGGCCGGCCGGCGACGAGCCGATGCTGGCCGCCAAGCTGGAGCAGATCCGCGCCACCCCCGACCAGCTGTGCGTGATCACCGCCGACCTGCAACTCAAGGATGGCAGCCGCCGCCGGCTGGAGATGCGCAGCAACGCCATCGACTACGGCGGCCACCGTGCGCGCCTGCTGATCGCCATCGACCGCACCAGCGAGGACCAGGCACTGCGTCGCCGCGACCAGGCCCTGGCGCGGGTCGAGGAAGCCCACGAAATGGCGCGGATCGGTGCCTGGGAAGTGGACCCGGCGACCGGCCTGGGCCGCTATTCCAACCAGGTCTACCACCTGCTCGGACGGCGCCCGCCGGAGGCGCGGCGCTGGCATCGCTTCGAGGAGCTGCTGGTGCCGGCCGACCCGGCCACGGCTGCGCTCAGCGAGCAGCTGCTGCAGGACATGGCCGCCGACCAGGTGCAGATCGATGTGCTGCTGCCGCTGCTGGCCATGGACGGACGCGCGCTGATGGTGCACCTGCGCGCCGAGAGCGGCCACGACGACGCCGGCCGGCCGCGGGTGCTGGGTACGCTGCAGGACGTGACCGAGCGCGAGCAGTCGCGGCGCCTGCTGCGCGAGCGCGAAGAGCAGTTCCGCGAGCTGGTGCGGGTGTTGCCCGATGGCGTGGTGATCCTGTCCGAGGAACACGTGCTGTACGCCAATGCCTGCGCCGCGGCGCAGTTCGGCTATGGCCAGCACACCCTGCTGGGCGAGCCGCTGGCCGCGCTGGTGGCCACCGAGGACCTGGCCCGGGTGCGCGCGCAGCTGTTTGCCCCGATCCCGCTGCCCAGCACCGGCGCCGGCGAAGTGATCGGCATGCGCCGGCTGCACGGCGAGCGCTTCCAGGCCGGGCTGGCGGTCGGCGATGTGCGCTATGGCGGGCGCAACTGCAAGCTGCTGATCGTGCGCGACCTGAGCGAGCCCGAGCGCATCCGCGAGGCGCTGGAAACCAGCAACCGCGAACTGCAGGCCATGGCCGGGCGCCTGTTCTCGCTGCAGGAGGACGAGCGCCGCGCGATCTCGCGCGACCTGCACGACGATATCGGCCAGGCGATCACCGCGATGAAGCTGTCGGCCTACGCCGCGCAGGACGAGGACGATGCCGGCCGGCGCGGCGAGGACCTGGAGCAGATCATCCAGCTCGCCGATGCCACCGTGGGCAAGCTGCGCGACATCTCCACCCTGCTGCGCCCGCCGCAGCTGGATGCCCTGGGACTGGAGGCGGCGCTGCGCTGGCAGGCCAGCGTGCTGTTCCGCTCGGCAGCGATCGAACTGCTGCCCGACATCCAGACCCTGCCGCGCCGTCCGCAGGGTGATATCGAGCAGGCCTGCTTCCGCATTGCCCAGGAGAGCCTGACCAACGTGCTGCGGCATGCGCGCGCCAGCCAGGTGAGCCTGCAACTGCACGACGTGGGCGATGCGGGCCTGCACCTGCAGGTCCGCGACGATGGCGAGGGCTTCGACCCGGAAGGCCCGCGCGGGCTGGGGCTGATCGTGATGCGCGAACGCGCGCAGAGCGTCGGCGGCACCCTGCGCATCGAGTCGGCGCATGGCGCCGGCACCCTGATCGACCTGTACCTGCCGTATCGCAGCAGCGCTATGGCCACTCCCGATACATTGGAACACTGAACATGTGGAACCCTTCCCTGCCCCTGGTCAGCATCGAGGACGCGCCGCCGCGCCTGGGCGCGGGCAATCCCGAGCTGCAGGCGATGGTCAGCGACGCCGCCGCCGGCGGTACCCCGCTGATGCTGATGCACGTGGACATCGACCATTTCGCCTCGGTCAACGAGAACATGAGCGCCGAGGTCGGCGACCAGGCGCTGGTGCTGGTGGCCCAGCGCCTGCAGCACCACCTGCGCGGGCGCGGCAAACTGTGGCGCCACGGCAGCGATGAATTCCTGCTGGCAGTGCCGCGCAGCCCCGACCTGCCGCTGCCCGAGGACCTGGCCGAAGAGATCCGCCAGCAGCTGGAGCTGCCGCTGTCGGTGCTGCCGTACACCCTGTTCATGACCGGCAAGCTGGGCGTGAGCCTGTGCCCGGAGCACGCCAGCGATACCTCGCGGCTGCTCGACCATGCCGAGGACGCGCTCTACCAGGCCGCCCGCGAAGGCGGCAACGCGGTGCGCATCCATGCGGTGGACACCCCTTCCAGCGCGCACAGCGAGAGCATCATCGCCCGGCAGATCGTCGATGCGATCCCCAACGGCGAGTTGAAGCTGCGCTACCAGCCGCTGGTCAGTGCCCGCGACGGCCACGTGGTGGGCATGGAGGCGCTGTTGCGCTGGCAGTCGCCCACCTTGGGCATGCTGGTGCCGGAGCGCTTCATGCGCACCGCCGAACGCCTGGGCATCATCGTGCAGATCGGCACCTGGGTGCTGGAAGGTGCATTGAAGCAGGCGCGGCTGTGGCGCGACCAGGGCTTCGACGATTTCACCATCGCCGTCAACGTCTCCACCCTGCAGCTGCTGCGGCCGAACTTCTTCGCCGAGGTGATGTCCCTGATGCAGGCCGCCGGCGTGCCGGCGCAGATGCTCACCCTGGAGATCAACGAAAGCGCGCTGACCAACAACGTCAACTTCGTGCATGAAACCCTGGTCAACCTGCGCAACGAAGGCATCAGCCTGAGCCTGGACAACTTCGGCACCGGCGACTCCAGCCTGAGCGCGCTGGTGCGCTACCCGGTGGACAAGCTGAAGATCGACCGCAGCTTCATCAAGAGCGCCCCGGCCGGCAACCGCGAGGCAGCGATCGCCCGCGCGATCATCGCCATGGGCCACCAGCTGGGCATGACGGTGATCGCCAACGGGGTGGAATCGCAGGCGCAACTGGGCTTCCTGCGCCGCAACGACTGCGATGTGTTCCAGGGCTACCTGTTCGGCGAGCCGATGTCGGCCGACGCGGCCGGCATGACCCTGCGCCGCCGTTACCTGCGCCCGGAGGCATTCGCCGAGACCCGCCCGGACCGCACCCTGCTGCTGCTGGACGATGAGGAGAACGTGCTGCGCTCGCTGGTGCGCCTGTTCCGCCGCGATGGCTACCGGATCCTGGCGGCCGGCAACGTGCGCGATGCGTTCGACCTGCTGGCCATCAACGATGTGCAGGTGATCCTGTCCGACCAGCGCATGAGCGACATGAGCGGGACCGAGTTCCTGGGCCGGGTGAAGATGTTGTACCCGGATACGATCCGCCTGGTGCTGTCCGGCTACACCGACCTCAATACGGTCACCGACGCGATCAACCGCGGCGCGATCTACCGCTTCCTGACCAAGCCGTGGAACGACGACGAGCTGCGCAAGCACATCCACCAAGCATTCCGCACGCACGAGGAACAGCGCCGGGCCAACACCGCCCCGCCAGCGGCGCTGCCGACGGCGGACGACGACTGAGGCCGCCAATCACCGCGGCAGGGCCGACCGGTGGTCGGCTGCGCTTGCCCGGTGCGAAGCGATGTCGGGCGTAACCCGACAGCCGACCAACGGTCGGCGCTACGCGGGGTGGGATGCGTCGGGCGTCGCCGACAGCCGACCAACGGTC
>DJBL01000176.1:7416-25411 GCA_002435595.1 Stenotrophomonas maltophilia
GTCGGCGCTACGCGGGGTGGGTTGCGTCGGGCGGTGTCCGCAGCCGACCAACGGTCGGCGCCACGCGGAATGGGATGCGTCGGGCGTTGCCGACAGCCGACCAACGGTCGGCGCTACGCGTTGTGGGGTGCATCGGGCGTTGGTGGCGGCCGGGCAGAGCCCGGCTCTGCCGTCAGCGCGGCTGCTTGATCGGCAGTACCAGGCGGAACCTGGAGCCAACGCCCGGGGTGCTGTCCAGGTCGATGCGGCCGTGGTGCTTGTTGACGATGCTGTAGGAGATCGACAGGCCCAGGCCGGTGCCGCTGCCCACCGGCTTGGTGGTGAAGAACGGGTCGAAGATGCGCTGGCGCAGTTCCGGCGAAATGCCACCCCCGGTGTCTTCGAACTCCACCCACACATGGTCGCCGTCCACCCCGGTGCGCACGGTGATCGTGCCGCGTTCGGCGATGGCGTGGCCGGCGTTGAGCAGCAGGTTCATGTAGACCTGGTTGAGCTCGGACGGCAGGCACTCCACCAGCGGCAGCTGGCCGAACTCCCGCTGCAGGGTGACCTTGTACTTGAGCTCGTTCCAGATGATGTTGATGGTCGATTCAAGGCCGGAATGCAGGTCCACCAGCTTCCACGACTCATCACGGCCGGAGTAGGAGAAGTCCTTGAGGTCGCGCACGATCCGGGTGACGCGCTCGATGCCCTCGCGCGATTCGGCCATCAGCTGCGGCAGGTCGCGGCTGATGAAATCGATGTCGAAGCGGTTGCGGATGTCGTCGATTTCCGGGATCAGGGCCTTGGGATCGGGCGCGCGCAGGGCGCGCTCGTAGGCTTCGATCACGGTGAACAGGCTGCGCAGGTACTCCTGCAGGCTGCCCAGGTTGGAGTGCACGTAGCCGATGGGATTGTTGATCTCGTGCGCCACGCCGGCGGCGAGCTGGCCGATGGAGGCCATCTTCTCGGACTGCAGCAGCTTTTCCTGGGTGCCGTTGAGGCGCAGGTAGGCCTGGCGCAGCTCGGCATGGCGCTGCTGCAGCTCGCGCTCGTAGTCTTCCTGGCCCTCGATGCGGCGGAACAGGGCCAGGTAATGGCGCTGGCCGGCGTCCTCGTGCTGGTACAGATGGGCAATGACCATGCGCTCGCCAACCGGCAGGCTGCCATTCCAGTGGCCATGCAGGCGGGCGTGTTCCAGGGCATCGGGCGGCAGCAGCTGGCGCAGCCACTGCGCCGCGCCGAGCCCGGCGGCATTCTCGGCCTGGCCGAGCATTTCGCTGACGGCTGCATTGGCCAGGGCCACGCTGCCGTCCTCGCGGAACAGCAGCATGCCTTCGTTGACCCGCTCGAACAGGGCAAGCAGGACCGGCTGCGGCGGCAGCGGCGCGGTGACAAGGTGGGTGGAAGCGGTCACGGTCACATCGGGCAGTCTAAACAGGCGCCCAATATACGCGTTGGCCCGCGCGACGGAAGCCCGCCGGCGGTGTCGGCCCCTCGGGGCCGGATCAGGCGACGGCCAACGGCCGGCGTGTATGCAGCGTGCTGGACTGGCCCTTGGCGTCGTAGGCCGAGGCGTCCTCGCTGCGACCGAGCTGGCGCAGGGCCCAGTTGACCTCGCGCCGGCGCCGCGACAGCAGCACCCCGTTGGCACGGTTGCGCTCGGCCAGTTCCTGCAGGCGTTCGCCCTGCCCGACCGGCAGCACCGCTTCGAGCGCGCGCAGCGCATCGAGCTTGGCCCCGGTGGCACGGATCAACGCCTGCACGTCATGTTCGACCAATGCCTGGCGTTCGACGTCCAAGGCATCGCTGAGGCGCTGCAATGGCTCGCTCATCGCCAGGTTCATCCCTGCAGCTGCTGGTCCAGCTCAAGCATGCGCGAGGCGATCGCGTCGGGATTGATCTTGTAGGTGCCGTTCTGCAGCGACTCGCGCACGGCCTGCACGCGGCCGGCGTCGATGGCCGGGGCGGTGCTCAGGTCGCGCTGCAGGGCCTGCAGGCTGGTGGCCTCGCCGGTCAGGCGCAGGCTGTCGGCGGCTTCGACCGGACGCGTCGGGGAATCGGTGCTGGCTGCCGGCTTGCTGCCAAGCGCGACGCTGCGCAGATGGGCGGTGGCCTGCAGGTTGCCGTCGATTTTCTGGCTCATGGAGTTGTCCTGGAAGTACGGTTCACAAGGGATAACGGCACGGAGACCGCCATCTTTAGGGGATTCTGCGGAATTTTTACCGCTTTCCGCCGCGGGTTCAGCATTGTGCTCAGCGCGTCACAAAAACGTCGCCACTGGCGGCCACGGTGCCCTGGACGATCTTCCGCGAGGAGAGATTCTCCACCGAAACCCGTTCATTCTCGCCGGCGTCGGCCATGGCCTTGCCTGCGACGCGGACCTCGACTCCGCCCAACCGCGATACCAGCGACACGTTGTCGCCGCGACGCACCAGTCGCTGGGCGACCAGGTCGTTGGCCGAGAGCAGGCTGCCGGCACTGAGTGTACGCCGGGCCACCCGCCCGACCGCGACGGCCGGATCGGCCAGCGCGGCCCCGGCGATACGAGCTACGTCGCGCTGGGCAGTAGTGATATCGGCGGCGCCGAGGGTTTCTCCAGCACTGATGCCGCGATTGAGGATGAGCACGGTCTGGTTGCGGCGGATCCGCACCGGTACGAACAGGCGCCAGCCCCCGGCATCGGGGCAGCTCACCTCTACCGTACTGGTGCCGGTGGGCTGGGCGCGCAGGCCCTGGCCGCAGGCGGGCAGGCGCAGCGCCGAATCCAGGGTGGTGTCGCCCTCGCTGCCGGCCGGCAGGGTGGACAACGCGGCGGCACGGATGCTGTCCACCGGCTGCCAGCCGCTGGCGGCGGACGCCGGCGAGGCGGCCAGGGCGAGCAAGGCAAGGATGATCCAACGCATGGCGACTCCACGGGCAAGGCACATGGGCAGCGTCCTGCAAGCGGCGTGCCGGAACCGGGCGGGCGGCGGCGCTCAAGTCGGGCGCGCAGACGCCGATACCACCCCCATGTCACATGACCTGCTCAACCGCATCGACCAGCGTACGCGCCTGGCCGGCCACAATCGTCTGGCCCTGCTGCTGTTCCGGCTCGGCGGACGCCAGCTTTTTGGCGTGAATGTGTTCAAGGTGCAGGAAGTCCTGCGCCGCCCGGACCTGTTCCAGGTACCCGGGCTGCCCAGCCAGTTCGCCGGTGTGGCCGATGTTCGTGGCCGCTCGGTGCCGGTGCTGGACCTGGGGCTGGCCATCGGCCATCCCGAACGCGAACCGGACGCGGACAAGGCGCCGGGCTATCTGGTGGTGACCGAGTTCAACCGCTCCATCCAGGGCTTTCTGGTGAGCGGGGTGGAACGGATCGTCAACATCGCGGTGGAGGACATCCACCCGCCGCCGGAGCTGGGCGCCGAATCGAGCTACCTGACCGCGGTAACCCGCTTCCAGGGTGAGCTGATCCAGGTGATCGACGTGGAAAGCGTGCTGGCCGACATCGCCCAGGTACGCGGCGAGGCGGTGCTGGATCCGTCGCTGGCCCAGGCCCTGCCGACCGATGGCCCGCAGCTGCAGGTGCTGGTGGTGGACGATTCGCGGGTGGCCCGCCAGCAGATCCGCAGCGTGCTGGACCAGTTGGGGGTGGGCGCGACCCTGCTCTCCGATGGCAAACAGGCGCTGGACCACCTGATCCAGATCCACGCGGCGGGGGAAAACCCGGCCGAGCGCTATGCGATGGTGATCTCGGACATCGAGATGCCGGCGATGGACGGCTATACGCTGACGACGGAAATCCGTCGCCACCCGGGTCTGGCCGGTCTGTACGTGCTGCTGCACACCTCGCTGTCGGGCGTGTTCAACAACGCGATGGTCGAGCGGGTGGGCGCCAATGCCTTCGTAGCCAAGTATTCGCCGCACGAACTGGCCGATTTCGTGCTGGATCGTTTGCGCAAGGTGGCGATGGCGGCTTGAAGCGGTCGCACGCGAAAAGCGGCGGCCACGTTTGCGTGGGCAGGCCGGGGCGGATGACAGTGGGTCGGCGCCTGTTTGGCGAGCGCGGGGGTAGATAGAGAGCAGCCGAGCAACGCTTGGCTCTACCTTGCGCCCCTGCATTCCGTTCGCCGGTACACCGCGGCATCGTTTCATCATCACGCCCAGCGCCCGCTGGGCTTTTTTATGGGCGTCAGGGTGACGCAGCCGGCCAGCGGCCGGCACTACCCCTCTTCCCCAAGCCGGCTGTGCCCTTCCTTCCGGCGGCGCAGACACGTCCGGGCGCGGGTCGGCAGAGCCCGCCGGGACCGTTGGGCGCCATGGGTCCGGCGCATGCGCCGGACGGGTTGGGCAGGACGCCCAACCCCGGTCTTGCCGTTTGTGCAGGATTGCACATACGAGCAAGGCGCCCACGAGCCCCCATGGATGGGTTCACGGCGTGTCCCGGCGGGCTCTGCCGACCCGCGCCACACGCAGAAACAACGCGCCGACTGGCACAGCCCTTGCACCACTCCCCCCATCGTCCCGTGGGAGCGCGCCATGCCCAATCTGATTTCCGACTATCTGGGGGTCCATGCCCAGGCCATGCCGTTGCGCGAGCAGCGGATGAAGCTCATCGCCAGCAACCTGAGCAATGCCGACACCCCCGGCTACAAGGCCCAGGACCTCGACTTCGACGCCGCCCTGCGCAATGCCCAGGGCCTGGACAGCAACGGCCTCATGAAAACCACCAACGAACAGCACTACGCCATCGGCGGCGGCCTCAATCCCTTCCAGGTCACCAAGGAAGGCGTCCAGCCCAGCATCGACGGCAACACCGTCGACCCCGATGCCGAGCGTGCCGCCTACGGCCGCGCCGCGCTGGAATACCGCGCCTCGCTCAGCTTCGTCGAATCCAAGGTGCGCTCCATGCTCACCGCCATCACGGGTCAATAAGCCATGAGCAACCTGCCGATTTTCGACATCGCCGGCTCGGCCCTCCAGGCCCAGTCGGTGCGCATGAGCACCATCGCGTCCAACCTCTCCAACGCCGACACCGTCGCCGGCTCGGCGCAGGCCGTCTACAAGCCGCTGGAACCGATCTTCCAGTCGGTCACCAGCCGCACCGACCCCAACATCACCACCGTCCAGGTCAAGGAAATCAGCCAGAGCGACGCTGCGCCGATCAAGCGCTACGAGCCGGGCCACCCCCTCGCCGACGGTGACGGCTACATCTACCAGCCCGACGTCGACCCGGTCGCGCAGATGGTCAACCTCATCTCCACCTCGCGCAACTACCAGGCCGGCGTGGAAATGCTGACCACCGCCAAGGAACTGGCGCTGGCCACCTTGACCATGGGTCGCTGACCCTTCATTCCACAGGACATACCGTCATGAGCAGCACCAGCGGCGTCGGCCAGGGCAGCGATATCTATTCCGCGCTCGGCCTCAACGCCCCCAACAGCGACACCAGCAAGAAGAAAAGCACCCTGGACCAGGCCGATTTCCTGCGCCTGATGACCGAACAGCTGCAGCACCAGGATCCGCTCAAGCCGATGGACAACACCCAGATGGTGGCGCAGATGGCGCAGCTGTCCCAGGTGCAGGGCATCACCGACCTCAACACCACCGTCAAGGGCTTCCAGGACCAGATGTCCGGCGACCAGATCCTGCGCGGCGCGGCGCTGGTCGGCCACGAGGTCCTCATTCCCTCGACCAAGTGGTCGCTGGAAGCCGAGGGCAAGACCAGCGGCATGGTCGCCGCCTCCGGCGCCGGCTTCGTCAACGTGGACATCACCGACGCCAACGGGGTCAAGGTCAACACCCTCAGCGTGGAAGCCAAGGCCGCCGGCGAAGTCACCTTCGAGTGGGATGGCAAGGACGCCAACGGCAACCGCCTGCCGCCGGGCAGCTACACCATCGCCGCCACCTTCACCGACAGCGCCGGCGCCAAGAACAAGGTCAATACCTACGTCGAAGCCCCGGTGGAAAGCGTCACGGTCGGCTCGGACGGGCTGTACCTCAACCTCAAGGGCCTCGGTACGGCCCCGATCGACTACGTGCTCCGCATCAGCTGAGCCGCCCCACCCCGCACTCCAGGAGCAATCCCATGGGCTTCAACATTTCCCTGTCCGGCATCAATGCAGCCAATGCCGACCTGAACGTCACCGCCAACAACATCGCCAACGTCAACACCACCGGGTTCAAGGAATCGCGCGCCGAGTTCGCCGACCTGTTCTCGGCCACCAGCTATGGCCTGTCCAAGAATGCGGTCGGTTCGGGCGTGCGCCTGACCAACGTGGCCCAGCAGTTCTCCCAGGGCAACAACGAGCAGACCGGGCGCAGCCTGGACATGGCCATCTCCGGTGAGGGCTTCTTCACCATGACCATGAACGGCGCACGCGTGTACTCGCGCGCCGGCAACTTCCAGACCGACCAGGCCGGCTATGTGACCAACCCGCAGGGGGCGCGCCTGCAGGTGTTCGCCCCCAATGCCGACGGCACCAGCTTCGATGCCGGCCGGCTGGTCGACCTGCAGCTGCTCACCACCGACAGCCCGCCCAAGCAGACCAGCAAGGTCAACGTCAGCTTCACCCTGCCGGCCGATGCCAAGGTGCCCACGGTCAACCCGTTCAGCCCGACCGATTCCAACAGCTACAGCCAGTCCACCGGCGGCATCACCGTGTACGACTCGCTGGGCGTGAGCCACACCCAGACCTCGTACTTCGTCAAGACCGCCAATCCCAACGAGTGGCAGGTCTACAACTATGTCGATGGCCAGGCCGCCGGTGCCGCCACCACGCTGACCTTCAACAATGCCGGTGCGCTGACCTCCCCGGCCAACGGCCAGATCACCCTGACCCCGTTCACCCCCAGCACCGGTGCCGGCCAGTTGGCGCTGACCCTGGACATCTCCGGGTCCACCCAGTACGGCGAGAAGTTCGCGCTGCGCAACACCCAGCAGGACGGTTACGCCGCCGGCAAGCTCAACGAGATCACCGTGTCCGAAGAAGGCGTGGTCTATGCGCGCTACTCCAACGGCGATGACAAGGCGCTGGGCCAGGTCGCGCTGACCACCTTCAACAACGCACAGGGCCTGGAAGCCAAGGGCAACAACCTGTGGGTGGAAACCTTCGGTTCGGGCACCCCGCGCACCGGTGCGCCGGACAGCTCCAACCTGGGCAAGGTCCAGGCCGGTTCGCTGGAAGCGTCCACGGTCGACCTGACCGAGCAGCTGGTCAACATGATCACCGCCCAGCGCAACTTCCAGGCCAACTCGCAGATGGTCTCGACCATGGACCAGATCACCCAGACCATCATCAACATCCGTTGATGAGCCACTGACCGCATCACGGGACTACAACGATGGACAAGGCGCTCTACGTAGCGATGACCGGTGCACGCGCCTCGCTGCAGGCACAGGGCACGCTCTCGCACAACCTGGCCAACACCGATACCCCTGGCTTCAAGGAGGCCCTCGCCAACACCGAGGCCTTCCCGATCAAGGGCACCGGCTACGCCTCGCGCGTGGACGCCCTGCACGTGGACGCCGGTTTCAACCGGCGCATGGGCGCCCAGCAGATCACCGGCAATCCACTGGACCTGTCGCTGCAGTCGGGCAACTGGCTGGCGGTGCAGGCCCCGGCCGGCGGCGGTGAAGCCTATACCCGTGGTGCGGCGCTCTCGATCACCCCCAACGGCCAGCTGGTGACCGCCGGCGGCCATCCGGTGCTGGACGAGAACGGCGCGCCGATCGCCATTCCGCCGCACCAGGCGATGGACATCGGCAACGACGGCACGATCTCGATCATTCCGCTCGGCGAAGGCCCCCAGACCATGGCCAACATCGGCCGGATCCGGGTGGTGGCCGCTGCCGACGAACGCCTGGAACGCGGCCTGGACGGGTTGATGCGCAACACCGACCCGCAGCAGCCGTTCGTGCAGGCCCAGGGCAAGTCGCTGGAGAGCGGCCAGCTGGAAGGCAGCAACGTGGATGCGGCCGGCGCGCTGGTGCAGATGATCCAGCTGCAGCGCCAGTACGAAATGCAGGTGAAGGTGATCAAGCACGGCGACGACAACGCCCGTAGCGCCAACAGCCTGCTGCGCCTGGGCGGCTGAGCAGGCCGCGGTTGACACCCCGCCTGCGGGCACGCGCCGGGATTCCGGCGCGGTTCTGGCACGGCCCATGCATCGCACCCTGTAACGGCCGCCCCACGCGGCCACCCGCAACAGACAAAGGAACATCGCCATGAACCAGGCATTGTGGATCGCCAAGACCGGACTGGATGCGCAGCAGACGCGCATGTCGGTGGTTTCCAACAACCTCGCCAACACCAACACCACCGGTTTCAAGCAGGACCGTGCCAGCTTCGAGGACCTGCTGTACCAGCAGGTGCGCCAGCCGGGTGGTGCCTCTTCGGCGCAGACCCAGTTGCCCACCGGCCTGCAGCTGGGCACCGGCGTGCGCGTGGTGGCCACCTCCAAGAACTTCGAACAGGGCAGCCAGCAGCAGACCGGGCGCGCGCTGGACGTGATGGTCAATGGCCGTGGCTTCTTCGAAGTGCAGATGCCCGATGGTTCTTCGGCCTATACCCGTGACGGCTCGTTCCAGCGCAACCAGCAGGGCGAACTCGTCACCAACAGCGGCTATCCGGTGCAGCCGGGCATCCAGATCCCGGAAGGCGCGCAGTCGCTCACCATCGGCACCGACGGCACCATCAGCGTGAAGATGGCCGATGACGCCGCCTCGGTGGAGATCGGCGCGCTCACCCTGACCGATTTCGTCAATCCGGCCGGCCTGCAGGCCCGCGGCGAAAACCTGTTCCTGGAAACCACCGCCTCCGGCCCCGCGCAGAACGGCAACCCCGGCCTGAACGGCCTGGGCAGCGTGGTCCAGGGCGCGCTGGAAGGCAGCAACGTCAACGTGGTCGAAGAGCTGGTGTCGATGATCGAAACCCAGCGCGCCTACGAAATGAACGCCAAGGCGATCTCCACCACCGACGCGATGCTCGGTTACCTCAACCAGAACGTCTGATCGGCCGAACCGGAAACCCTGCCATGTCGCCCCTGCGCCCTACCCTTGCCCTGTTGCTTGCCAGCTCCGTGGTCGCCCTGCTCGGCGGCTGCGTCATCGCCGGCGATGTCCGGCCCTATCCGGCGATGGCGCCGGTCACCCCGATCGTGGCGCCCACCGCGCAGGCCACCGCCGGCGCGATCTACGCCGCCGGCCCGGGCCTGCAGCTGTACTCGGACCGGCGCGCACGCGATGTTGGCGACCTGCTGACCATCACCCTGACCGAAAGCACCACCGCGCAGACCACCGCCAACACCACCACCGCCAAGGAGTCGGAGCTGAGCATCGGCACCCCCACCCTGTTCGGCGCACCGGTGACGCTGGGCGGCAAGGACATCCTGGCGGCCAGCGCGGCCGGTTCGCGCGACTTCACCGGCAAGGGCACCAGCGCGCAGAGCAACCGCCTGCAGGGCAGCGTGACGGTCACGGTGGTGCAGCGCCTGCCCAACGGCAACCTGGTGGTCCAGGGCGCCAAGAACCTGCGCCTGAACCAGGGCGATGAGCTGGTGCAGGTGCAGGGCATCGTGCGTGCGGCGGACATCTTCCCCGACAACACCATTCCGTCCAGCCGCGTTGCCGATGCCCGCATCGTCTACGGCGGCCGCGGCCCGGTGGCCCAGTCCAATGCGATGGGCTGGCTGAGCCGCTTCTTCAACTCGGCGTTGACGCCGTTCTGAGCCTGATATGACTCCTTCCCTTTCCCTGTTCGGGCAGCGACGCATGGCGTCGCGCCATGCGGTGCGTGCCCTGGTGGCGTTGCTGGCGGTGTTCGTGCTGGTGGCCCCCGCCTCTGCCGAGCGCATCAAGGACCTGGCCCAGGTGGGCGGCGTGCGCACCAATGCGCTGGTCGGCTACGGCCTGGTGGTCGGCCTGGATGGCAGCGGCGACCGTACCAGCCAGGCCCCCTTCACCGTGCAGAGCCTGAAGAACCTGCTCGGGGAGCTGGGCGTCAACGTGCCGGCCAACGTCAACCCGCAGCTGAAGAACGTGGCCGCCGTGGCCATCCATGCCGAGCTGCCGCCGTTCGCCAAGCCGGGCCAGCCGATCGACATCACCGTGTCCTCGATCGGCAACGCGGTCTCGCTGCGCGGCGGCTCGCTGCTGATGGCGCCGCTGCGCGGAGCCGACGGCCAGGTCTATGCGATCGCCCAGGGCAACCTGGTGGTGGGCGGCTTCGGTGCGCAGGGCAAGGACGGCTCGCGGGTGTCGGTGAACGTGCCCAGCGTGGGCCGCATTCCCAACGGCGCTACCGTGGAGCGCGCCCTGCCGGACGTGTTCAACGGCGGTGGCGACATCACCCTGAACCTGCACAAGAACGATTTCACCACCGTCTCGCGCATGGTCGCCGCGCTCAACAACGCCTTCGGTGACGGTGCCGCGCGTGCCATCGACGGGGTTACGGTATCGGTGCAGTCGCCCAGCGACCCGGGCGCGCGCATCGGCCTGCTGGCCCGGATTGAAAACCTCGAGCTCACCCCCGGCAGCGCGCCGGCCAAGGTGGTGGTCAACGCCCGCACCGGCACGGTGGTGATCGGTTCGCAGGTGCGGGTGGGCGCGGCGGCGATTTCGCATGGCTCGCTCACCGTGACCATCAACGAGAACACCAACGTCAGCCAGCCCAACGCCTTCGGCAATGGCCAGACGGTGGCCACGCCGCAGTCCACCATCACCGCCACCAACGATGGCAGCCGCATGTTCAAGTTCACCGGCGGCACCACGCTGGATGAAATCGTGCACGCGGTCAACGCGGTGGGCGCCGCTCCCGGCGACCTGATCGCCATCCTGGAAGCCCTCAAGCAGGCCGGTGCGCTGAGCGCCGAACTCGAGGTGATCTGATATGCGCATCACGCCCGCACTGGAACTCAATCCGGCCCAGCCCAACAGCCCGGCCAAGGTGGACAAGGTAGCGCGCCAGCTGGAGGGCCAGTTCGCGCAGATGCTGGTCAAGAGCATGCGCGATGCCAGCTTCGGCGACTCGCTGTTCCCCGCCGAAAACACCATGTTCCGCGAGATGTACGACAAGAAGATCGCCGAGGCGATGACCCGTGGCCGTGGCCTGGGGCTGTCGGCCATGATCAGCCGCCAGCTCGGCGCCGCCGATACCGAGGCAGCCAAGCCGACCGATACTGCGTTGAACCCGGCCGCCGCGCTGCGTGCCTACCGGCTCAACGCGCCGGCGGCGGCGCCGATGGCGCTGCCGGCCAGCACCGCCCCGAGCGGTGCGCCGAGCGAGGTGGACCTGCTGCAGCAGCTGCGCGGCGCCGATCCCTCGGCCGTCCTCCAGCCGATGGAGCGCGCCCTGGACCTGATCGCCGGCCGCGAAAGCAGCCAGATGCACGAGGCGCTTGGCCGCAACGATCCGTACACGGCCGCACCGGGCGTCAGCGATCCGCCCCAGGAAAACTGGGCCGCGCTGGCCAACGATCGCTGGAGCGGGGTCAACGCCCCCGCCCCCGCGCGTGGCCCCAGCGCGGTCGATACGCTGGCGGCCAACACCGCCGCCGCGCAGCTGGGCCCGCATACGCCGGAAGGGTTCGTGGCCAGCATCTGGGGCCATGCCCAGCAGGCCGCGCGCGAACTGGGCGTGGACGCCAAGGCACTGGTGGCCCAGGCCGCGCTTGAAACCGGCTGGGGCCGCAAGCTGGTCCAGCGCAATGGCGGTGGCAGCTCGCACAACCTGTTCGGGATCAAGGCCACCGGCTGGAGCGGCGAACGCGCCAACAGCGGTACCCATGAGTACGTGGACGGCGTGCGCCGCAATGAAACCGCGAGCTTCCGTGCCTACGGCTCGGTCGGCGACAGCTTCGCCGACTACGTGAAACTGCTCAAGAACAGCCCGCGCTACCAGAACGCGCTGCAGGCCGGCGGCGATGTCCGCGGCTTCGCCCAGGGCCTGCAGAAGGCCGGCTACGCCACCGATCCCAGCTACGCGGCCAAGATCGCCGCGATTGCCGGCGGCCCGACCATCGAGCGCGCCATCGCCGCCGTGGGCGATGCCAGCCAGCGCCTGGGCCAGACCTTTGCCAGCACCGCCAGCCCGACCGGGCTGGGCGTCATCCGTCGTTGAGGTAACCCATGTCCAGCGTACTTTCCACCGGCACCAGCGCCCTGCTCGCCTTCCAGCGGGCGCTGGCGACCACCAGCCATAACGTGGCCAACATCAACACGCCCGGCTACAGCCGGCAGAAGGTCGACTTCGCCACCGCCAACCCGCAGAACTTCGGCTATGGCGACGTGGGCAATGGCACCCGCATCACCGACATCCGCCGGGTCGCCGACCAGCTGGCGATCTCGCGGCTGCTCGACGGCAGCGGCGAGCTGGCGCGCCTGAAGCAGCTGTCGAGCATGGCCGACCGCGTGGATGCCATGTTCTCCGATACCGCCACCAATGTGTCCGGGGTGTGGTCGAGCTTCTTCGACACCGTCAGCGGCCTGTCCTCCAACGCCTCGGGCACCTCCGACCGGCAGAACGTGCTCGATGGCGGCAAGACCCTGGCCAGCCGCTTCCAGCAGCTCAACGGGCAGCTCAACACGCTCAACGGCGAGGTCAACAATGGCCTGATCGCCGGCGCCAGCGAGATCAACCGGCTCGCCAAGGAAATCGCCCAGCTCAACGGCGCCATCGGCGGCAACGCCGCCAATGCCGCGCCGGACCTGCTGGATCGCCGCGACCAGCTGATCGCCAACCTGGTGGGCTACACCGGCGGCAACGCGGTGATGCAGGACGGCGGCATCATGAACGTGTACACCGCCGGTGGCCAGGCGCTGGTGGTGGGCACCACCGCGTCGAAGGTCACCACCGTGGCCGACCCGTACATGCCCGAGCGGCTGCAGCTGGCGCTGGAGAGCGCCGGCCAGAAGATCACCCTGGAACCGAAGACCCTGGGCGGCCAGATCGGCGGCCTGCTGGAGTTCCGCGACACCGTGCTGACCCCCACCCAGGCCGAACTGGGCAAGCTGGCGGTCGGCATGGCCAGCAGCTTCAATGATGTGCACCGCCAGGGCGCGGACCTGTACGGCAACCTCGGGGGCGACTTCTTCAACATCGGCAGCCCGCGCATCACCGGCAACGCCAACAACGCCGGCACGGCCAGCATGACCGCCCGCTTTGGCGACCTGTCCAAGCTGGACGGCCAGAACGTGGTGCTCAAGTTCGATGGTACCCAGTGGCAGGCCAGCCGCGCCGACACCGGCGTGGCGATCCCGATGACCGGCACCGGCAGTGCCGCCGACCCGCTGGTGATCAATGGCGTGGAGCTGGTGATGACCGGCACCCCGGCCACCAACGACCGCATGCTGCTGCAACCGACCGCCGGCGTGGCCGGCACCCTGTCGGTGGCGATCACCGATACCTCGCGCATCGCCGCGGCCGCACCGATCAAGGGCAGCGCCGCCCTGGCCAACAGCGGTACCGGCAAGCTGACCGGGGTCAAGGTCACCGACCCGGCCAATGCCGCCCTGCGCAACCCGGCCGCGATCGTGTTCACCAGCGGTACCCAGTACACGATCGATGGCACCGGCCCGTTCACCTACACCGCGGGCCAGACCATCAGCGCCAATGGCTGGAGCTTCGTGCTCGATGGCGCCCCCAAGACCGGGGACACCTTCAACATCGGGCCGACCCCGGCCGGCTCCTCGGACAACAGCAACGCCCTGCTGCTGGCCAAGGTGGAGCAGGCCAAGGCGTTCAACGATGGCACGGTCACCCTGAGCGGCGCGCTCGGCGGGCTTACCACCCAGGTGGGCGCGGCGGCCCGCGCGGCCGACTACTCGCTGCAGGCCCAGCAGGTGATCACCGACCAGGCCCAGGCCGCGCGCGACACCGTGTCGGGCGTCAACCTGGACGAAGAAGCGGCCGACATGCTGCGCCTGCAACAGGCCTACCAGGCCGCATCGCAGCTGATTTCCACCGCCGACAGCATGTTCCAGACCATCCTCGGAGCCGTGAGCCGATGAACAACCGCATTTCCACCGGGATGATGTTCAACCAGTCGGTGTCGCTGATGATGGCCAAGCAGGCCAAGATGAGCCACCTCGAGCAGCAGATCGCCACCGGTCGCCGGCTGGTGACCGCCAAGGACGACCCGGTCGCCTCCGGCGCCGCCGTCGGCCTGGACCGTACCCTGGCCTCGCTGGACCGCATGCAGCTCAATGCCGGCAACGTACAGAACCGATTGGGCCTGCAGGAAAACGCGCTGGCCCAGGTGGGCGACATGATGGGGCGGATCACCGAGCTGACCATCTACGCCAACAATCCGGCGCTGGCCGCGTCGGACAAGCAGTCCATGGTCACCGAAATCGAGGCGATCCGCGGCAACCTGCTGGCCCTGGCCAACAGCACCGACGGAACCGGGCGCTACCTGTTCGGCGGCACCGCCGATGGCAGCCCGCCCTTCAGCCAGGTCGATGGCAAGGTCGTCTACAACGGCGACCAGAACCAGCGCCAGGTCGAGGTCGGGCCGGACACCTACGTACTGGATGCCCTGCCCGGCAGCGAGATCTTCCTGCGCATCGGCACCGGCGACGGCCACGTGGATGGCGCGGCCAACGCCGCCAACACCGGCACCGGCGTGCTCACCAACGTGACCCGTGACGGCAGCGACAGCTGGAATGGCCAGGCCTTCAGCGTCCGCTTCACCGCCGCCGACCAGTACGAGGTGCTCGACGCCGGCGGCGCGGTGGTTTCCACCGGCACGATGAAGGCCGGCGACGACCTGGTGCTCAACGGCGTACGCCTGCACATCGATGGCAGCCCCGCCGCGGGCGACCGCTTCGACGTCAGCCCGGCCACCAGCCGGGACATCTTCAGCACGCTGGACAGCCTGATCGGCTCGTTGAAGATGGACACCGGCAGCGCGGCCAAATCGGCGGCACAGCAGAACCTGCTGCAGAACGGCCTGCGCGACGTTGCCCGTGCTTCCGAACGGATGATCGACTCGCGTGCCGCCGGTGGTGCCCAGCTCAAGGCGCTGGACAACGCCGCGGACATGCGTGAATCCAACACCGTCACCCTCAAGGGCACCTTGTCGCAGATGCGCGACCTCGACTACGCCGATGCAATCAGCCAGTACCAGCTGGAAAGCACCGCGCTGCAGGCCGCCCAGACCCTGTTCTCGCAGATGCAGCAGATGTCGTTGTTCAACGTGTTGCGCTGACAGCGCGTTACGAAACAGTTGAAAGGCCCGGAGGCCGCGATGTGAACCGCATCGCGGCCTTTTTGCTGCCTCGTCAAGCGCGCCGGGATGGAGCCCGCGCCTGGCACCCCGCGCGAGCGTGCACGCCTTCGCCGATGCGCAGCATGCGTTCGTCGCGCCGACGCAGGGTATCGGCGGTCGTTTGGGAACCGACCCTGGCAACCTCACGCCGCGTCGGCACGCGTGGCGCATGGCCGCGGTGACCGCTGCCCACGCCGCCGCCGATGCCCTGCTCTGCCGTCCCTTGCGTGCGCAGCGACCCTCTCCGGATATACCCGACCCGGCACTTGGCTGTGGCCGTGGCTATGGATACACGCCGGGCAGAGCCCGGCGCCAGGCGCGGCTGTGATGTTGGCTGTGGATAGTCGTTGTTCAACGTGCTGCGCTGACAGCGCGTTACGAAACAGTTGAAAGGCCCGGAGGCCGCGATGCGCACCGCATCGCCGCCTTTTTGCTGCCTCGTCAAGCGCGCCGGGATGGAGCCCGCGCCCGGCACCCCGCGCGCGAGCGTGCACGCCTTCCTTGATGCGCAGCATGCGTTCGTCGCACCGACGCAGGGTATCGGCGGTCGTTTGGGAACCGACCCTGGCAACGTCACGCCGCGGCGGCACGCGTGGCGCAAGGCCGCGGTGACCGCTGCCCACGCCGCCGATGCCCTGCTCTACCGCCCCCAGCGTGCGCACCGACCCACTTGGAAAGGGTCGCCCCGGGTGGGTTGGCGCGCGCTGGATATACCCGACCCGGCGCCTGGCTGAGGCCGTGGTTGTGGATACCCGCCGGTCGAAGCCCGGCGCTGGGCGTGAAAACCCCTTCAATTTCCGCCTCCGGCGCCGTTAACCCTTCTATCGGGGCGCACAGCCAAGGCCCCGGACGGCAGCACCGGCAACCCCAGCGACATTTCCGCCTAAAGGTTGTTGACAAAGCGCCGTTATTCATTTGGCAACAGCGAAGCACACAGCCAAACAAAAAAAACGGCGGCGCTTCGTTCCATTCACCACCGGGATTCCAATAAGGGAGACGACCCATGGCACAGGTAATCAACACCAATACGATGTCGCTCAACGCTCAGCGCAACCTGAGCACCAGCGGCAGCTCGCTCGCTACCACCATCCAGCGCCTCTCGTCCGGCCTGCGCATCAACAGCGCGAAGGACGATGCCGCCGGCCTGGCCATCAGCGAGCGCTTCGGCACCCAGATCCGCGGCACCGACGTCGCCATCCGCAATGCCAACGACGGCATCTCGCTGGCCCAGGTCGCCGAAGGCTCCCTGAGCGAAATCGGCAACAACCTGCAGCGCGTCCGCGAACTGGCCGTGCAGGCGTCCAACGCCACCAACTCGGCCAGCGACCGCAAGGCCCTGCAGGCCGAAGTGACCCAGCTGGTCAGCGAAATCGACCGCGTGGCCAAGCAGTCCGACTTCAACGGCACCAAGCTGCTGGACGGCAGCTTCACCAGCCAGCTGTTCCAGGTCGGCGCCAACGCTGGCCAGGCCATCGCCATCAACAGCGTCGTCGACGCCAAGGCCAGCTCGCTGGGCAACGCCAAGTTTGCCGCCCCGGTCGACAGCACCGCCGACATCGCCACCATCACCGACCTGACCGGCGTGACCATCAACGGCATCACCCTGGGCACGATCAGCGGCAAGACCACCGCCGAGTTCGCCGCCTCCGCGGCTGCCCAGATCAACACCCAGATCGGCGAAGCCGGTGTCTACGCCGAAGTGGTCACCACCGCCGGCACCCCGGACACCCACCGCCTGAAGCTGACCTCGGTGCAGGCCGACCGCGACCTGGTCATCACCGGCGCCACCCAGCTGGGCCTGGCCGATTCCACCGTCGCCGCCCCCAGCTCGGTCGCCGCCACGGCCACCTCCGCCTTCGTCAAGGACCTGGACGTCTCGTCCTACGTCGGCGCCCAGAAGGCCCTGGAAATCGTCGACAAGGCCCTGGAATCGGTCAACAGCGTCCGCGCCGACCTCGGTGCGATCCAGAACCGCTTCACCTCGGTCGTTGCCAACCTGCAGACCTCCTCGGAAAACCTGTCCGCCTCGCGCAGCCGCATCCGCGATACCGACTTTGCCAAGGAAACCGCAGAGCTGACCCGCACCCAGATCCTGCAGCAGGCCGGTACGGCCATGCTGGCCCAGGCCAACCAGGTACCTCAGAACGTGCTCAGCCTGTTGCAGCGCTGACATGAGCCGCTCCTGAAGCACGTCATGAGCGTCTAACCCAATTCACGTGCAACCGCTCAAGGACCTCTCCTCATGGCACAAGTCATCAACACCAACACGATGTCGTTGAATGCTCAGCGCAACCTGAGCACCAGCGGCAGCTCCCTGGCCACCACGATCCAGCGCCTGTCCTCGGGCTCGCGTATCAACAGCGCCAAGGACGACGCGGCCGGCCTGGCCATCTCCGAGCGCTTCGGCACCCAGATCCGCGGTACCGACGTGGCCATCCGCAACGCCAACGACGGCATCTCGCTGGCCCAGGTCGCCGAAGGCTCGCTGACCGAAATCGGCAACAACCTGCAGCGCGTCCGCGAACTGTCGGTGCAGGCCTCCAACGCCACCAACTCGGCCAGCGACCGCAAGGCCCTGCAGGCCGAAGTGACCCAGCTGGTCAGCGAAATCGACCGCGTGGCCAAGCAGTCCGATTTCAACGGCACCAAGCTGCTGGACGGCTCGTTCTCCAGCCAGCTGTTCCAGGTCGGCGCCAACGCCGGCCAGGCCATCGCCATCGACAAGGTCGTGGACGCCAAGGCCAACGCCCTGGGCGGCGCCCAGTTC
>DJBL01000177.1 GCA_002435595.1 Stenotrophomonas maltophilia
CGCATCCAGCCGGCAACGTAGCCGGCGTACCGGGCGCGGGCCGGCTCCCCGGACCGCCCCGCCCGCGCACGGCCGGCCCCTGCCGGTCACATTCGTCCCGCGGCGCCGTCATACTCGGATCACTGCCCGGGACGACGCCATGACGCCGCTGCTGACCACCACCCTGGAACGCGAACTGCCCGCCGCCGCCCGCGGTTGCACGCAGTCCTACGGCCGCATCGTGATGGCCTGCCAGAACACGGTGACCGCGATCGCCCTGGCGATCACCCGCGACGTGCAGGCCAGCGAAGACATCGCCCAGGAAGCCTTCATCAAGGCCTGGCAGCAGCTCAACCAGCTGCACAACCCGTCCAGTTTCCTGCCGTGGCTGCGCCAGATCACCCGCAACCTGGCCCGCGACTGGCTGCGCGCCAACCGCGGCCGCCCGCTCTCCGGCGAGGCCGCCGAGATCGCCATCAGCATGGCCGCCGATCCCGGCCCGACCGCGCCGGAACAGCTGCTGCGGGTGGAGGAGGAGCTGGCTGCCGAGGAGATCATCTCGGCGCTGCCCGAAGATGCCCGCGAGACGCTGCTGCTGTACTACCGCGAGGGCCAGAGCTCGCAGCAGGTGGCCGAACTGCTTGGCCTGAGCGATGCGGCCGTGCGCAAGCGGCTGTCACGCGCCCGCGCCAGCGTACGTGAGGAAATGCTGCGCCGGTTCGGCGATTTCGCCCGCAGCAGCGCCCCCGGCGCGGCCTTCGCCACCACCGTGGCGTCGGTACTGATGATCGCCGCGCCCGGCACCGCCAGCGCGGCGATCCTGCTGGGTACCGGGCTGGGCACCGGCAAGCTCGGCCTGGGCGGCGCCACGGTCTCCGGCGGCACGGCGCTGGGCTCGCTCAGCGCGGCACTCAGCCAGACCGCCTCGCAGGGCCAGATCCTGGACCTGGGCGCGGTGGTCGGCGGCTTGGTGGGCGGCATGCTGGGCAGCTATCTCGGCGGGCGCTACCTGATGTCCTACGCCGAAAGCCCCGGCGAGCGCGAGCAGGTGCGGCAGTTCGTGGTGCTCAGCAGTGTCACCGCGATGGTGATGTGCCTGTCGGTGCTGATGCTCAGCGTGCTGGATGCACCGGTCTGGATGCTGCTGACGGCGATGGTGCTGGGCATGGGCGCGGTCAACTACCAGTGCCTGTTCCCGCTGCAGAAAGTGATGGCGCCGATGCTGGCGCGCGATGCCGCACGGCATGGCCGCCGTGGCCCCAACTGGAAGTACCAGCTGATGTACGGCCGCTCGGCGGTGGTGCTGGTTACCTTGGGCGTGGCCGCGCTGGTGGTGTACAGCCTGCTGCGCACCGGCCGGCTCTGAATGCAGCGAGGCGCCGGTCGATGACCGGCGCCTGGTGGGTACTTCGCGATTACTGGGCCGCCGGTGCCTTCGGCGGCATCGGCGGGGCACCGTCACGGTGCTTGCCATCGCGGTGCCCGCCACGCGGGCCACCGAACGGGCCCTTGGCCGCATCGAACTCGGCCTTGCTCAGCTGGCCGTCCTTGTTGGTATCGGCGGCGGCAAACCAGGCATCACGATGCTGCTTCATGCCCAGCTCGCGGTCGGCCTTGTCCAGGTAGCCATCCTTGTTGACGTCCATGGTGTCAAAGCGCGCGGCCAGGCGCGGGTCGGCCTTGGCTTCCTCGCGGCTGATGCGGCCATCCTTGTTGGTATCCAGTTTGGCCATCATCCCGCCACGACCGCCCGGGCCGCGTCCGTGGCGCTTGCCGTGCCACTGCGGCCGTTCATCGCGCGCGAGCTTGCCGTCCTTGTTCTTGTCCAGCGTGTCGAACTGCGCGGCCAGGCGCGGCGCCTTGGCCGCTTCGGTGCGGTCGATGAAGCCGTCGCCGTTGGTATCAAGCTTGGCCCGGGCCGGCGGATCGGCGGGGGTGGGGGCATCGGCGGCGACGGCCAGGCCGGCAGCGCCGGTGGACAGCAGCAGGGCCAGCAGCAGAAGGGGTTTGCGATTGCGCATGGGTCACTCCGGTTCGTAGGGATCGGCGTGCGGTGCGTGGCACCCACACCGGTAACAACGCCCGGGCGGCGGCGGCGTTGACAGGCTGACCGGGCATGTTCATCTGGCGGACAGTCGCGCCGGCTGCGACGCCCCGGCGCTATGCTGTGGGCATGGCGATACACGGCGACCGCGACGACGAGCTGCGACTGTTCCAGACCGGTGACCACCCCTGTGGCTACTGGCCCGAACGGGCCGCGCGCGATCTGGTGCTCGATCCCCAGGACGCGCGCCTGGGGACCTTGTACCCGATGGCCTTGAGCTGGGGCTTCCGCCGCTCCGGCGACCTGGTCTATCGGCCGCATTGCGCCAACTGCCATGCCTGCGTATCGGTGCGCATCCCGGTGGCGCGGTTCGCCCCGGACCGCAGCCAGCGCCGCTGCCTGGCCCGCAACGCGGACCTGGAAGTACGCATCGTGGCAGCCGAGCAGACCGAGGAGCAGTTCGCGCTGTACCACCGCTACCTCACCCATCGGCATGCCCAGGGCGGGATGGACGAGCACGGCCCGCATGAGTTCGATCAGTTCCTGATCGGGCAATGGGCGCAGGGCCGCTTCATGGAACTGCGCGCGCCCGGCCAGTCTGGCCGGCGCGGCGACCTGCTCGGCGTGGCGGTCACCGATGTCACCCCGCAGGGGCTGTCGGCGGTGTACACCTTCTTCGACCCCGACCATGCCCACCGCAGCCTGGGCACCTTCGCGATCCTGCAGCAGATCGCCTGGGCCCGGCGCGAGCAGCTGCCGCACCTGTACCTGGGCTACTGGATCCGCGATCACCGCAAGATGGACTACAAGCGGCGCTTCCGTCCGCTGGAGGCCTACGACGGCCGCCGCTGGCACGAGTTCGACGACAGCCGGGAAGGGCGCTGACTGACCCAGCAATGCAATGCGCGTCGGTGCAGAATAGCGCCATGAAAGCCCACTCCCTGATCCTTGCCCTGGCCCTGCTGTGCAGCGCCTGCGCCCAGACCCCCGCCAAGACCGCCGCCATGCCGGAAGCCTCCCCCGCGCCGCTGCGGATCGCCACCTACAACACCTCGCTGTACAGCGACGAGACCGGCGGGCTGATCGCCGAGCTGGAAGGCGACAGCGAGCACGCACGCAAGATCGCCGCCGTGCTGCAGCAGGTCCGCCCGGACCTGGTGCTGCTCAATGAGTTCGACTACGACGATGCCCACCGCGCCGCCGACCTGTTCCAGCAGCGCTATCTGGAAACCGCCCAGCCCGGCGGCGGCGAGCCGCTGCACTACGCCTACCGCTACCTGGCCCCGGTCAACACCGGCGTGCAGAGCGGGCTGGACCTGGACAACAACGGCCAGATCGGCGGCGATGGCCGCGCACGCGGCAACGATGCCTGGGGCTACGGCCTGCACCCGGGCCAGTACGGCATGCTGGTGCTGTCGCGCTATCCCATCGACGAAGCGAAGGTGCGCAGCTTCCAGCTGCTGAAGTGGAGCACGATGCCCGGCGCGCTGCGCCCGATCGACCCGCGCACCGGCAAGTCGTTCTACACCGACCCTGTCTGGTCGCAGCTGCGGCTGTCGTCCAAATCGCATTGGGACGTGCCGGTGACCACCCCCAACGGCGTGGTGCATGCGCTGGTGTCCCACCCCACCCCGCCGGTCTTCGATGGCCCGGAGAAGCGCAACGCGGCGCGCAACCACGACGAACTGCGGCTGTGGCAGGAGTATCTGTCGGCCGGCAGCAAGCCCTGGCTGTGCGACGACAAGGGCCAGTGCGGTGGCCTGCAGCAGGACGCACGCTTCGTGATCCTGGGCGACCTCAACAACGACCCGGTCGACGGCGATGGCCGCCACGAGGCGATCGTGGAGCTGATCGAGAACCCGCGCGTGCTGCGCTACCCGACCCCGCGCAGCGTGGGCGCCGAGCAGACCAGCCTGGCCTATGCCGAAAAGGGCATCGTGCGGCGCGGTGCGCCGTTCCATGCCACCGGCGATTTCGGCCCGAAGTCGGGCACGATGCGCCTGGACTACGTGCTGCCGTCGGTCGGCCTGGCCTTCATCGGCAGCGGCGTGTTCTGGCCGGCCAATGACAGCCCGGAGGCGAAGATCGCCGATGGCAGCGACCACCACCTGGTGTGGGTGGACGTGCGTTGATCGCAGCGTACCGACCCACGGTCGGTACCTGCCGGTAAACGTTCCCCGCGGCAGGCGACGCGCGTTGCCCGTCGCCCCGGCGGGGGGGGAGGCGACGACCGCAGGTCGCCGCCCCTGCCAGATCACCGCAATTGGATGCCGATCGCCTCGGCCGCCTCACGCGCGATCTTCCGCGCGGCGTCGATGTCTTCGCCACGCGCCAGGGTCACACCCACGCGGCGGTGCCCATGCACGCTCGGCTTGCCGAACAGACGCAGCGCCGAATCCGGCTGCACCAATGCCTCGGCCACGTTGCTGAAGAACGGCACGCCCTCGCCATGCGCCAACAGCGCGCACGAGGCCGACGGACCGTTCTGGCGGATCAGCGGAATCGGCAGGCCCAGGATCGCGCGCGCATGCAGCGCGAACTCGCTCAGCTCCTGCGAGGCCAGGGTCACCAGCCCGGTATCGTGCGGGCGCGGCGAGACTTCGCTGAACCACACCTCGTCGCCCTTCACGAACAGCTCCACGCCGAACAACCCCCAGCCACCGAGGTCGTCGGTGATCGCCTGCGAGATTTCCTGGGCACGCGCCAGCGCGCGCGGCGACATCGGCTGCGGCTGCCAGCTTTCGCGGTAGTCGCCGTCCTTCTGCCAGTGCCCGATCGGCGCACAGAACGAAGTGCCGGCCGCGTGCCGCACGGTCAGCAGGGTGATTTCGTACTCGAAGTCGATGAAGCCTTCCACGATGCAGCGGCCGGCGCCGGCGCGGCCACCGGTCTGCGCATACTCCCAGGCCGGGGCGATGTCCGCGTCGCTGCGCAGCGTGCTCTGGCCCTTGCCCGAGGACGACATCACCGGCTTGACCACGCACGGCAGGCCGATCGCGGCCACTGCGGCGCGGTACTCGGCTTCGGTATCCACGAAGCGGTACGGCGAGGTGGGCAGGCCCAGCGTCTCGGCGGCGAGGCGGCGGATGCCCTCGCGGTCCATGGTCAGGCGCGCCGCACGCGCGGTGGGCACCACGCGCAGACCACTTTCCTGCTCCAGCTGGACCAGGGTCTCGGTGTGGATGGCCTCGATCTCCGGCACCACCAGGTGCGGCTGCTCGCTGGCGATCAGCGCGCGCAGGGCCA
Source organism: Stenotrophomonas maltophilia (assembly GCA_002435595.1). Classification (GTDB taxonomy): domain Bacteria; phylum Pseudomonadota; class Gammaproteobacteria; order Xanthomonadales; family Xanthomonadaceae; genus Stenotrophomonas; species Stenotrophomonas maltophilia_AC. Next base: position 5,270 of record DJBL01000177.1, read on the forward strand.
TCGCATCGAGCATGTCGATCACGTGCGAGCGGTGCGCCACCTGCATGGCCGGGGCGTCGGCATAGCGGTCGGCGGCAATCACCTCCACCCCCAGCCGCTGCAGCTCCAGGGCGACCTCCTTGCCCAGTTCGCCCGAGCCCAGCAGCAGGACGCGGGTGGCGGAAGAGGACAGCGGCGTGCCGAGCGTGGTCATGGTCAATCCGGACATCAGGGGCGGGAGGGCATTTTACGGCCTCCGGCGCCGGCGACGGCGCCGGGCGGCACCCGCGGCGGACCGGAGCCCTTGCATCCTGATATCAATTTGATATCTTCTGATCACACATCCCAAGGACGCCCCTGCCATGAAAGAGAAGCCCATCCGCTCGTTGTCCGGCCTGCCCTTCCTGCTGTTGGTGCTGGCCCTGACCGCGCTGGCGATCTGGCTGTTCCTGGCCGGGGTGCAGCGTGGCAACCCGAACCTGGCCCTGATCCTGGGCGGCCTGCTGCTGGCCGCGGTGGCCCTGCTCAGCCTCACCGGCCTGTACACCGTGCAGCCCAACCAGGCCGTCGTGCTCAGTCTGTTCGGCAAGTACGAGGGCACGGTCAAGGACAACGGCCTGCGCTGGAACAACCCGTTCTTCACCAAGAAGAAGGTGAGCCAGCGCGTGCGCAACTTCGAGAGCGGCAAGCTCAAGGTCAACGAACTGGACGGCAGCCCGATCGAGATCGCCGCGGTGATCGTCTGGCAGGTGGTGGACGCCTCCGAGGCGGTCTACAACGTGGATGACTACGAGAGCTTCGTGCACATCCAGTCCGAATCTGCGCTGCGCGCGATGGCCACCAGCTACCCCTACGACCAGCACGAGGACGGCCAGCTGTCGCTGCGCAGCCATGCCGCCGAGATCTCCCAGCACCTCAAGGACGAACTGGCCGAACGCCTGGCCGATGCCGGCGTGCAGGTCCTGGATGCGCGCATCAGCCACCTGGCCTACGCCCCGGAGATCGCCCAGGCCATGCTGCAGCGCCAGCAGGCCAACGCGGTGATCGCCGCACGCACGCGCATCGTCGCCGGCGCGGTGGGCATGGTCGAGATGGCACTGGCCGAGCTGCAGAAAAACGGCGTGGTGCAGCTGGACGAAGAGCGCAAGGCACACATGGTCAGCAACCTGCTCACCGTGCTGTGCTCGGATCGCGGCACCCAGCCGGTGGTCAACGCCGGATCGCTTTACTGAACCATGAGCGACAAGAAAGCCTACCCGCTGCGCATCAACGCCGACATCCTGGCGGCACTGCAGCGCTGGGCCGACGATGAGCTGCGCAGTGCCAACGCACAGATCGAATACGTCCTGCGCGATGCACTGCGCAAGGCCGGACGACTTCCCAAACCGGATGCAAGCAAGGAGAGCAAGCAATGAGCAAGCGTTGGACCTACCTGACTGTCGAAGTAAAGCCGTCCTGGACCGGGCTGAAGTCCGATGACCTGCAGACCGAGCTCAACCGCCACGGCCAGCTCGGCTGGGAGCTGGTCAACGTGCTGCAGACCCAGCCGATGGGCGTGGCGGTGCTGATGTTCAAGAAGGAGATCTGAGGTGGTGGCCCTGCTTCGGCGCGGTGCAGCCCTGCTGCTGTCCACGCTGGCATTGGCCGCCTCGGCCGCCACGCCTCCCGAACAGGTGGCCACCCGGCTGCTGGACCACCTGCAGGCCGGTGACGGGGCCGCCGCCGTGGCGATGTTCACCCCGGAAATGGCCAAGGCCGCGCCCGCGCCCGGCTTGCTGGCCCTGTGGCAATCGTTCGGCCAACCGCGTGGCCGCGGCGCAGCGGAGGTCATTTCCACCGACCATCGCCCCGACGTGGTGACCCAGCCGCTGCAGTTTGCCTCCGGCAGCATTGCCGCGACCGTGGTGGTGGATGCGCAGGGCCGCGTCGCCGGGCTGTATTTCAAGCCCGCCGAGCCTGCCGCGCCGCCGGTGCCGGCCGATGCCGCCTATGCCGAAGTGCCCCTGGACGTGGTGACCGCCACGGGCACCCTGCCCGGCACGCTCACCCGGCCGCAGCGCGACGGACCCGTGCGCGCGGTGGTGCTGGTACACGGCTCCGGTCCGCAGGACCGGGATGAAACCATCGGTGCCAACCGCCCGTTCCTCGACGTGGCGCGCGGCCTGGCCGCGCAGGGCATCGCGGTGCTGCGCTATGACAAGCGCAGTCGGGTGCGGCCGCAGGATTTCAGCGGCGACCGCTACACCGTGGACGATGAGACCACGCACGATGCCGTCGCCGCCGTGGCGACCCTGGCCGCCCAGGGCGGGATCGACCCGCGCCATGTCTACGTCATGGGCCACAGCCAGGGCGGCATGCTGGCGCCGCGCATCGCCCGGCAATCGGGCAAGGTGGCCGGGCTGGTGCTCTGGGCAGCGCCGGCCCGGTCGCTGCTGACCCTGCTGCCCGAACAGAACCGCTACCTGCTGGGGCTGGATGGCCAGATCACGGCGGACGAACAGGCCTTCCTGGATACCCTGGACCGCCAGATCGCCGCGGCCCGCAGCGCTGCCGACGTGGCGCCGGCCGACCTGCCGCTGCGCCTGCCGGCCCACTACTGGCGCAGTTTCGAGGCGATCGATCCGGTCGCCGACGCGCGCGCGTCAACGCTGCCGATCCTGTTGCTGCAAGGCGGGCGGGACTTTCAGGTGGTGGAGACCGATTGGCAGCTCTGGCAGCGCGGCCTGTCCGGTCGCCGCACTGCCAGCTTCCGGCACTACCCCACGCTGAACCACCTCGGCATCGCCGGCGCGGGCCCCGGCTCGCTGCAGGAGTACAGCTCGCCGGGGCACGTGCTCCCGGCGCTGATCGACGACGTGGCCGCGTGGATCGGCGCGCAGCCATGAGCGCGGCGCGCGCGACCGGCACGCGCTTTGCCGTGGCCCCGGCGCCCGCCTGGCGCCTGCTGTGGCTGTGGGTGCCCATGCTGGCCGTGGCCGCGCTGATCGTGGTTACCACGCTGCAGTCGGCCCAGCGCACCCCGCATGAGTTGGGCCTGACGCTGCCGTTCCTGGCGGTGCTCACTGCGGTGCTGAGCGCGGCGTTCTTCCGCCGCCGCATCCTCCTGCGCGGGTGCGAGCTGGAGGTGGTGTCCACGTTCTATCGCAAGCGGGTGGCGGTGGATGCCCTGCAGCTGGAACAGGCACGGGTGGTCGACCTGGCCGAGCACGGCAACCTCAGCCCCACGATCAAGACCAACGGCTATGGCATGCCCGGCTTCAAGTCCGGGCACTACCGGCTGCGCGATCGTCGCAAGGCGTTCTGCCTGCTTACCGATACCAGCCGGGTGCTGTACTTGCCGCTGCGCGATGGCAGCGCGCTGGTGATCAGCCCGGAAAAGCCCCGCGAGCTGCTGGCGGCGCTGCAGGCGCTGGCCGCGCCCGGCCACACGCACTAAGCTGGCCGCATGCGCCGCCGCCCTGCCCTGCTGATCAACACCGCCGACATCGAGCTGTGGCCCGGCGGCCTGCTGCGCGCGCGCAGCAACGCCGACGCGCGCGGGCTGGCCCGTGCGCAGTGGGTACTGCGGCGCAAGCGCGATGGTCGCTACCTGGCCGTGGCTACTGCGCACGACCTGCTGCCGCTGGTGCCGCGCCTGATGCGCGAGGACGGCATCGACGCCGCGCTCGACGCGCTGGACCAGCAGGCGCTTGCCCACGGCCGCGGCCCGGTCACGGACACCCTGCTGCCCTTGAGCGGCCTGCAACAGCGCCTGGCGCAGCTGGGCATCGATGCTGGCGGCTATGCAGACGCCACCGGCCTGGCCCTGGAGGCCGAGCCGGCGCAGCTGCACCTGGCCGGCGTTGATCGCTACCGCCGCCCGCTGTGGCTGCGCCGGAGCGCCGCACGCGGTTGGCAGCGCCTGCACCGGGCCGCCGCAGCCGAGGGTATCGCGCTGGATGCGATTTCCGGCTACCGCAGCCACGCCTACCAGCTGGGTATTTTCGAGCGCAAACGCGCGCGCGGGCTGGCCGTGGCCGACATCCTCCAGGTCAATGCCGCCCCCGGCTACAGCGAACACCACAGTGGTTTCGCGCTGGATATCGGCACGCCCGGGCAGCCGCCGGCCGAGGAGAGTTTCGAACACACCGCCGCGTTTGCATGGCTGCAGGAGCATGCCGGCCGGTTCGGCTTCCAGCTGAGCTACCCGCGCGACAACCCGCACGGCATCGTCTACGAGCCCTGGCACTGGTGCTGGCGCGCCGAACACCCGTAGCGCCGGGCACCACCGGGGTGCTCAGTCCTGCGAGCGGTTGGTTGTTTCCTTGGCGTCCGCGCTGAAATCCGCGATGCGCCACAGGTACAGACTGGCGTAGGTCCGGTACGGCCCCCACTTCTCGCCGCGCGCCTGCAGTTGCTTCGGCGTAGGCATCGCGTCGGCCTTGTCCACGCGCTGGGCACCCTTGCGGATGCCGAGGTCGTCGATCGGCAGGATGTCCGGCCGACCCAGCCGGAACATCAGCATCATTTCCACCGTCCAGCGGCCGATGCCTCGGATCGGCACCAGCGCCTCGATGATGGCGTCGTGGCCCATCACCGACATCCGGCGCAGGTCCGGGATCTCCCCGGCCGCTTCACGCCGGGCCAGGTCGCGCAGGGCCAGGGCCTTGTTGCCCGAGACCCCGCACACGCGCAGCGCGGCGTCATCGATGCGGCCCAGCGTGTCGGCGTGCAGGCGGGTGCTGGCGATCGCCACTTCCACCCGGCCCACGATGGTCGAGGCCGCCTTGCCGCTGAGCTGCTGGAACAGGATCGCGCGGGCCAGCGCATCGACCGGATCGAAGGACATGGCCCAGCCCGGCTGCGCCGCGATCGGGCCCAGCCGCTTCATCCACGCGCCCAGCCGGCGGTCGCGACGGGCCAGCCAGTCGTGCGCCTGCTGCACATCAAAGCCGCGGCTGAAACGGGGCATGTCAGCGGCGCAGCGCGTTCAGGCCGTACACCACCCACCCCAGCATCAGGGCCGTGCCGCCCACCGGTGCCAACCCCGTGCTCACCTGCCACAACGCGCCGGCCACCAGGCTGCCGGAGAACAGCAGCGTGCCCAGCAACAGCACGTACAGGGCGAGCTTGCCGACGCTGTTCTGCTGGGTCGGCCCGAGCACGGCCAGGGCAACGCCGTGGCCGAACGCATACAGCGCGGCGGTGTTCACGTGCGACTGCGCCAACGGCTCGGCAATGCCGTGGGAGGCATAGGCTGACAGGCCGACCGCGGTGGCGGCCAGCAATCCGCCCAGGCAGGCCAGCAGCGAGGGTTTGCGTGCGCGTCGTTCCAGGTTGAGCATGCGTGTTTCCTTCCAGGGCGCTCCGGGACGGAGCCAAAAAAAAACGCGCCGCAGGGAGCGGCGCGTTTTTCGTCGTGCGTTACATCAACGCGACCGTCGGATTACTTGACGGCCCAGTAGATGTCGTACGTGCCATCGGCGGTGAAGGACTTGTCCACGCCGTCCTTCCAGGACTCGTACGGACGGTCGATCACTTCGTTGCCGTTGGTCACCGACCAGGCACGCAGGGCGTTGCGGGCAATGTCCAGGCCAGCCATGTGGCCGGTGTAGGCCGCATGCGCCGAACGGTGCGGGGCAACGTGCACGTACTTGACCGGGGCGCCGCCATCGATCTTCACCGTCAGGGCTTCAGCCGAAGCGCCTTCGGTACCCTTCTTCTTGACCGGCTGGGCCACGTCGAAGGCGTACTTTTCCTGACCGAAGTCAGTGGTGATGATGCGGAACGGACCGGCGGCTTCCAGGCCATTGGCCTCCATCACGCGCTTGATCCACTCCTGGTTGTCATGGATCGACTTGGTGATGGTCTCCTGGCCGCGATCGACGTTGCCGGCGGTGACCACCAGCAGGTCTTCGGCCGGGACGTCCACGATGGCCAGGTCGGTCAGCGGGGCTTCGGCGGTGCGGTAATCGATGTTCGGCACGGTCGCCAGCATGTTGGCCATGCGCGACAGACCCAGCTTCAGGTCGTCACCGATGTGGCGGCTGACGTACAGGCCGGCGTAACGACCAAACAGGTTGAAGCCGTACTTGACGTCATATGCCTGGGTGATCTTGACGTTGCGGCCACCCTTGCCGGTCGGCTCCAGGGTGAAGCTGGTCTTCTTGTCGTGACCCTTGCTCGGGTCTTCGATGGCGATGGACACCAGCTTGTTCTTCTCCGAACCGGTGATCTCCCAGCTACCCTGGCCCAAGGAGCTTTCCTTGGAGGAGTAGTCCAGGCGGGCACCAACGCCGGAGGCCGGGCCGGACAGCTTCAGTTCAACGGCGGGATCGCGCAGCAAGAGCGGGTTCCAGTCCTTGAAGCGGCGCAGGCTGTTGACCGTGTCGTACACGATCGTCATCTTGCGGTTGGTCTCGATGCTTTCGGAAATATGGCGCTCGCCCGGCAGACATACGCCAATGATGACGAACAGGCCAGCCACGATCCCCAAGGCGATCAGGAACTCGATAATACGGGTCATTCAGGAGTCTCCGGGGCCGATCCCACGGCCGGGTTGATTGAAGCGAAGCGCCAATCCTAGCAGGCTTCGCGGGTGTTGTAGATCAGGATTGGCGCACCGGTTTCCATGCCGGCAGCGGTTTTGCATAGACAAGGAGCGGAAAGATAACGCATCGCGCGTGTCAGCACGTAGCGGATGGGGAATATTTCTTTGCCGGATTCGGCCGACGCCCCCGATAAACAGGCCGCAACCCTTGTCGCACAAGGGCTGCGGCCGATGTTCAGGTTATTTCCCGGCGCGGCTCACACCAACTGCAGCTCGAAGGCTTTCAGTACCGCCCGGGTGCGGTCGCGCACGCCCAGCTTGGACAGGATATTGGACACGTGGTTCTTGATCGTGCCCTCGGCCACGCCCAGCGAATTGGCGATCTCCTTGTTGGAGAAACCGCTGGCCATCAGCCGCAGGATCTCGGTCTCGCGGTCGGTGAGCGGGTCCGGGCGGTCCAGGCTGACAAATTCATTGCGCATGTGCTCCAGCCCGGACAACAGGCGCTGGGTCACCGCCGGCTGCACCAGCGAGCCGCCGTCGGCCACGGTGCGGATCGCACCGACCAGCTGCTCCAGCGTCACGTCCTTGAGCAGGTAGCCTTTGGCACCGGCCTTGAGCCCGGCCAGCACCAGCTGGTCGTCATCGAAGGTGGTCAGGATGATGGTCGGCGGCAGCTGGCCCAGGCGCGACAGCATCTGCAGCGCCTCCAGCCCGGACATCACCGGCATGCGCATGTCCATCAGCACCACGTCCGGGCGCACCTGCGGCACCAGCTCGACCGCCTGGCGGCCATCGGCGGCCTCGGCCACCACCTCGATACCGGCGTCCAGCGCCAGCAGCGAGCGGATCCCCTGCCGCACCAGGGTTTGGTCGTCGACCAGGCAGACGCGAATCATCGAACACTCCTCAAGGAACGGTGGCCAGCAGCAGCACTGGCGCCCCGGGGACCGAGGCGCGCAGGCGGAAGCCCTGACCCCGGCGGGTTTCAATCTGCAGCTCACCGCCGCACTGGTACAGGCGCTCGCGCATGCCGCGCAGGCCGTTGCCGACCACGATGCCGTCCGCGCCCACCCCGTCATCATGCGCCTGGATCACCACCTGGCCTTCACCATCGCGCCGGACCTGGATCCACAGGTTGCGCGCCCGGGCGTGGCGGACCGCGTTGGTGATGATTTCCTGGGTGCAGCGGAGCAGGACGTGGGCGTGCTCGGGGTCTTCCACGCTCAGCGGTTCTTCGATGTCCAGGTGGATGTCCAGCGAGGGCACCTGCTCGGTGAGCGGGCGCAGCGCGGCGGCCAGGTCGATGGCACCGCTGTCGCGCAGCTGGCTGACCGCCTCGCGCACGTCGGTGAGCAGCAGCTTGGCCAGGGTATGGGCCTGGTGGACGTGCTCCTGGGCCTGGCCTTCGGTGATGTGCCCGGCCACTTCCAGGTTCAGGCTGAGCGCGGTGAGGTGGTGGCCGAGCAGATCGTGCAGCTCGCGCGAGATGCGGGTGCGTTCGTTGACCCGGGCGCTCTCGGCCAGCAGCACGCGGGTGGCGCGCAGTTCGGTGTTGAGCCGGCGCTGTTCCTCGCGGGCGTCGGTCTGCTGCCGGGCGACCAGGCTGGTCACGAAGATGAACATGGAGAAGCCGCCGTACAGCAGCGACTGCATCACCGCCTCGAACAGCGAGAACGGCAGGAACAGGTAGTACACCGGGGCCACCGCCAGCTGGCTGATCAGCAGCCAGATCACCCCGACCCTGGCCGGCAGCATCCAGGGGATCACCCCGGCCGCGACCATCATCAGGATGCTGCCCAGGCCCGAGCCGCTCAGGAAGCTGACCCCCAGCGCGGAGATGGTCAGCAGTACCAGGATGGCGCGGTCGTACCAGGCCGAATGGCCACCGTCACGCAGGCCGCGGGTCAGCCAGAGGTAGCCGCCGCCAAAGGCCAGGTAGGCCACGAACAGCAGCACCGCCAACAGGTCCACCCCGTCCGTGGCGTGCCGGACCAGCGCCTCGTACTGCGAATAGACCAACGGCAGGCCCAGCATGACCCAGGTGAACAGGCCGGCCAGTCGCAGTACTCGGGTTTGGCTCAGGTATCCCAGCATGGACGCATCTTAGGCTGAACCTGCGCCCCTGCACTCCCACATAAGTCATGGGGGGCGATTCGCCCGGGCCCGCCACCCGTGCAATAATCCGACGAGGGTCCCTTGATGGACCAACCGCGTTACCCCACGGAGTCACAATGTCGATTGTCATCCGCGACGTGCGCGAGCACGAGCTCGATTCCGTCCTGGCCCTGAACAACAATGCCGGCCTGGCCATCCTGCCGCTGGATGCCGCCCGCCTGCGCCTGTTCTATGAAACCGCTGAGTATTTCCGCGTCGCCGAGCGCGACGGCAACCTGGCCGGATTCCTGATCGGCTTCGGCAGCGACAGCCAGCACGACAGCAGCAACTTCGCCTGGTTCCAGCAGCAGCTGGACAGCAAATTCTTCTATATCGACCGCATCGTGGTCGCCAGCCGCCGACGCGGCGGTGGCGTCGGCCGTGCGTTCTATGCCGACGCACAGAGCTACGCCGAGCTGCGCTACCCGCAGATGACCTGCGAGGTGTTCCTGGACCACGGCGCCGACGCGGCGCTGCTGTTCCATGGCAGCTTCGGTTTCCGCGAGGTCGGCCAGAACACCATGGCCCACGTGGACGTGCGCGCCAGCATGCTGCTCAAGGACCTGTGCAGTTACCAGTGGGTGCACGACACCTACGGCGACCAGCTGCCGGACGTGCCCTGGGTGGGCCACCGTCGCGAGCCGCTGCGCGCGCATCGACCGACGGGGACCTGAGGTGGCGGCAAACATGGATTTTGAACAGGCCGGTGAACTGAAGATCGGCCAGGTGGGCATCGCCAACCTGCGCATCCGCACCTTGGATGTGGAACGCCTCACCCGTGAAATGCACGACCGCGTGGCGCGTGCGCCCAAGCTGTTCGGCCGCGCCGCGGTGATCCTGGACTTCGGCGGGCTCAGCCAGATTCCCGACGTGGCCACCGCCCAGGCACTGCTGGACGGCCTGCGCAGTGCCGGCGTGCTGCCGGTCGCGCTGGCCTACGGCACCACCGAGACCGAGCGGCTGTCCCAGCAGTTGGGGCTGCCGCTGCTGGCCAAGTTCCGTGCGCAGTACGAACGTGCCGAACTGGAAGCGGTGCCGGCCGCCCCGCCGCCGCCGGCACCGGCACCGGCACCGGAACCGGCCC